>QZKV01000055.1 GCA_003599575.1 Desulfobacteraceae bacterium | reverse complement strand
GATCGCCAAAGTGGGCGCCATCATGGGCTCCGGCGGCATGATCGTGATGGATGAAAACACCTGCATGGTGGATATGGCGCGCTTTTTCATGGATTTCATCCAGGAGGAGTCGTGCGGCAAGTGCACCCCCTGCCGGGAGGGCACGCGCCGGTTACTCCAACTGCTGGAAAAGATTTCCCAGGGCCGCGGCGAGCCCGAGGACATCGCGACCATGGAAGAGCTGTCCCGGACGATCCGCGAAACCGCCTTGTGCGGCCTGGGTCAGACCGGCCCCAATCCGGTCTTGTCGACCCTGCGCTATTTCCGCGAGGAATTCGAAGCCCACATCTATGAGCGCCGCTGCCCGGCCAAACGGTGTGTCGATCTGCTGCGCTTTGAAATCGATCCCGAGCTGTGTTCGCGGTGCGGACTGTGCGCCAAAGCCTGTCCCGTGGAAGCGGTTTCCTGGAAGAAAAAAGAGGTTGCGCGCATCGACAAGGAAAAATGCATCAAATGCCTGACCTGCTTTGATAAATGTAAGTTCGGTGCCATTGCCTGAGCGGCGCCTTGAATTGGGAGAATCATAAAAATGGTGTTAGCGATTGTGTTGATGGGTGGACTGGGACTGGTCGTGGGGATTGGACTGGCCATAGCTTCAAAGGTGTTTTACGTCTATGTCGATCCCAAGATCCTGGCCGTGGAAGCGGCCCTGCCCGGCGCCAATTGCGGCGGCTGCGGACTGCCCGGCTGCTCGGCCAATGCCGAAGCGATTGCGACCGGCAAGGCATCGCCCAATTCGTGCGTGGCGGCCGGCCCCGAAGTGGCTGTGGCCATTGGGGCGATCCTGGGTGTCAGCGTTGAAGCCAAGGAACCGGATATCGCCCTGCCCGGCTGCACCTACGGCGTGGCCGATGCAGATACCAAATTCGTCTACGACGGACTGAACGACTGCCGCGCCGTGGCCCTGCTCAACGGCGGCATGAAGGTGTGCACCATCGGCTGCCTCGGACTGGGCACCTGCGCCAAAGTCTGTCCGTTCGGCGCCATCAGCATGGGGCCAAAGGGGCTGCCCGTGGTTCATGAAAACCGCTGCACCGGTTGCGGCACCTGTGAACGGGTCTGCCCCAAACACATCATCACCCTGTCTTCGGTCACCCGGCGCATTCTCAAGGAGTACACCACTGAAGATTGCACCACGCCCTGCCAGAGGGGCTGTCCGGCCGGCATCAACATCAGTGCCTACATCGGCGCCATCGCCCAGGGCGACAACAACCGGGCGGTCCAGATCATCAAGGAGCGCAACCCCTTCCCCACGGTGATCGGGCGCATTTGCCCGCGCCCGTGTGAAAACGAATGCCGGCGCCAGTACGTGGACGAACCGGTGGCCATCAATTTCCTGAAACGGTACGCCGCAGATGTCGAGATGGAGCTGGGCCAACATGTCCAGCCCTACAGAGCGCCCGACACCGGCCGCCGCGTGGCGGTCATCGGCGGCGGCGTGGAAGGTCTTTCCGCAGCCTTTTTTTCAGCCCGGCTGGGACATGCCACCACCGTCTTCGAAGCGCAGGACCGTATGGGCGGCCTCTTGCGCAGCGCCATCGCACGCTACCGCCTGCCGATGGCGGTTTTGGATTGGGATATCGAGGGCATTCTGGACATGGGCGTCAAGGCCGAAACCGGCAAGCTCCTGGGAAGAGACCTCACGGTGGCCAACCTGCTGGCCGAGGGGTATCATGCGGTTTTCCTGGCCGTGGGCGGCTGGGACAGCCGACTGGCCCGCACGGGCGCAAAGGGAGACGTCAGTCCCGCGCCGGGCTGCCATCTGCTGATCGACATCGCCAAGTCCGGCACCGAAGGTTATCCGGCGGTCCGGCTGGACGGGCATGTGGTCATCGTGGGCAGCCCCAATCTGAACGCTCGGTTGATCCAGCGCTGCAAGGATCTGGGAGCTCAAAAAATGACGCTGCTGGTCCGCGAAGCGGCTGTTACGCAATTCGACGACACCCTGATCGACATCCGTGTGGATGCGGGTATCGGTCGCCTGTATGGCCGCGACGACACCCTCAGCGGGGTGGAAATAGTCGATCTTGCCAGCGCGGAAGCCCAAATCCTGGCCGCGGACCACGTGGTGTTCACGTCCGGCCGCATTCCCGAACTGATTTTCACCCCGGCGCCCCCCAAAGTATCCGAAGAGGGAACCCGGGAGGCATCCGCGGGCGAATGGCAGGCCTTGCCGCCGTACAAGCAACCGGCCTATCACGATGAAACCGGGTTGATGGCCAAGGGCGACGTCCTCACCGACTTTTCGGCCGCCATCAAGGCCATCGCCGCCGGGCGGCGCGCCGCAGCCTCGACCCACCGGGCGCTTTACGGGCTGTCCATGGATCTGCCCGATCACGTGGTAGCCCCTTTCACGACCCTGCAGAACGTGACCCGACTCGAGCGCGTGCCCGTGCGCCTGCGCCAAATCATGCCGCTTGCGGGCAGCGCGCAAACAGTGCAAGATCAGGAACTGGAGCGGGGATTCGATCCGGCCGCGGCCAAAGCCGAATCCGAACGCTGCCTGCGCTGTGGATTGATCTGCTATTTGCGTGAAAAAGAGGATGTGCGCCTGCCCGCAGCCGTTGCGGGTTGATCGGCAAAACCGGAGGTGCAGTCCGGGCATCCCGGCCTGCAAGCGCCACAAAAGAATACCTTATGGCCATCGAACAAGGCGTTGTCATTAAAATGGGAGGGTATGGACCGGCCACCGCCTGGGTGAAAACCGTGCGTTCGAGCGCCTGCGAATCATGCGCTTCAAGGCAGAGCTGCAATCCCGGCAGCGGCAAATCCCAGGAGGTGGAAGCCATCAACGATGCGGGCGCCCGGGTGGGCGATCACATCCGGCTTTCCATCAATTCGGGCGCAATGCTCAAGGCCACCTTTCTGCTCTACCTTTTTCCGATCCTGTGCATGATCGCCGGCGGCGGCCTGGGCAATTGGGCGGCACCCTACTTTCAGGCCGATCCTTCAACCGTGGCCGCCATTGCGGCCCTTCTGTGCTTCGGCATGGCACTGCTGATCGTGCGCGCCGGCGGACGGCATTTGGGGGGCAAAGAGGCTTATCGCCCGAGAATCATCCGTATCATCGGTCGCGAATCGGATTATCACTCAGAAGATCCTGTGCTCATGTGCGGGGATGATCATGCAGAAAACTGATTGCCTGTCTGTTGACCCATTCTGAAGGAAAAACCATGCAGCCCTCATTTCAAGACTGGCTAGGGGAACAACGCAGCCGCACGTGCGTTGCCAATCTGAAGAAAAACGGATTTGACGCCCACTGGGTCCCCGATATCGAGGCGGCGCGGGAACTGATCCTGCCCATGCTCCTTGAACATGACAGTTTCGGTTTCGGCGGATCGGAAACGGTGCGCAAGCTGGGCTTCGTGGAAGATCTGACGGCCAAAGGAAAAACGGTGCACGATCATTGGCAAGCCGGTCTTTCGCCCCAGGAGAGCTTGGCTATCCGGAGGGCCCAGCTGCACTGCGACTGTTTTTTCTGCAGCGCCAACGCCATCACCATGACCGGTGAAATCGTCAATGTGGACGGCGCCGGCAACCGCACCAGCGCAATGGGTTTCGGACCGAAGAAGGTATTTATCGTGGCCGGCATGAACAAAGTGGCCAACGATCTGCCGGATGCCTTGCAAAGAATCCGCAACATTGCCGCCCCAATGCGCGCCAAGAGCCTTGGCATGAAAACCCCTTGCGCCGAAACCGGCGTGTGCGGCGACTGCCATTCCCCGCAACGAATCTGCCGGATCACCACTATTTTGCACCGGCAGCCCGTGCTTACCCCCACCAGCGTCGTTTTGATCAACCAGTCGCTTGGATATTAAAGGCGCAATGAGCCGCGAAATGGATTGAAACCCATGCTCAAAGGAAAGCGCAACATCGTCGGAGCGACCCTATGGGTGATACTATTGTGCCTCGGACCGGTCTGTCATGCTGAAACGCAGCCGAGAGCGGAAACCATTCTGGCCTCGGTCAACGGCGTTGCCGTGACTGCCCGTGATCTGGAGTGGGAGACAGCCCATTTCGGTGCCGACCTGCGCCTGCGCAACCAGATGATCTCCAAAGAACAGCTGAATACGCTGAACGCTCAGCTGATAGAGAACCTCATTGAACGGGAACTTTTGTTCCAGCATGCCCGGAAGAGCAAAATCGCCGTCCCGCCTCAATGGGTAGACGCCGCCCTGTCGGATCTCAAAACACGGCTTGGCGGTGCGGCCGCCCTGCAGAACTATCTGGCCGCTGTCGGGAAAACCCAGAACCAGCTGAAAGACCGGTTGAGAACAGGCCTCGCCGTGCGGCGATTGCTGCGCAGGCAAGCCGTACGCGCCATCAGGGTCAGCGAAGCCGAGATGCAGGTTTTTTACCGCCAGCACCCCGAGTTTTTCGAACGCGGCGAGCAGATCCGGGTCAGACACATTCTGGTTTCCGTAAAAGATTGGGACGATCCGAACCAGCCTGCCAACGCCTTGAACAAGATCCAGGGCCTGAAAATGCGGATAGAAAAAGAGCATGACTTTGCCGTGTTGGCCATCGACCATTCCGATTGCCCGAGCAGGATACGCGGGGGCGATCTGGGCTATGTCACCCGTGAGCAGTTGGTGGAATCGTTTGCTGAGGCCGCATTTGCATTGCCCCAAGGTGCGGTCAGCGACATCGTCAGCACGCGCTTCGGTTACCATTTGATCCAGATGGTGGAGCGCAGGCCGCCTGTTCCGATCGGGTACAAGGATGTGCGCGAGAAGATTGAACGCACCCTGCGGCGCAATAAAGAAAACGCGGCCATAAAGGGCTATGTCGCCCGGCTGAAAAGCCAAGCCGAAATACAACGCTTCATGTCGGCGCAGTGAACATACCGTGTTTAAAAGTTTTTTTCTTGACGTCTCAGATAAGCATCGATTATTGTGCAAATAAATCATATTCAGCCGTTTGAAAACGCATTCAGATGGGTTTGGCATCGCTCTACAGGTTTTCGGCATCAATGCGAACGCACTCAGACAGGAGGAAAATGCTTTGGCTATTGGTACGGTAAAGTGGTTTAACAACAAGAAGGGGTACGGCTTCATCAACGAGGAAAACGGTCGGGACATTTTCGTGCATTTCTCATCAATCGAGATGGACGGTTATAAAACCCTCAATGAAGGGGATAAAGTAGCCTTCGATATTGAAGAAAGCACCCGCGGTCCGGAAGCCAAACACGTTCGTAAAACCAACGCTTAAAACCTGAAAAGGAAAAAGGCATCATTGCGGATAGGGGGCAAGATGCCTTTTTTCTTATGTGTCGCGTCAATCCCGACACGCCTGCATAACAGCCCTATACGCCTATCCCTACCCCCCTGTTGCCCGCGCTTTCACTCCCCTTGCCTGCGCCGGGACACACCTATTCACCGATAATTTTCACCAGCACCCGTTTGCGGCGCCGGCCGTCGAATTCGCCGTAGAAGATCTGCTCCCAGGGGCCGAAGTCCAGTTTCGCCTGCGTGACCGCCACGACCACTTCGCGGCCCATGATCTGGCGCTTCAGATGGGCGTCGGCATTGTCTTCACCCACGTTGTGACGGTATTGGGAGACGGGCGCATGCGGCGCCAGGAGCTCAAGCCACTGCTCATAGTCATGGTGCAAACCGGATTCATCGTCGTTGATGAAAACGCTGGCGGTGATGTGCATGGCGTTGACGAGCACGAGCCCCTCCTGGATGCCGCTGGCCCGCAGACACTCCTGCACTTGCGGCGTAATGTTGATGAAGCCCCGCCGTGCGGGCACCTCGAACCACAGTTCCTGACGATAGCTCTTCATGTGCCCTCCTTTATCGAAACTCGGCATCGGAAGTTTTATCGTATCCAACACTTCGGTAGGAAACATTACGAAGTCAAGTACGAGAGAACCCTTTTCGATTCCGATTCCGCTTCACCCCGAGATCCCAACCCAACCAAACCAACCAACCCAACAAACCCAATAACCCGCCAACTCGACAAACTCAACCAAGCTTCTTCAACAGCTGATTGGCCGCCACCAGCAAGGGATCCCAGGTCGGCCCGAAGGGTGGCGCATAGGCCAGATCGCATTGGCTGAACTGTTCCACGGTCATGCCGGCATGCAGGGCCACGGCCGCCGCATTGATGCGCAGGGCGGCGCCTTCGCGCCCCACCACCTGGGCACCGAGCAGCCGGCCGCTGCGCTTGTCGCCGATCAGGTGCGCCAAAACCTGTGCCGAACCGGATTGGGCATGGCCGCGGGAACGCGCCGTGATGGTGACCGCGGCCGGTTCGAATCCGGCGCGTTCGGCCTCAATGGCGATCAAACCAGTGCGGGCCACCTCCAGCTCGAACAAGCGAAAAACACCGGTGCCGGCCACCCCCTGGAGGGAAACCGGCCGGCCGCACAGGTGATCGGCAACGGCCCACCCGGAGCGATTGGCGCGCAGGGCCAGCGGAATCCACGCTTTTTTACCGGTAACCACATGATAGGCGTCCGCGCAGTCGCCGGCCGCATAAATCAGCCGATCCGAGGTGCACATCCAGCGGTCCACGGCGATCGATTGCGCCGGCCCCAGCTCCAGGCCGGCCTGCGCCGCAAGAGCGCTGTTGGGCCGCACGCCTACGGCCACGATCACCATATCCACGGCGAGCTTTTGCCCGTCGGTCCCGATCACCTGGAGCCGGTCGCCTCCGTGCTCGATGCGATCCACGGAAAAACCGGTGTGCAGTTCCACCTGATGGGCGGTCAGTTCCTCGCGCACGCGGTCGGCCAACCGGGCATCCAACCAGGGCAGCAGTCGTGCCCCCGGCTTGACCATGGCCACATCCACATGGCGGAAGCGCAGGGCCTCGGTCATTTCCATGGCCACGTAGCCCATGCCGATAATGAGCGCCTTACGGACCGCCTTTTGTTGTAGATACGTTTTAACCGCCCTGGCATCCTCCAGGGTTTTGACCACCACCACGCCGGGCAGATCGAAGCCCGGCTTTTGCGGGCGGATGGGCGCGGCGCCGGTGGCGATCAGCAGCCGGTCGTAGGGAATCTGAAACGGCCGGCCCGGTCCGCTGCCGGTCACTTTTTGAGCGGCCGGGTCAATCTGTTCGACGCAATGCCCCGTCAGCATCCGGATGCCCGATTCACGGAACCGGTCCGCCGTCCGTACCACCAAATCCTCGATCACCCGCCGGGGATCGGAAATGTTGTACGGAATCCCTCAGGCGCTGTAGGAAACATCCCGGCCCTGCTCCAGGACGGTGACCTCCAGGGACGCATCATTGCGCCTGGCGCGACTGGCCGCACTCATGCCGGCGGCATCACCGCCGATAATGACGAATCTCATGCTCACGCTCCGTTCGTTTGGGACGGTTGCAGGCCAAGTCTTAATCGCAGGCAAGTGGATATTGCCGCGGTCTGTTCAAAACCCATTCAAGGTATGATATTAAACAGTCCTTTGGGTATAAACAAGCAGTCGCAACATAGTATCCGAGACTCATCATTGTATCAAGAACACCCCAAAAAAAGAAACCGGGGGAAGTCCCCATCCCAAGCAGAGCGGAAAACCGCGCCCTCGCTCCAAGACCCTATCCGGACCATCACGCGCATGTTGCCGGAAGCCCTGTTGGCCGACCGCATTGCCGCCCGCCGGGAGATCAACCAGATTCGCCGCTTGGACCCTGACCAGGCAACCGCGGCCAGGCTGCGCACGCGCTGCCAGCGCCTGGAACAACGCCTTGAACGTTCCGTCGCTTTGCGACGCGCGCGCCTGGACCAGGCGCTGAATCTGCAGACCGATGCGCAGCTGCCGATCAGCGCCAAAAAGGATGAGTTGATCGCGGCAATCCGCGAACACCAAGTGCTCATCGTGGCCGGTGCCACCGGATCGGGCAAAACGACGCAGCTGCCCAAGTTGTGCATCGCGGCCGGGCGGGGGGTGGACGGCGCGATCGGGATGACCCAACCCCGACGCATCGCGGCCTTGACCGTCAGCCGGCGCATTGCCGAGGAACTGGGAGAATCCGCCGGCCCGATCGTGGGTGTCAAGATCCGTTTCCAGGATAGCAGCGGCGCCCGAACGCGCATCAAAGTGATGACCGACGGCATTCTCCTGGCCGAAGCCCAGTCCGATCCCTTTCTGAACGCATATGATACCCTTATCGTGGACGAGGCCCACGAACGCAGCCTGAACATCGATTTCATCCTGGGCCTGTTGAAAGAACTGCTGCGCAAGCGCCGCGATCTGAAGGTGATCATCACGTCCGCCACCATCGATACGCAAAAGTTCGCCCAGGCCTTTGACGGCGCTCCGGTCATCGAGGTGTCGGGTCGCATGTATCCGGTGGAGACGCGCTACATGCCCCCGGCCGCCGAAAACGGGGAGGAGACCACCCCTGTCGAGCAGGCCGTCAAGGCCCTGGATCAATTGTTTGCCTCCCGTCCGAGCGGCGACATCCTGATTTTCATGCCCACCGAACAGGACATCCGCGATACCCTGGATCTGATTCAGGGCCGGCGCTACCCGTCCGCCGAGGCGGTCCCTCTGTTTGCGCGCCTGTCGGCCGCCGATCAGCAGCGCGTGTTCCGGCCGGCCGACGGCATCAAAATCGTGGTGGCCACCAATGTGGCCGAGACATCGATCACCATCCCCGGTATCCGTTATGTGATCGACACCGGGCTTGCGCGCATTTCCCAATATGCACCGCGCACCCGCACCAACACTTTGCCGGTCGCGCCCATCTCGCAAAGCAGCGCCGATCAGCGCCAGGGCCGTTGCGGGCGCGTGTCCGCGGGTATTTGCATCCGCCTTTTCAGTCAGGAGGATTACGATCAGCGCCCCAAGTACACCCCCCCAGAGATCCTGCGGGCGAATCTGGCCGAAGTCATCTTGCGCATGATTGCCTTGCGGCTGGGGGATGTGGAAGCATTCCCCTTTGTCGATCCGCCGGCGCCGCGCAGCATTCAAGACGGCACCAGCTTGCTGCTGGAACTGGGCGCCATTGCACCGGCCGGACGATCGGCCAAGCACAAGGGCAAGTACGCGCTGACCCCCAAGGGCCGCCTGATGGCCAGGCTGCCCCTGGATCCGCGCCTTTCGTGCATGCTTCTGGAAGCGCAGGCGCGCGGCTGTCTGCAGGATACGGCCATCCTCGCCGCGGCGCTGAGCATCCAGGACCCGCGCGAGCGCCCGGCCGAAAAACAGGCTGAAGCCGATGCGGCCCACGCCCTGTTCGTCGACCCGGGCTCCGATTTTATCACCCTGCTTCGTATCTGGCACCGCTACGATCAAGCGGTCGCGCGCCGCACGGGCTGGCAGGCGGTGAAACAGTTCTGCCGCAGCCATTATCTTTCGTTTCGCCGCATGCGCGAATGGCGCGATGTGTTTCATCAGATTGCGGCCGAGCTGGACGAACAGGGCATCGGTTCCGAAAAGCCGGCCCGGGAGCCCGTCGAGGCGGGCGATCTATCCGACAGCTGGTATGCCGCCATCCATCAATCCATTCTCAGCGGTTTTCTGTCCAACATCGCGGTCAAGAAGGAACGCCAGATTTTTCAGGCCTCCCACGGCCGCCTGGCAATGATCTTTCCCGGCTCGGGCGTATACAAAAACCCCGGCCAGTGGATCGTGGCGGCCGAGATGGTGGAGACCTCGCGCCTGTTCGCCCGCAGCGTGGCGGTCATCCATCCGGCCTGGCTGGAAGCCATTGGCAAGGACCAATGCAAGTACACCTATTCCGATCCCCACTGGGAACGCCGGCGCGAAGGGGTCATGGCGGCCGAGCAGGTCAGCCTGTACGGACTGGTCATCGATCGCCGCACCCGGCCATTTGGTCCGGTCAACCCGGGCGAGGCTTCCGAGATTTTCATTCGCAAGGCCCTGATCGAGGAGGATGTGCGCCGGCCGCTGCCTTTTATGCAGTACAACCGGCAACTGGTCGAACAGGTCCAGGCCATGGAGGACCGTTTGCGGCGCAGGGACCTTCTGGTGGATGAGCAGGTCTTGATCCGGTTTTATCAGCAGCGCCTGGGACAGGTGTATGATATGCGCGGGCTTGCTGCCAGAATCGCTGAAAACGGTTCGGACGATTTTCTGCGCTTGCACGAAGAGGACCTGCTGGCCCAGCAGCCCGATCGGGAAGCCCTTGCTCAATATCCCGACCAAATCGCGGCCGGTGACCGGCTGCTGCGCTGCGATTATGAATTTGCCCCCGGCCAGGAGTCCGATGGGGTCACGATCCGGGTGCCTCAGCAAGCGGCCGCCGCCGTTCCGGCGGAAACCCTTCAATGGCTGGTGCCGGGCCTGTTGAAAGAAAAGATCGCCGCCCTGGTCAAGGCACTGCCCAAAGAGCTGCGCAAGCAGCTGGTGCCGGTCAACGAGACCGTGCAGGCCATTGTCGAACACATGCCGGTACAGCGCGACACGCACCTGGCCACGGCGCTGAGCCGGTTTCTGCGCCGCAGCAAAGGCGTCGAGATCCCCGCAGCGGCCTGGAACGAAGCCCTGCTGCCCGAGCATCTGCGCATGCGTATTGCCGTCACCGATCACAAGGGCCGCATCCTGCGCAGCGCGCGCGATCCAGCCGTTTTGCAGGACAGCGCCGCGCCGGTGTCCGCGGATGACTTCAAACGCGCGCAACAGTCCTGGGAGCTCGGGCCCATCACACAATGGGATTTCGGAGACCTGCCGGAAACAGTCCTGCTGCACGGCGCCGGCGGGCAGCGTTGGACCGCTTTTCCGGCTCTGGAACACCGGGCGGCAGGCATTGTCCTGACCGCCTTCGCCGATATCGCCACCGCCCGGCGCGCGCATTCTCAGGGCGTTCGCGCGCTGCTGACGGAACGGCTCAGCGGCGAGCTCAAGTTCCTGAAGAAAAACTTGAGCCTGCCGTATGCCTGCGATGCCTACTGCCGCTATTTCGGCGGGCGGCCGGCCCTGGAAGAACAATTGTTCGACAGTGTTCTGGATGCCCACCTGATGCGGGATATCCACACGGCGGCTGAATTTGAAACCTTGGTTGAAAAGCTGCATGCGGAGGGTGTCGCCGCCTGGGGACAGGAGCGGCGCGGCGATGTGATCGCCGTTCTGGAAGCCTACCAGGCCGCGCGCATGCAACTGGCCGGCCTGGAAAAGGCTCATCCAGGCAACGCCGCCCTGCACGCCTGCATCGACCGGATGCGGGCCGAAATGCAGCATCTCGTGCCCGACCGCTTCATCGCCCTTTATGATGATGCGCGCCTCAAACATCTGCCGCGCTATATCAAGGCGGTCGGCCAGCGCGCTCAACGCGCCGCGGTCGATACGGAAAAAGACCGGGCAAAGGCGCAGCGGGTGGCGCCTTATGAAGATGGCCTGAAGCAGTTGATTGAGGCGATGAGCCCGCCGGTCAGCGCAGGGAAACGCCGCGCTGTCGAAGATTTCTTCTGGCTGCTGGAAGAGTTCAAAATCTCCGTCTTCGCCCCCGAAATAAAGACCGCCCTGCCCGTTTCAGCCAAGCGGCTGGAGAGAGCCATAAAGGAAATCGAGGATCTGGTATAAGCCTTTGATTGTGGAGAAAAGGCAAGCGTGTGGGTGGACATTCATGGCCGCCTGCCTGCATCCAATCGATAGAACACCTTCTTCATCCTTCATCTTTCATTCAGCTACGGCTTCAACACCAACACATGCCGCGTATGTTCCTCGATCGCCTGATCGCTGAACCACCAATGAACCTCTTTCCCATTGATGAACGGTTCGATCTGATCGGTGGTATGCGGGTCGAATTGACGTCCGGTCACGCCCCCCGGCAATACCGCCAGCACCTTGTCCGGATCGCCCAGGTCGACCACCATGCGCAGCGAAGCCATCACGTTGATGTTGGTCAAATCCTTGTACTCGGATTTGGCGCGCAGCAGGGTGTCTCCCGACCCTTCCGCCGGATGCGTGCCGCCGCCCAGCCAGCGTTTGGCCGGGCCCTTGCGGGCGATCGGACTGATGAAGTCGTAGCGGTGGATCTTGCCCCACTGCCACTTGGATGGATCCGTGCCCCAGTCAGCCGCTAAACGGGCGGCCGCATTCAAGCCCGCGCGCTGCCAAAGCGCATCCTGGTTCTCGATCGTATCGGCTGTGCGCACATCGTCAAACCAGGCGCTCTCACCCGCTGCGATCATCGCCACCAGGCGCTGTTCCCAATAATAGGTATTTGCCAGCATGAACCGGGCCGGTTCATCGCCCAGGTCGTCCGCAATCACCAGGCGTGCGAATTCGTTGAAGATCGCGTGAAACAAGGTCGGCCCTGGCTGATCGGCGCTCTCCACATGGTTCCAGGCCGCAAGAATGGTGCCCAAGGGTGCGCTGTCCGGGTGCTTCAGCAATGCCGAGGCCATGCGCGGCGCAATCTGTGCGGCTTTCAGATTCACGATATCGCGCTGATATTCCCAGTGCGCTTGGGCCGTTCGAGGCGCCGCATCCGACATTAGGGCTATCATGCGCTGCTGGCGGTAGGCGCTGGAAAAATAGTCGGAATAGTAATAGGGGTAATCCCGGGTGACGGTCTTATGGTTGCTGGTGCCCACCCACCCGCCGGGAGGATCGGCGGCGTGCGGCATTTGATCAAAGGGAATCCAGCCGCGCCAGTTATCCTGATCATCTTGAACGACATGCGGCAGGTTTCCCGCGCCATTGCTGCGGATCGGCAGAACGCCGGTGACCTGCCAGCCGATATGGCCCTCCTGATCCGCAAATACGTAGTTCAAGCAGATTTGACGGACATCCTGGAGCGCCCGGCGAAATTGCTGCGCCGTGCGGCAGGTCAAAAAGCGTTCGAGACCGATCGACGGCCCCATGGTCTCGAAAGCGCTCCAGCGTACCGTGATGACCTTGTCACGGCCCAGGGGCACCAGTACATCACTGACCACGGGACCGCGCCGCGTCGCACGGATGCGGATTTCCTCAGTCGTAAACCCGTCCGGGGCGGCTTTGTCCTTGAACCGCAGTGTCTCTTCGATCACCTCGAACGGAAGGGATCGATCACCTTCCAGGTATCTCCGGGGGTCGTCCGGATCGACGGTTTCCACATACAGGTCCTGGGTATCGCCGTAGGCATTGGTAATGCCGAAGGCGAGGTGGTCCGTGCGTCCGATCACGATGGCCGGCGTTCCCGGTATGCTCACACCCACCGCGCGGAATGAAGGGGTGATCAATCCACAGGGATACCAGGGCCCCGGCAGCATGGCCGCGTCCAGATGGGGGTCGTTGGCCAGTATGGGTTTGGCACCAGCTGCGCGGCCGGACCCGACCACCCAGTTGTTGCTGCCCACCTGAAGGGGTCTGTTTTCAGCAAACGCCAGCAGCCGGCGCAGATGGCCGTCCCCGAGGGCTGCGACCTGCGCCGGTGTCGCCAGGGCGCTTTGGGCGCCTTCATCAGGATTGAGATTCAAGGGAAACAGCTGGGCGGCGCGCGCCGCTCCCAATTTTTCCACCAGCATCTGTGAGACGATCTCGTTTTGAACGTTGGCCGCGTTGTTCCAGCCCATGAAATAGAGAATCGTCAGACTGTCCACGGGAGACCACAAGGTGGGACGGATGCCGGCCAGCTTGAATTCGAGGTGGATATCCTGCGGGCGGGTCGAAATCATGGCATTGATGCCGTCGGCATAGTGTTGCAGATAGGTTCTGGTCTCTTCGTTCAAGACCTGAAGGTGTCGCTGGGCATATCGGTGAAACCCCAGTGTTCTCATTCGGGCGTCGATGTCGCGCCCCTGTGCGCCGATCAGCTCGCCGATGCGCCCGGCAGCCAGCAGTTTGGTCAACTCCATCTGAAACAGGCGGTCAGTGGCCGTCACGAACCCTTGGGCGAACAAGAGATCCTGCAGGTCGGCGGCATAGATAAAGGCCATGCCCTTTTCGTCGCGGCATATGCGCACCGGTTGCTTCAAGCCGGCCAGGTTCAGTTCCCCTTCCTTGAGGTAATCATTGAGCGGGGAAGCTCCGAATGGATTGATCAGGACGACCATCGCAAGGCCGATGACGACCAACAGCCCGGCCAAACCAAGCGCTGCTCTTTTAAGCCATTTCATCACGACGTCCCTTTGAATTGGAGTTGTCAGCAGTTGGACCGTTCGAGCAATCTGTTTCTTGCGCTTCTTGATTTCTCCGAAAGTTGAATCAAAGGCTAAACCCAACAACACAACCAACCCAGCAAACTCAACAAACTCAACAAACCCAATCAACCCAACAAACCCCTTATTCGGGCGTTGGGTCATTCGCGGGGGAGTGTTCGCGCGCCACCAGCATGTAGATCGAAGGAATGACGAACAGGGTGAAGAGCGACCCCACGGCCATTCCGCCGACGAGCACCAGTCCGATGGAGTTTCTGGCCGCCGCGCCGGCGCCGCTGACCAGCACCAAAGGGAAATGCCCCGCGATGGTGGCCCCTGTGGTCATCAAAATGGGTCGCAGACGCGTCAGGGCCGCTTCAAACACGGCCTCGCGCTTGGAAAACCCCCTGCGTTGGAGCTGATTGGCAAATTCCACCACGAGGATGCCATTTTTGGAAACCAGTCCTACCAGGGTCACCAGGCCGACCTGGGAGTAAATGTTCATGGTGGTGGTCCAGCCCTCGGTCCAGAAAGGGGTATTGGGATCGGGGATCTTGAGAAAGGTGAAGATCAGGGCGCCGAAAATGGCCAGCGGCACCGATCCGGCCAGGATGACGAAGGGATCCCGAAAGCTGTTGAACTGGGCCGCCAGCACCAGAAAAATCAAGACCACGGCCAGGCCGAAGGCCGGCAGGAACTTGTTGCCCTCGGTGCGCAACTGGCGCGATTCCCCGGTATACTCGATCACATACCCCTTGGGCAGAATCTTGGCCGCTTCATCTTCCAGATAGCTCAGGGCCTCATTGAGCGGACGCAAGGATACCCCGCTGATGGTGACGGCGTTGAGCTGCTGAAAACGGTTCAGGGAACGGGGCACCACGCTGTTCTGAACCGTGGCGATGGTGCTCAGGGGCACCAATTGCCCGTTGGGGCCTGTCACGTAAATATTCTTGAGCTGAGCCGGATTGAGGCGGTCCACGCGCTGAATCTGGGGGATCACCTTATAACTGCGGCCGGCGATATTGAAGCGGTTGACGAAATTGCCGCCCATCATGGAGGCGATGTCCGAGCCGATCTGCTGCATGTTCAGGCCCAAATCGGCCGCCTTGTCGCGGTCGATGACCACTTCCGACTGGGGCTGGTCGATTTTGACATCTATGATGGGCGGAAAGGCGAACATGCCGCTCTGCATGGCTTTACGCTGGATTTGCTGGGCCAGCTCCAGGATTTGCTCGGGCTCGGCCGTGGAGGCCAGCACGAACTCCACCGGAAACTGTCCGCCGCCCGGGAGGGCCGGCGGCAGAATGGGAAAAATGCGGATGCCCGGAATGGCGCCCAGTTTTTGCTGCACTTCGGGCAGGATATGGTGAATAGGGCGCTCGCGCTCCTCCCAGGGCCGCACCACCATGCCGGAGAATCCCGATGTAGGAAAGGTGATCTGGAACGTGAACTCGGTTTCCGGCACGCTGAGAAAGGCCTGGTTGACCGCCTCGGTAAACCTGCGCGTCTGGTCCAACGTAGCGTCGGCAGAGGCATCCACGACGCCGAAAATCACCCCTTGGTCTTCGGTGGGCGCCAGCTCTTTGGCCGACATGATGAACATGGGCACCGTCAGCACGCTCAACACGATCCAGATCATGTACACGGCCGGGCGCGAATCCAGTGTCAGGTTGAGCAGACGGCCGTAGAAGGATCTGATTTTGACGAAATCACGGGCGATTTTGCCAGCCAGACCCCGTTCGGCCTGCCCTTGTTTGAGCATGCGCGAGGCCATCATGGGCGACAGGGTCAGGGCCACCACGCCCGAAATGGTCACCGCGCCGGCCAGTGTAAAGGCAAATTCCCGGAAAAGCGATCCGGTCAGGCCGCCCTGCAACCCGATAGGCGCGTACACGGCCGCCAGGGTGACGGTCATGGCGATGATGGGGCCGACCAGTTCGCGCGCGCCGAGCAAGGCCGCCTGCATGGGAGATTGGCCTTCCCTCAAGTGACGTTCGGCATTTTCGACCACCACGATGGCATCATCCACCACCAGCCCCACTGAAAGCACGATGGCCAGCAAGGTCAGCAGATTGATGGTGAAGCCGAACGCCTGCATCAGAAACACCGCGCCGATCAGCGACAGGGGAATGGCCACCACCGGAATGAAGGTCGAGCGAAGCGACCCTAGGAAAAGAAAGACGATCACCACGACAATGAGCAGCGTCTCACTGAGGGTCTTGACCACCTCACGGATGGCGTTGCGGATGTAGTCGGTGGCATCGTAGGCCACCCGCGCGGTCATACCGCTGGGCAAGCCCTCCTGAATGGCTTCCATTTCAACGCGCACGCGGTTGATCACGTCCAGGGAATTGGCATTGGGCAGGGGAAAGATGCCCATGAAGACCGCAGTCTGGCCGGAAAATTGAACCGCCGAATCATAATCTTCGGCGCCCAGCACCACCCGGCCGATATCCTCCAGGCGCACGATGGCGCCGTCCTGATGGCGCACCACCAGGCGCTTGAACTCCGCCACGGAGCGCAAATCGGTGTTGGCGGTCAGGTTGACCTGGATCAACGATCCCTTGGTGCGCCCCACGGCGGACAGGAAGTTGTTGGCGGCCAGGGCCTCGCGCACCTGGACCGGGCTGATGTTGTAGGCCGCCATGCGCTCCGGATCGAGCCAGATGCGCATGGCAAAAGTGCGCCCGCCCAGGATTTCGGCGCGCTGCACGCCCGCAATGGCCGAAAGGCGCGGCTGGACGATGCGGACGAGGTAATCGGTGATCTGGTTCTCCTGCAGCACGTCCGAGGTGAAGCTCAGGTACGCAGACGCAAATTCGCTGTCGGCCGCGACCACATTGAGGATCGGAACCTCGGCTTCAGGCGGCAGGTCGTTGCGCACCTGATCGACCTTGGAGCTGATTTCGGACATGGCCTGGACGGCGTCATAGTTGAGTTTCAGGCGCGCCGTGATGGTCGAAAGACCCTGCTCGCTTTTGGATTGGATGTAATCGATGCCGTCCGCGGCGGCAATGGCACGCTCAAGGGGCGTGGTGATGAACCCGCGCACCAACTCGGCGCTGGCGCCGATGTAGGCCGTGGTGACCGTGACGGAGGCGTTTTCACTGACCGGGTATTGGCGCACATTCAAGGAACGAATGGCTTGAATGCCCGCGATGATGATCACCAGATTGATCACCAGGGCAAGCACGGGGCGTCGGATAAAAAGGTCGGTTATCTTCATTGTTCAGCCCGAAAAGCAGTCCGCATCGGCAGGCGCCGCACCTCCCGCGTCAGCTCTCTTGAGGTTCCGGCGCCAGCTTGAAGGCGGGGGACAGGCGATTGTCCACCACCACCGATTGGCCGTTGCGCAGCTTGAACACACCGGTGCTGACCACCATTTCTCCTTCGTGAACCCCCGATCGGACGGCGACGAAATCACCCCTGCGTTCTCCCAGTTCCACAAACTGCTGGCGCACGGTCTTGCCGGGCTGATCTTGCTTACCCTCCTCCACCACGAATACTGAATTGCTGTAAGGCGCGTAAAGAATGGAGGTCGCCGGAACAGCCAAAACTACTTCTTTCCCGGGCAGTACGACCGCGACATTGACGAACATGCCGGGACGCAGACGTTCGGTGGAGTTGCTGACCGTTGCTTGCAGACGGACATTGCGCGTGGCGCTGTCGACCTCCGGATTGATGGCGGTGATTTTACCCTCGATGCCCGGAGCAGCCAGGACGTCGTTGGTGATCCGGACGCTCAACCCCTCCCTTATTTCAGCCAGTTGCTGCTGCGGTAGTGAAAAATTGACGAAGATCGGGTCCAGGGCCTGCAACGAAACAATCGGATCGCCGTTGTTGAGAATCTGCCCCAGGTTGACCCTGCGGATGCCCAGGCGGCCTGCAAAGGGGGCCCGGATGGTCTTTTTTTCGATCATGGCGCGGATATTGTCCCGCTGGGCCAGGGCCTGCTTCAATTCGGCATCGGCCCTGTCATAATCGGATTGGCTGACCACCCGGTCGGGCAGCAGCTTTTGGATGCGTTCGAAATTGACCTTGGCAAGCGCCGCCGAAGCGTCGGCTGACCTGAGCTGAGCCTCTTCCGTAGAGGTATCCTGTTGCACCAGCAGGTCGCCGGCGTTTACCTTGGTCCCCGGTTCGAAGGCCACCTGAACCACCTTGCCGGACAACTCGGCCGTGACCGTTATCCCTTGCACCGCTTCCAACGATCCCACGGCCGTCAGAAGCGTTTCCCATTGATCCGCCGCCACCTCGGCCACCGTGACCGTTTCGGGCGGTGGCGTGAATTGGGCGCCCTGGGCCATCATCCTGCGAATCTGCAATACTTTGCTGCCGCCAAGCAAACCGATCACCACAACCAATCCAAGGACCGCTATGAGGATGCGCTTTTTCATCGTAATCCAGTTTCCGCGGTTATCACCCCCGGCCAATGGGTCTTCGGAGCCGCATGTTCCCAATGCACCAGATGGACACGGCTCATGGTTTCAAAAATCATCATTCGCCGCAGGCGCTGAAAAAGAAGAAAAAACCCGATTGGGACTTATCTCCGCTTGCGAGCCAAATGCGGCCCATCTTCCATTTTGAAGTCACCAATATTAGGGATTTGGCTTTTAAAGTCAATCACGCAAAGCGCCGCGGCAATTTGCGTGAAAACGCTCAGGTAGCCTTGACCTGGAGAACACTGGAAATGGCGCCTTGACAGCGGCCGGAGGAATCCGATAGGGAAGCAGCAAGTCCCGGCGGCGGTTTCATCCGGCCATACGATCCGAACCTTCAGCCCGGCAACGGCTCGCCTTGGCCGGCATGGAAATTGGTGGCAACCTATAGCATTCAGGAGGGTCCGGCATGCGCAGCGGACGGATTCGGCGGGTCACTGGATTGACATTGTTAAGCGTGTTTTTGATTCTAAGCGCTTGCGCGACGCGAAATCACCTGATCGTCGATTATCACGTGCCGGCCCCCTCGGACCGGATCAGCGGGCAAACCGTCTATCTGCAAATCAAGGATTCACGCGACAATCCCGAAATTTTCACCCCGGCGGCGGCACGGCAGGTCAAAGGCTTCAACAACCTTTACAACCTGACCCTGGTCAGCGCCAAGGAAAGGATTCCGCTTGGAGGAAGGGATTTGCAGGGCATTTTCCTGGAAGCCTTCAAAAAACGCATGGAACAAATGGGGGCCAAGATCGCCCCGTCGGAAAGCGGCAGCGCACCGGTGTTTCAGATCGTGATCAAGACCATCCAGATCGACTTGCAAGACCGCAAATGGATCGCCAAAGCCGGCTATGAGGCCAATCTCTTTCTGGATCACCAGCTCGTCGCCCGCGAGACGGTCACCGGCGAAGCCGAAAGAGTCCGCATCGTCGGCCGCGAGGGCGCCGACGACACCTTGAGCGATATCTTCTCCGAAATCATCAACCGCCTGGATATTGTCAAACTCTTCCAGCAGGCCAAGCTGGTGTAGGTCATTTACCCAATCAGACTGCCATGGGTTTTGTAGACCGGTGCTTTGAACAAGGTTGAGGTTCGGAGAGTTCGATGCTTCCAAGGGCGCTGTCGTCCGCCAGCATCGAAATGAACGATCACACCTCCTTTTGGTTTCTCCGCAACGTGCTTCCAGCGGCGCCAAGGTTCATCACCTGTAACTTGAAAAGCCTCCTGGATAAACGGACATTAATTATTGCTTTTAGGATGTTTTTCTTTTAAATAATAGTTCATTAAACCGGACATCGAAGCGGACATTTATGCATCCGGAATTTTGAGAACCGGCCACCCTTAACTGAACCGGGTATCGGCAAACGCATGCGCACACAATTGCCTGAATTACCCCTGCATCCAGCCTTGCCTTCAAAACGCCTGGGCGAGATAAAAGATTTAGCCCAGGAAGTCATCATGGCTTCTGCCACTCTGGAGGGACGCATTGCCAAGGAAACAGCCCAAGCCCTCGGCGACCGGCTGAGATTTCTCAACAGCTATCATTCCAATCTGATCGAAGGACACAAGACCTCCATCCTGGACATCGAAGCGGCCATGCACAAGGACTATTCCCTGGATGAGGACAAGCGTTACGTTCAGGAATTGTGTGCCGCCCATGTCCGAACGGAACGGGCACTGATGGATGAAATCCTTAAAAATCCACCCGATAATATTTGCGGATTCGATTTTGTAAGCAAGATCCATAAGGCCTTTTATGAGCAACTCCCCGATCAGCACCAGTTCCCGCAAGGCCGGGGCGGGTTTACACGACATTCCGTCACACCCGGCTGCCTGCGCGACAGCCACATTTCTTTGGATGGCGGCAGAACGCCGCATGGACCGCACGCGCGATTATTGCCGGAGAAATTCGATGAGTTCAGCCGCTTGTATCATCCAGCCAACTTCCACGGAGACGAACGCTTGATCGCTGTAGCCGCCAGTCATCATCGCCTGATGTGGCTGCACCCATTCCGCGACGGCAACGGTCGGGTGGGACGTCTTTTTTCCGGTTTGTATATGGCGCATATTGGGATCAATCGGGGCAACCTGTGGTCCTTGTCCAGGGGATTTTCAAGGAACAAACAATGGTATATGACCAATTTACAATCCGCGGACTCCCCTGCCGAGGATCAGAGCCTTTTCGATCAAGAATTTTTTGCGGATTACTGTCTCTATTTCTTGGAAGTATGCCTGGATCAAGTTCAATTCATGGATAAATTGCTCGGACTCAATCGAATTGACGCCAGGATTGAAGGGTACATCAAGGACAGGGATAAAGCACGCGGCGCTGTCCAACCTTTAGATCCACGGTCCGCCAGGCTTCTGAAAGCCTTGTTTGTGCAAGGCCAGATCCCACGGGGCGAAGCCAAGTCCGTCCTGGGCATGGACGGACAAAGCGATCGGCACGCCCGACGCATCGTAAGCCAGATGATTCAGGAAGAACTGGTGCGCTCGGAATCGCACCGCGCGCCCTTGAGCATCGGCTTTCCGACCAAAGTGTTGCGCTCCTATTTTCCGGATATATTCGACCCATCCGTACTGGGGGAAGAATGAGTTTCAAGATGGGGCGCTCTCGGTCAATCCAATTGGGCTGCCGATTGAGCCTTTTGGATCCGCTGTTCTCCTCATGCCCGCAGGGGTCCCCTGGAAGCTCTGGTCGGTGTTTCAACAATTATGGATAACACCAGTGCGCCAAGTGCAACGATTTGAACAACTGCGCGGGCGGCGTGCGTGTATTCCCATTGGTCGCGCAGCCGCATCCAGTCCGCCGGCACGGTTTCGGGCGTCAGCGGCAACATTGCGGCATTCACCGGAGCGATCAAGATCCAAAAGGCCGCATGAGCGGCCACCATGCAGAATGCCGCCATAAAGGTCCAATGGAATGCCGGGCGGCGCCGGCGGACCATAAACGTGAGCAAAACGGTCGTGACCACCGCGCCGACCTCCATATAACCGCCGATGGGTCCGAAGGCGGGCGGGTAGAGCGTTTGCAGAAGCGTCAACCACAGGGCTGCATCAAAAGTCATCTTGGCCGGCATCTCCAGAAGGTGGCAGAGCGCCACCCCCATGCTCAACGCGGTCAACATGATGGCGATAAACCGAAACATTTTAACCAGCATGATTCCTCCCGACGCGAAAATCACCCGACCTGGGGTTAAATTGCTCCAAAACCGCAAAGACCTCCGGTTTTTGGCACGCACTGCTTTTCAGAATTTCCGCGAAGCCTCTTTCAGCAGGCCTTGAGCCCGATCGCTGAACCAACAGTCGAGAAAAATTTCATTTTTTTGCCGAGCGTACTTTTCGTATTGCAGCAAAATGGCCTCGACGCGGTTGGCCTTGATTGCGGCGAACGCCGAGGCGGGCAGCGCGCTCAATGCGGAGGCCTTCTGGATCGCACGCTCCTCGATGGTTTCCTGGGAACACACCTCATCGATAAGACCATGCTGGTGGGCATCGTCTGAGTTCATGAAGAATCCCTCATAGAGCATTGCGTTGGCCGCACGAGGGCCGACTATTTGTCTCAGCAGCAGATCAGCCAGGTAAGGCACGGGAACTCCCAGTTGGACTTCATTGAGCCCGATTTTCTTCCCGGTTGCGGCGAAACGGTAATCGCACGTCAACGCCAGGATATTGCCGCCGGCCACGGCATGGCCGGCCATGGCGCACACGGTGGGCAGGGGCAGCGTCACCAGTTGGCATGCCACTCGATTGAATTTGTAGAAAAATTCGGACATCCCCGCCCTGCTCAGGGAAAGGATCGCGGGTAAATCGAAACCCATGGAAAATAATTTCTTGTTTCCGGCCAGAACCATGGCGCCATGTGCGCGTCCGATGACATCGATGGCCGATGCCAGTTCATCGAGCATGAGCGGGCTGATGGCATTGGTTGCGCCGTTGTCCAGCCTCAAGACCGCTACGTCCCCCTGGGGTTCCACTTTTACGGTTGTCATCTTCTGTCTCCCTGTAGATATTGGTTCATGACCAAATGGGTGTGGCTCCTGCACGGCATTTTTCATGAATCACAAATCGATCACGTAGGCTTTCATCTTGCTCAGCAGCGAAGGATGGCTGATCTCAAGCAGCCGGGCGGCTTGGGTGCGGTTGCCGTGGGTGAATTTGAGTGCCTTGACGATCATCTCCTTTTCCATGATCTTCTGGGCGGTTTTAATGGAAAAGCCGTCAAAAATGGCATCGCCCGGCTTCTGGGGATTGCCGGCGCCCAGGCTGAAGCTTTCCGGCTTGATCCAGTCATCATCCGCCAGCACCATGGCGCGCTCGATCACATTCTCCAGCTCACGCACATTGCCCGGCCAGCGATGCTGCAGCAGCTGCGCCATAGCGGCCGGCGCGATGCCTTTCACCTTGCGCTGCAGGGTGGCGTTGAACTGGGCGATAAAGTGCTGGCACAGCAAGGGAATGTCTTCTCCGCGCTCGCGCAGCGGAGGCAAATCAATGGTGAGCACGTTGAGCCGGTAAAAAAGATCTTCGCGGAAGCTACCCTCGGCGACCATCTGGGCCAAGTTGCGCGAGGTGGCGGCGATAACGCGTACATCCACTTTACTGCTGCTCGATTGCCCCACAGGCCGGATTTCGTTTTCCTGTAGTACCCGCAGCAGCTTGACCTGCAGGGCGATGGGCATTTCGCCGATTTCATCCAGAAAAATGGTGCCGCCGTCGGCTTCTTCAAACAATCCTTTCTTGGTGCGTTCGGCGCCGGTAAAGGCGCCTTTGACGTGGCCGAACAGTTCGCTTTCCAGCAAACTCTCCGGTATGCTGCCGCAATTGACCGGCACCATGGGCATGCCCTGGCGCGGGCCCGAGCGGTGGATGGCCTGGGCGACCAACTCCTTGCCGGTGCCGCTCTCACCCACGATCAGCACGGTCGTGTTGTATTGGGCCACCTTGGCCGCCAAAGCAAAGAGTTTCTGCATGGCGGCGCTTTTGGCCACAAGATTGCCGAAGCGGTGACGCTCTTCGAATCGGCGGATCTGTTCCTTAAGCAGCAGATTTTCGCGCTTGAGCCGGTCCCTTTCGGCGGCTTTTTTGATGGCCATGCGCACTTCATCGCTTTTAAAGGGCTTGGAGATGAAATCGTAGGCCCCCAGCTTCATGGCTTCCACCGCCAGATCGATGGTGCCGTAAGCCGACATCATGATAATGGTCGAATCCGCGGCCGCGGCTCTGGCCGCGCGCAAAAAGTCCATGCCGTCCATTCTGGGCATTTTGATGTCGCAGAGCACGAAATCAAATGGACCGGCTTTCAGTTTTTCCAGGCCTTCTTGGCCGTCGGCGGCGGTCTGCACCACGTAGCCATCCCTTTTGAGCATGCTGGCGAGCATATGGCGCATGTTCTCTTCATCATCGATGATCAACACACTCTGGTCGGGAATTTTAAGTTCTTCTTCTTTCATAGCTCCAGATTCACGCATTGAGACTCCGATGATCTGCGCCGGCCGGTTCGGCGGCCGGCGCTTGGAAGTACAGCGGCAACCGAATGGTAAAGGCGGCGCCTTGGCCGGGGCGGCTTTGCACCGAAATGGCGCCGCCCATTTTTTCGATGATCATGTAGCTGACCGCCAAACCCAGGCCTGTGCCTTTGCCCGGCTCTTTGGTGGTGTAAAAGGGATCGAAGATATTCTCAATCTGGTCTTCGCGGATACCCTCGCCGTTATCCGTAAAATCGATGGACAACCATGCGGGCCGGTCCGGTACCTGCGTTTGAACGCAAGCCGTGGCGATGCGGATGAAGCCGTCTGCGTCACGTCGCGCCGCACGGATGGCATCGGCGGCATTGAGAAGAATATTGAGGAAGACCTGGCGCAACTGATCGGCATTGGCCCAGATGCGATCATCCGCGGCGTTACAATCGATCTGCAATTGAATACCCGCCATCATGGGCTGATGCCCCATGACGCCAGCGATATCGGCAATCACCTCGTGCGCCGAAGTGACCTGCGCTGCGCTATCCTTGGGGCGGGCCAGGTCCAACAGCTGGCGGATGACCGTATTAATGCGCTGGATTTCCTGTTCCACCCGCCGCGCGAAGTCGTCATGCTCTTCCCTGCCCAGATCCGGCTGCCTGAGCAGATCCAGGTAGCCGAGCACAATGCCGATGGGATTGCCGATTTCGTGGGCGATGCCGGCCGCCAGACGCCCCACCGAGGCCATTTTTTCGGCCCGGATGATCTCGCCTTGAGCGCGTCTGAGTTCTTCATTGGCTTTTTCCAGAGAAGCAACCGTCTCGCGCAGTTTGCTTTTATCTTCCGAAATTCTTTTGAACATCCTGTTCAAGGCCGACGAGAGCCGGTTCAGTTCGTTATCTTCCTGACGAAAAGTAAAAAAAAGATCCTCATCCTGGCTGTAATCGTCGGCCTGGCGGACGATGCGATCGATGGGTCGCAGGTAGATGCGAAAGATCCGGTACAATCCCACCATCCCCAGAATCAAGGTGTTCAGCGCAATATAGATGAAGACCGGCTTGTTGTATTGGCGCAGCCTGGTATAAAGGGACACGGCCGGAACAATCGCCGCCGCGCAGCCGCGCACCCGGTCGCCATGCATGATGGGTTGGGCGATCAGAAAGGCCTTGGGCTGCCACCAATACACCGCCCAGGCCGATCCAATGGGTTCGGTATGCCCGTGGCCGGTCCGCAACACAACTTCCGCGGCGGCTTGCAGTTGGGACAGCGGGTATTCTGCGCCGCTGTGCGAGTGCAGCCGGCGGCTGTCCGGTTGGATGATCAGAGCCGCCGGCCAAAGCGCCGGTTCCAGAAGATCGGCCTCAGCTGCGGGGGCGTTTCCAGGGGTTGGGAATTCGGTCGGAACATTGCGGTCCAATACTGCCCGCCCGATGGTTTGCAAAATACTGCGTTGATTGTTCAAATGGTTGCGGACCAACAGCCCCTGGACAACCAGAATCACCAGCACGTCGGTGATGATGGCCGATACAAGCACCAGGAGGAAGACATGCAGGGCGATTTTGGTTCGGAATCCGCGGATTGCCAACAAGGGGCTCCCATTGCTTGAGGTTGCGGCCTGCGGTCGTCGGTGGAATATAACCTGCCGGAACGATAGCACATCCTCCATGTATTAGCAAACAGGCAAATAGTCCTCGTTTTTGTTGCCCGCCGGCCGGTTGGGCCGTTGGCACCCGCAAGTCGCAATTTGGTTTTGGGATTCAAGGACAGATGATATGAAGAAGCTTTGACGCACGTCTAGGCTGGAGGACCGGCCTCGGGACGGCCCAACGGCTGGGGGCCGACGGAAACGTCCGGTTACAAAGGAGT
This sequence comes from Desulfobacteraceae bacterium, assembly GCA_003599575.1. Lineage (GTDB taxonomy): Bacteria > Desulfobacterota > Desulfobacteria > Desulfobacterales > Desulfosarcinaceae > Desulfatitalea. The sequence continues at coordinate 14,602 of QZKV01000055.1, read as the reverse complement.
GTCGCATGATCAAAGTGAGCGCCGCCAAACTCTGGGTGGTCAATGTGATCGCTTTTGTATTTTTTTTCATTTTGACGCTGACGGGGCTGGCCAACTGGCTCTTGCTGCCAAGGGGCTTCCGCTCCGGGGAAAACGTTTGGGCCGCAGTACGGCATTTCCTGCTTGAGGTCCATCAATGGACGGCCTTGCTGTTCATCATCAGCATGGCGGTTCATTGGGTGCTGCACTGGTCGTACATCAAATCCAATTTACAGCGCCATGGATTTCTGAAGTGATCCATTCGCCATGCTCCGCGAGAAGGATCTCCATCGGGGTCGGTAGCGGTATTAAAATCAATATTCTGCCGGGATGACATACGGTTGAAGTGTTAACTGAACCTGATTCACACACAGACGCCCGGCGGCGGCGCGATCATTTGACACCCCAGCTTCAGCGGACTATAGGGGTTGATCCGACTTGACCGGTTGCAAGGGGCTTGGATCACGCGGATGCGATCGCACGCCCTGCGCGCGTTCAAGCGCACTTGGGCAAGCCGATAGGGAAAACAGGTCCAATTGGGGGCAAATGCCAACCGCTGAACATATACCCGCCGCGACACTCTCCGATCCACCGGTCTCAGTCGTCTTGACAACCTTCAACCGCGCATCCATGGTGCGGCAGGCCATTGATTCGGTGCTGGCCCAGACATATCCCGGATTTGAATTGATTGTCGTGGATGACGGATCTTCCGACGACACCCCTGCCCTTCTGAACCGCTATGGCGATCGCATCCGGGTGCTGCGCTGCAACCATCGCGGGGTCAGCGCGGCCCGCAACTGCGGCATCCGGGCCGCCGCGGGCGGACTGATTGCCCTGCTCGATTCCGATGACTACTGGCTGCCTGAAAAACTGGCCCGCCAAGTGGAGGTGTTTGCCAGCCACCCGGACCTCATGATCGGGCAGACCGAAGAGATTTGGCTGCGCAACGGCGTGCGCGTCAATCCGAGACGGCGCCATAAAAAGCTTGCGGGCCTGATTTTCGAGCCCTCGTTGACCCTGTGCCTGATCAGTCCCTCGGCTGTCATGCTGCGCAAAGCAGTGCTCGATGAAGTCGGCCTGTTCGATGAAAACCTGCCGGCGTGTGAAGACTACGATTTATGGCTGCGCATTACCTGGAAACACCCGGTGCATCTGATTCCGGAAGCGTTGATCGTCAAACGCGGCGGCCACCCGGACCAGTTGTCGCGCATGTCCGAGCTGGATAAGTATCGCATTCAGGCCATCGTTAAAATCCTCGCCAAAGGGTGCTTGTCAGCAGCGCAGCGAAGCGCCGCCTTGGCCATGCTGGCTGAAAAGTGTCGCATATATGCGGCGGGTTGTCGCAAGCGCGGCAGGCTGGAGGAAGCGGATTATTATGCGTCTTTAATTCCCGCGCATTAACCGGTTTCTTTCCGTGCACGTGAGCGTACATGTGCTCGTGCAGGATTTTAGAGCCGGGAAGCGGAGAACACCCCATGCAGCGGCGTGGCGCAATGGGGACATTGGTCTTCTCTGATCCGGTTGCGCCGCACCGTAAATCCATATCGCTCGATCAACACGGCGCCGCACCCGGGGCAAATTGTATTCTCGCCATCTTCGCCGGGCACATTGCCCGTGTAAACATAGAGCAGGCCGGCCTTCAGTCCGATCTGGCGGGCTCGGCGCAGGGTCGCCACGGGCGTGACGGGCCGATCGGTCAATCGGTAGGTGGGATGAAACCGGCTGATGTGCCAAGGTGTTTCCGGACCCAGTGCCTCGACCAGGAACCCGGCCAGACGGCGAAGCTCCTCCGGGTCATCGTTCAGACCGGGAATGATCAAAGTCGTGACTTCCACCCAAACGCCCACGGATTTCATCTTGCGCAGGGTCGTTTTAACCGGTTCCAAGCGGGCGCCGCATTGGGTCTTGTAAAATTCGTCGCTGAAGGCTTTTAAATCCACATTGGCGCCGTCCAGATAAGGGGCTGCCATCTCCAGAGCTTCAGGAGTCATGTAACCATTGGTGACAAAAATGTTTTTAATGCCATACGCATGGGCGATGCGGGCTGTGTCCAGGGCGAATTCGAAGTAAACGGTCGGTTCGGTGTAGGTGTAGGCTATGCTTTGACAGTTTTCCTGAAGGGCATCTGCGACCACGGCATCAGGTGCACAGGTCGATCCCATGACCAGGCCCTCCCGGTCGCGCGGCATCTGGGCGATTTCGGCATTCTGGCAAAAGGTGCAGCGAAAATTGCACCCCACCGTGGCGATGGAATAGGAAAGGCTTCCCGGCAGGAAGTGAAAGAGCGGTTTTTTCTCGATGGGATCGACGTGGCGCGCGATCAACGTCCCGTATACCAAGGTGTTGAGCGTCCCCTGATCGTTGCGCCGCACCTGACAGATGCCGCGGTGACCCGGTTTGATGTTGCAGCGATGGTGACACAAGATGCACCGGACAGCCTCTTCATCGGCCGTTTCGAACAAACGGGCTTTCATCGTCGAGCTCCCATAAGCCTGACTCGGGGGAAAAGGTCTTGCATCGGCCGTCTTTGGGCGTGCTTTTTATTGCGGCCGTCCCAACCGGCGCCGAACCCTGAAGCACGCGAGAATGCTTTTCGGGCGTAAATCGGATGGCCAGCGGCCGGGTGCGGAAACGCGGCACAAGGGTAGCCACCATGCCGACAAACGCGCCGAAGGGGCAGCGCTGGACAATATCGGACTCTTCGATGGTCTGAAACATTTTGACCGGCGACTGCGGCAACTGGCATACGGTGCGCCAACTCATGGGCACGGAACCGGCCACCGAACGCACCATCCTTTTCATTTCCCATACGGTAAACAAGCGGGCACGGTTGAATACATCCGCCTGCAGGTAATCTTTGCGCCAGCGTTGGACCCCTTTGAGGGCAAAACGGTTCAGAAAACCGAAGAAGACTCTGTCCTTGGCCACACGGCAGGCTTCCTCGATCGCTTTGATCGGGTTCTCGATGAATTCCAGGCTTATAAAAAAAATCGCATGGTTGAAGGAATTATCGTCGAAGGGCAGGTCTTCGGCATAACCTCTGTACAGATCGACACGATGCCCCAAACGGTCCGCGCAGGATTCCAACATATAGGGTGATGGGTCGAGGCCGGTCAAATTGAGTCCCAGCTCCACCAAAGGCAGAAGGCTGGATCCAGCGCCACAGCCGATATCCAGAATGGATTCGCCCGACACCGGTTGGAGCAGATCGATCATCAGACGGCGCTGCATGGCCGTGGTCTGCTGATGGCTCTGCTGTGAAGCCCAATCCACATAGGCGCGGGAATCCTGGAAATCAAAGACATAGCCCACGGTGATCCCCCATCGGACGCCAGACAGCGGCAATCCTGGAACTTCCCTGATTGATAATTAAAATATATTGAACACGTGGCGGAAGAATGTCAAATGGAACTGTGAGATGGGGTTACTTAGGAGCATCGGCATGAACAGAACCTATCAGATCCGGCCCATCGGCGTCGTCCATACGACCCAAAATGAAATCTGGATCGACATCGCTGCTCGATTTCATGAAGGTTTGCTGGGCTTGGAAAAGTTTTCTCATATCACCGTGCTCTACTGGTTTGACCGCAACGATACGCCGCAGCAGCGGCGCATCCTGCAGGTGCATCCCAGGAAAAATCCGGCCAATCCCCTGGCAGGTGTTTTTGCAACCCACGCGCCGGTGCGCCCCAATCCGATCGCGATTACGGTATGCAAACTGCTGGCAGTGCAAAACAACCGGCTTTACCTCGATACGATCGACGCCCTGGACGGCTCGCCGGTCATTGATATCAAAGGCTATATTCCGTGCTGCAAAACGGAAAGCGAATTTCAAATGCCTTCGTGGGTGAAGCGTGAAACCTGATTCCGGCATCACCGCGACCGCCCAGGGAACGCCGGAAACGGTGGCGCTTTCCGGCCAGGTCGAGCGTCTAACCTATGTCGACGCACAAAGCGGCTTTACGGTTGCCCAGGTCCGCATGGAAAAGGCCGAAGCACCCGCCACAGTGGCAGGTGATCTGATGGGCCCGGCGATCGGAACTTTATTGCACATGGATGGCTACTGGGTGCAGCATCCGCGCTTCGGCCGGCAATTCCGGGTGGTTCGGTTCGAAGCGCGTGTCCCGGCGACCCGCCAAGGCATTGAAAAATATCTGGGATCGGGACTGATCGAAGGGCTGGGCCCGGGGTTCGCCGAACGCATTGTGGAAAAGTTCGGCGAACAAACCCTTGATATCCTGGAGCACCAGATCGAACGGCTCCGGGAAGTCAGCGGCATCGGTGCCAAACGCTTGGAGCGCATCCGCAAGGCCTGGGGGGATCAAAAGCATATCCGCGATGTGATGCTCTTTCTTCAAAGCCATGGCATCGGAACGGCGCTTGCAGGCAGGATTATCAGGCGCTACGGTCGTCAAACCATGGCCGTTGTGCAGGTTGACCCATATCGCCTGGCCGGTGAGATGGACGGCATCGGCTTTTTGACCGCCGATCGCATCGCCGCCCAAATGGGATTCGATGCCCAATGCGCCCAGCGCATCCAGGCCGGTATCCTTTATGTGCTCCAGGAATTGACCGCTGAGGGCCATGTTTATTATCCGTATACCGATCTGGTTTTAAAGTGCCAGACCATGCTTAAAACAGACCATGAGCCGGTGGTCAGGGCCATGGCGACCCTGGCTGCCGAACGACGTCTCGTCATAGAAGATCCCGATGCCGATGCGCGCGGTTTTCAGCCCAATCACAAATCGGTCTACCTGGCCTATCACTACGCCGGTGAAACCTTTATCGCCCGGCAGCTGCGCCTGCTGACCGGATCTCCCCTGCTGCGGCCCCAGGTCGATGCCGAGCGGGCTTTGGTCTGGGTGCAACGGCAACTCAAAGTCGAGCTGGTGGAACAACAGCGCCTGGCGGTGGCCATGGCCCTCAAGAAGAAGGTGCTGGTCATCACCGGCGGCCCTGGTACGGGCAAAACCACCATCATTCAGGCTATCACCCGCTTGTATCAGCAGCTGCGGGCCACCGTTCTGCTGGCGGCGCCCACCGGACGGGCGGCCAAGCGCATCAGCGAAACAACCGGGCGGACGGCGAAGACATTGCACCGCCTGCTGGAGTATAGCCCGATGCAGGGAAGTTTTCAGCGCAACGAAAAAAAGCCCCTGGATTGCGAATTGCTGATCGTGGATGAGTCCTCGATGATCGATACACTTCTGATGCACCATTTGCTCAAAGCCGTTCCGCTGCATGCCACCGTGATCCTGGTCGGCGATGTCAACCAACTGCCGTCGGTCGGACCGGGCAATGTTCTCAAGGACATCATCGCTTCCAATACCGTCCCTGTGGTGACCCTCGACAAGATATTCCGCCAGGCGCAGAACAGCCGCATCGTTGTCAACGCCCACCGCATCAATGCCGGAAAAATGCCGCTGCTTGAGCACACAGTGGAGGAGGACGGCAACGATTTCTATTTTATCGAGCAAAGCGATGCGGACAAAATCCTGGAGATCATTTTGCAGCTGACGGCGGAACGCATACCGCGCCGCTTCGGGCTTGATCCAGTGGATGATATCCAGGCGCTCACCCCCATGCACCGGGGGACCTTGGGTGCCGAGAATTTGAACCGGCAGCTGCAGCGCACGCTTAATCCCCAGCAGGTTTACGTAACGCGCGGCGAACAGAGGTTTCAGATTGAGGATAAAGTGATGCAGATCCGCAACAACTACGACAAAGAAATCTTCAATGGAGATATCGGCCGGATCAGCGCCATCGACGCTCAGGCCAAAACCCTCGGCGTGCGTTTCGACGAGCGCACGGTTTCATATGAGTTTGCCGAATTGGGGGACCTGGTACTGGCCTATGCGGTATCGATCCACAAAGCCCAGGGATCGGAGTTTCCGGCCGTTGTGATTCCCGTGACCACCCAGCATTACGTGCTTTTACAGCGCAATCTGATCTATACCGGCATTACCAGGGCGCGGCGGTTGGTCGTGCTGGTGGGCACCAAGCAAGCCATGGCAATGGCCATTAAAAACAACTCTCCGCAGCGGCGGTACACCCAACTGGACCGGCGGCTTTCATTTGGCGCGTGATCGCGGGCAGCAACCAAGCGTTTGAACTGGACAGCGCAACGATAGGAGTAAAAAGATGGATGTCACCCTTACCCCCCTTCAAGCCATATCGCCGGTGGACGGCCGTTACCGTGCCACGACGGCCCGGCTGGCCGATTTCTTTTCGGAAGCAGCCCTGATCAAATACCGTGTGCGCGTGGAAATAGAGTATTTCATCGCCTTATGTGATCTGCCCCTGCCCCAGCTCGCCGGTGTAGACAAAAACCTGTTCGCCCCCCTGCGCGCCGTCTACCTGCAATTCAGCCTGGCCGATGCACAAGAGGTCAAGGGTATCGAGGGGACCACCAATCATGATGTCAAGGCGGTCGAATATTTTCTCAAACAAAAATTCGACGGTCTGGGTCTGTCCGCATTCAAAGAGTTCATTCATTTCGGACTCACCTCCCAGGATATCAACAATACGGCCATGCCGTTGGCCTTCAAGGAGGCGTGGCAGCAACTGCTTTCGCCCGTCCTGCAAACGGTGACCGCAGATCTGTCCGCCAGGGCCCAGGAATGGAAGACCATCCCCATGCTGGCGCGCACCCATGGACAGCCGGCATCGCCCACCCGCTTGGGCAAAGAGATCTATGTTTTCGTCGATCGCCTCTCCCGGCAGTACGACCTGATTAAAGCGATTCCATTTTCGGCCAAGTTCGGCGGCGCCACAGGCAACTTCAATGCCCATCTGGCAGCGTACCCGGATGTGGATTGGATCGCGTTCGGCAACCATTTGGTCAACGATATTCTGGGGCTGGATCGCTGCCGGGTCACCACCCAGATCGAGCATTACGACCACCTGGCCGCGTTTTGCGATGCCCTCAAACGCATCAATACCATTTTCATCGATATGTGCCGGGACATGTGGACCTATATTTCCATGGATTATTTCAAGCAGCAGATTAAAAAAGACGAAGTGGGGTCGTCGGCCATGCCGCACAAGGTCAACCCCATCGATTTTGAAAATGCCGAGGGCAACCTGGGCATGGCCAATGCCGTTTTCGAGCATTTGTCCGCCAAGCTGCCCATCTCGCGTTTGCAGCGCGATCTGACCGATTCCACGGTCATCCGCAACCTGGGAGTGCCGCTGGCCCATACCATGATTGCATTCCACTCGATCCGTAAAGGATTGGGCAAACTGCTGCTTAACGCGGACGCGATTGAACGGGATCTGGAAGCCAACTGGGCCGTGGTCGCAGAAGCACTGCAGACCATTCTGCGTCGCGAAGGGTACCCCCGGCCTTTCGAGGCCCTCAAAGCGCTCACGCGCACCCATGGCGTCATCGATGCCCGCGCCATCGCCGCTTTCATCGAAACATTGGATGTGTCCCCTGCCGTCAAGGCAGAACTATCCGCTGTGACGCCGTGGAATTACACGGGCATGATCGACTTTTAGAGTAGTCGGCTAACAACTGTCTCACGCGGAGATATCAACGGCCTTTCGTGCACGTGAACATGCGCGTGCGCCGAAATTGGGAACAAACAAACCACAAGGGCCAATGGGCCTGCTTGCAAGGTTTGCCAAGGTATAACAACCTAACTCAAGGAGCCATCGATGGAACTTAAAACAATCACTGTCGAAAATCCCGAACACCTCAATTTCATTCTGGGACAATCGCACTTTATCAAGTCGGTGGAAGATATTCACGAAGCGATCGTCAATACGGTTCCCGGCGCGAAATTCGGATTGGCTTTCTGCGAAGCCTCGGATGCCTGCCTGATCCGCCATTCAGGAACCGATCCGGACCTTGTCGCCCTGGCTCAAAAGAACGCCATGAGCATCGGCGCCGGCCACAGCTTTATCGTCTTCATGCGCGCTATGTTCCCGATCAATATTCTAAATACCATTCAGGCCGTCCCCGAAGTATGTCGCATCATTTGCGCCACGGCCAACCCGGTCGAGGTGGTGGTCGCCCAAACCGATCAGGGGCGCGGCATTATGGGGGTCATTGACGGATTCAGCCCCAAGGGCATCGAAGGGGACGCGGATATTGCCAAACGCAAATCCCTCCTGCGGGCCATCGGCTATAAACAATGATTCAGCGGATCTTATCCTGACCATTCTCGATCCTGTAATTGTTGTCCGCGCGTGCCGGTCCGATCCGTCCTCGTGCATTCCCCGCACTTATAGGTCGGACTATCAAAATGATCTATGTATTCCGATATGTTAGCAGCTTTTTGACTCAAGTTTGATCCCTTCCGGTCGATCTATCATTCAGTGCGGCTGAAGGAGCCCCCGGCACATACCGGGCTGCAGTCCCATCGCGAGCCAGACGGTGAATTAGAGCTGCTTTTGAGACCGACAGGAGACCATACATGGGTTCGTGGAAACTGAATTTGAGCAATGCCCCCCTAAATTATGACCGCGCCCTGGAACAGTTCTACCGCACGGCTTTCGGTCCTTCTCCCGCTTTGTACCGGCAAATCAGCCTTTGCGGCTGGCGCCCATTGGCCGATCATCCGAAACGCGGCAGTATTTCCGCGCGGCCGGGGCAACACGATCCGGCCGTCCTGACCGAAAAGACGCTCGGCATCGAGGTATATGAGACCGCCGACGGCATGACCATCGAGGTTGCCCTTTCCACCATCAGAGAGGACAGCCTGCATCTGGCCGTAGACGGTGAAAAGGTGATCATCCGGGGCGAAAGGGTGGCGGCCGCTACAAGGAAAACCGATTTCCCGGCCGCGCAGCGGTGCAAACCGAGATTCCAGTATTTTATCCCGCTGCCGGCGACGATCAGCACAGGCGGATTTCGCGCCCAACTGGAAGGAGACATTGTACGGATCTATTTCGATAAGAGATCACTTTGAAATGAAAAGTGCTATAATGTTATGATGTCCAAACTAACCATTGGGCTGGCGGTTTTGACAATGGCGTCCCACTTGGTGTACGCCCAGGCCGACGAGATCTTAATGACCAGCGGCGAACGTTTCACTTCATCCCGCGTGTGGGAGGAAGGTGATAGGATCCGTTTCAGCATGCAAGGCCTGGTGGTCAGCGTCGACAAGCGCGAGGTAGCCGCGATTATTCAGAGCAAGGACAAAGGCGGCGATTTGCACACTGAAGCCGGCCAGGCCTTGCCGCCCGCATCCGCATCGGAACTGCCCGAAATACAGCGGGCGCGCACACGATCGGAAGAACACAACGAAGTCCGCAGGGCCGGAGTTCAAATGGCGCCCGCCTCATCCCGAAAGAAGGAGGCCGGATTTTCTTCTTCTCAGAATAAATCCGCAACCACCAAAGGCATCGGCCTGAATGGCTTTTTCTGGGGCATGTTTTCCCAGGCGCTGCCGGGGCTTGAAAAAGTACACACCGACCCGGCGTTTGGCGGAATCGATCAGTACCAACGGCCCGGGCAGGCGCTTCTCTTCGGTGATGCCCCTTTGGATGGCTGGGTCTATGGATTCTGGAATGATCAACTCTACTCCATTATGATGTGGGCCGACGGCCGAAGGGGTTATGAGCGGATGAGGGATGAAGTGTTTTCCCGATACGGCCGCGGTACGCGAAGCAAATCAACGGCCGAGCGGCATATTTGGGCGGAACAAGATACTCAACGTATGCTGGAATTCGATCCAACGCTTAAAACAGGTATTTTAATCATGCGCTCCAGGGAACTGCACGACCGGATCAAAGAACGCTACCCCTAGAATTCTTTTCCCTGGGAAGAACGTGCGCACGGGCAGGTCTTAAGAGCGCCGCTTTCAATTTCCGGTCGCGCGCATAGGGTGTGATTTTGAATTTATGCCGAGGATGTGAAGCTTACCGCTCGGATTCGATGAAACCATGCAGGCGCTTGGCAATATTCACCGGTTCCTTGATAAGCCCGTTGGTCAGCATGATCTGTTCGGTCTGTTCCCAGGCCGGCCGGTCGATGCCACCGACCGTTATCCCGGCCTGAGTTTCAACCAGGTGCCGTGTGGCCTTCAATTGCGCAACCAGAAGTTCATGAGGAGTGTCCCGGTCATACCGCCGGACGGACGATATGGCCGATTCGGCGTTGGCCGGTTCGACGGCCACCCGCCATCCCTTGATCAGGGCATTCAAAAAACGACGGACCAACTCCGGCTTTTCGGCCGCCAGGCGCTCGGATGTGACTACTGAATTGGCCACAAAGTGCACACCGTGGTCGGAAGGGGCTAAAAATCCGACGGACTCCCCGGCATCCTGAATTTTGCGTGCGATCTCGACCGCCTGGGTATTGATATACACCGGCCAAAGATCCACCTGCTTTTTGTAGAAAGGCGTATAATCCATACGCACACTGTATAACCGCACCTGATTTTCGGAGATGCCGGCGCGAGCCAACAGCGTCCGCATGATGATTTCGTCGTTTTTTCCGAAAGTGACGCCGATGGTTCTGTTTTTCAGGTCGTTTAGAGAGTTGATGCTGAGGCGGTCCTTAAAATAGATCCACTGCAGGGGGTTGATCTGAAACAACTGGGCGATCACCACTACGGGCGCCCCTTTGGCAACCGCCTGGATGACCTGGTCGGCCGAAGCAACCCCGAAATGGGCGTATCCCATCTCCAACTCCCTTATTGCATCCCTCTCGGGACCGCCGGGTTTGAGGGTAACCTCCAGGCCCTGGTCTTTGAAAAAACCCTGGCTTTCCGCCATGACATCCCCCACGGTGGACATATTGATCAGCCATTTCAAACGATAGGTGATCTTCTCGTCAGCTGAGGCATTCCAATGCAGGCATGGTGTTATGGCCGAGGCCAGGAGTAAAATAGCATACCAGTGGCCGGTTAAAGCGCGTGCACGTTCACGCATCTTCAAATTTCGAATACTTGCTGTCAGATACTTTGGGTAACGCATTGCCTTATGCATGCATCCGGATTGAGCCATTTCAGACATCACCTCATGCTCAGCATATTTTTTTTCGTTCACGTGCAGGCTACTTCAACGTGCACGGACTGTAGAACCGCGCCTGGCTTTTTTACCGACGAACAAACATCTTGACCAGCTGTCCGCCCCACTCCAGCAACCCCTGATACACCGACAAGGTAATGCCGATCATAAACAAGGCCACCAGAATCTTGGCCAAGTCGCTCTGGTACAAGGCGATGCGGATACTGTAACCGATACCCGCGCTCGCGGCGATGAACTCCGCCACGATCGTTCCTGCCATTGCCAACGTGGCGCTGCCGGCGATGACGGTGGTCAGTTTGGAGAGATTTTCAAAGGCTCTGATTTTGACCTCCAGCTGCCAACGCATGCGTCCCGTCTGGCGGTAGAAATGTTCGATCTCCGGTACGGGTTCGGACATGATGCCCACCACCGATAGAAGCAGGGGGAAATAGCAGATCATGGCGGCGATGAGCAGGCGGGAAATGAATCCGTCGCCCAGCAGAATGAAAATGATCGGCGCAATGGCCACGATCGGGTAAGCCTGTACATTGTAAGCCGCCACTTTGATGAAAGAGCCGAACCAGGTGGCCTGCCGGCCGATAATGCCGATCAGCAGGGCCAGGATGATCGAGAGCAATTGACCGATAACGGCGACCGAAAGCGTATCGAAGACCTCTTTCAAATAGCGTCCGGGCACCTCATGGAAGGTTTTCCACAAGATGGTCAGACCGGGTATCATATAATCGGAAAGATTGATCGCGTATTTCAGTGCCAACAAAAGCGATACGCCCAGGGCATAGATCATCAGAAATTGGCAAATGCGTCTAAGCAGCATTCACGATCTCCAGCATGGATTCTTGCACTGAATGATGCTCCGCCGGATGCTGCGAACGTTGATCCTGCCCCTGCACCATGCTGGCCTGGGGATGTTTGTGCGGCGCCCGCAAAACCCAGATATCACGACAATAGGTTGCCACTTCCACCACATTGTGGCTGATATAAATAAAAATCTTTTGGGGGAACATCTCTTTGATGGCCATCAGGATTCGGCTGCGCATCTTTTCATCGACATTGGCAAGCGTTTCATCCAAAAGCAGCACACCAAAGTCCTGGACCAGGTAACGCACCAGGTTCACGCGGTTTTGTTGTCCCAAAGAGAGCCGGTCGAAACGCCGGTTTAATAGGGAGGTCAACTCACAAATACGTACGAGGTCATTTTTCAGGTGAAGATGTCCATCGGGCGTAACGCGCTCCAGGTGACGGCCGATACCGGACCAACCCGGCAACCGCTCCAGGTTGTGGGCGTATAACGGCGGTCGCATGTCATCGATGCTCAGTTGTCCGTTTTCGGCCTGCAGTTGGCCGCTGATGATCCTGGCCAGCGATGATTTACCTACTCCCGAGGGACCGAAAAGGGCATGCAAACCCGCAGCAGCGTAGTTCAGGCTCAGGTCTTTCAAAAGAAGCCTGTCCGTTCCGGGATACCTGAAATGAATATGACGGCATTGCACGTGCATGATGATTGCGAATCAACCACCTTTTCTAAGCGATCATGGGATCATGATGCGCAGGGTAGAAATTCACCGGTTGTGTATCATAATGGAACGGGAATGGCCAGTCGCTGAAAGTGCGCGAAATTGCGCTCTGTTTTCTGGAACCCTAAACCGTCGGCCCGCTGCCGTTTGGTCCTTGAACCAGCGGGCGGGCAAGCCCATCTGTCTGGATCAAGATTGTTTGCCTTGAAGGAATTGAAATTGGCCGAAGGCGACGGCTCTTTTCGCGATTTCAAGTTTATGGTATAGCTTCCGTTACGTTCCGGAAAGCCTAACATCAAAAAAAGGATGCCCCATGGACTTTAAAAAACATTTAGAAAACGCCTGGAATCAAACGTTGAAACATCTGGTCCAGCTCATCCTGATGACTCTGGTGATGAGCGTTGTAAGTGTTCTGACAATGGGTATTCTGGCGCCGGTACTGCTGGCCGGTTATTTTCAATCGATTCTGTTGATGATGCGCGATGGCCGGGCACCAAACATCCAGGATCTTTTTTCGCAAATGAATCTCTTTCTACCCCTTCTGGGATTTTCGATCGTGGTCTTTATTGCCATGATGGTGGGCTTCATGCTTTTCGTCCTGCCGGGCATAGCGGTGGTTTGTCTGATCGCTTTCGGCTGCCTGTACATGCTGCCCTTGATGACCGATAAAAAGCTGGGGCTGATCGACGCGGTTAAGAAATCATGGCAAATGGCCACGCAGGGCAATGTCGCCGATCACGTGGTGGTGGTTATCCTTTTTGTGGGTTTGATCGCTATCGGCAGCTCTGTATTTGTCGGCACACTGCTCACACAGCCCTTTGCCACTGTTTTCGTCCTGTCGGTCTATTTGGAGAGAATGTCAGCCGGGAACGGCAAAGCGGCTGCGCCTCCTCCGCCCCCACCGGATATCAGCACCATCTAAAACGTACGGGGGGGCCAGCAAGGCACCATCTCCATACAAGTTGTCTCATGCGCGGCGCGAATATTTTTCAGCAGCGGCAGGCCCTTGATCGCCTGCCGCATTTTTTGATGGATGCCCACTTTGCTTAAACGCATTATGGGTTCGCGCGCAACGCAAATGGTTCAATCATTGTATTTCCGCAGGATGGCATTGAGCTTTTCCTGGGTAAGCATTCCTTTTTCAACCATGAGTTCGCCGAGACCGACCTCGCGCAGTTCTTCGATCCGCAGGGCCGCTTCAGGGGTGGCCTGTTTAAGACTGAAAAAGGTGTATTTAAGAGTGGGTTCTCTTTTCTTGAGAAGATCAAAAGATGTCAGGCTGGTGAAGATAAGATGATGGCTGAGCAGAAAATAAAAAGCTCCGATGAGCAATCCGATCAGAATATACTGTTTCAGACGGGATAGCATCCGCCTCCTCCTTGATGAAGATTGCGATCATTATAGCGGAGTCCAAGCCCTTCTTGCAATCGTAAATGTTTCGAAAGCATGCGCCGCAGCTAAGTTCAGGACCGGTTTGTCCCGCGCCGCCGCCGCACTCGTGTCAATTTCCCGCAGATGTCCCTTTTTTGCGTAATCGTCGCATATCCGGATTCTTAATTGAATTCTATCCAATCCAAAAAAAAAGCCCGCAACCGTAGCGGTTGCGGGCTTTTGAAAAATTTTTCGGCGGCGACCTACTCTCCCACACAGCTTCCCGTGCAGTACCATCGGCGCTGAAGGGCTTAACTTCCGTGTTCGGGATGGGAACGGGTGTTTCCCCTTCGCCATTGCCACCGAAAACTTGATGACAAGAAGGCATTTCAATTTGGATAGGGTTGTTTGCGATGTTTTAGGGACTTATGTCGATTGTTTTGTGGCCAAGCCGCACGACCTATTAGTACCGGTAAGCTGAACACATTACTGTGCTTACACATCCGGCCTATCAACCTCGTCATCTTCGAGGGGTCTTCAGGCAACATAAAGTTGCGGGATATCTTATCTTGGGGTTGGCTTCCCGCTTAGATGCTTTCAGCGGTTATCCTTTCCGAACATAGCTACCCAGCTATGCCGCTGGCGCGACAACTGGAACACTATTGGTTCGTCCATCCCGGTCCTCTCGTACTAGGGACAGATCCCCTCAAATATCCTAC
>QZKV01000038.1 GCA_003599575.1 Desulfobacteraceae bacterium | reverse complement strand
TGAAGACAAGATTATACGTCACTGAATTTATGCCTTCGAGCACTTAGGCAAGTTATCATCGGATGGGTTCATGTCAAGGCAGGACCAAACTGCCGCCCTTGTTTTCCCGTGCCGCCGGGCATCCGCCGTCCCCCATGCAAGCAGGACGGCGGCAGAAAGCATGGGGCGCGGCAGCCCGGGCGATCCCCCTCTTCCCTTCAGGTCCTGGAGGATCTCAGTTCTGCTTTAGGGTGCCGGAAAGCCATGCGGCGATTTCGGTCGGTCTTCACCGCTCGACCGATCTTCTTTCAAAGATAGCTCCCGCTCGCAGATCGTGCAGCGGGCGTCCGGAGAGACATCCGGGTGGCGGACGATTTCCTGTTGGCACAAAGGGCATTTCATGGCCATTATCCTTTCCTCCTCGTTCTGAATACCTGCGACTGCGGGAAAAAGATATTTGCGGGTGCATTGCGCATAAATGGGCGACTCAATGTATTTTCCTGCAGAAACGCCCTGATCTTGCTTGAACTTTGGTTGGCCGGGCCCGTGATGCCGATGCCGGGCTTGAAGGGGCGGCAATTCCCGCTGCAGTCGAGCGGTCGTCCGGCCGGCCACGTTGACCTTGGCTGCATTCTGTTCGACCAGAACTGCGGTTGAAGAGGCCTTTTTACCCCTCGTGCTGTTTCTGCCGGGAGGCGATTCAAACCGCGGCGGGGTGAAAGGATTTAAAGGCCGTCAGTCCATCATCTCGGTGTTCTGAAAATCGGCGCGCAACGCCTCCAGGAGCAGGGCGTTTTGCTCGGATGACATGTAGGTGGTTCGCATCAGATCCTGAACCAGGAGTTGGTCTTCCTGCAGTTCGGGCTGGGGATGGCTTCCCATCAAATGACTGAGGTGGTTTGCATAGGCCACGATGGCGCTTAAGTCGGCGTGCCTGCCGGCCTCGCCGGGATTGTGATGAAATTCGGTGCACGCCTGGATGGCTTCAGGCATGCGCCATTTTTCCATGAGCAGGCGTCCGAGCTCGGTATGGCTTGACCCCAGGATCTCTGTTTCAGCCGCCAGATCCGATTTCTTCTCGGTCGCCTTGAGCCTTTGGATCTCCTGATACCTTTTGTCATCGAGCATGAGAATGGCCAGTTTGCCGATGTCATGCATGATGCCCCCGATGAATGCCTGCTCGGGATCTTCATAGCGGCAGGCGGCCGCGATACGTCGCGCTGCCAAACCGCACTCGACCGAATGTTGCCATAAAAGCGGTCCCCACACCTTCATCCCTTTGCGTTCCTTGAAAAAGTAGCTGCGCGCCGAGGCGGCCAGGATCAAGCTCTTGGTCGTTTTGGCACCCAACCGGGTGAGGGCATGGCGCAGTGAGTTGACTTTCTGAAATCCGCCGTAAAGGGCCGAGTTGCTGACCTTGATGATTTTGGCCACAAGCGCCTGGTCCTGGGCAATGGTCTTTTCAACCGATTCCATGGGCGTTTCGGGGTCCGAAAGCAGCTGCAATGATCTGGATGCCGTGGAAGGCAACGGCGGCAGCTCTTCAATTCTGGCGACCAGTTGCGCTATGGCTCCCTGAGGTGCGGCAGCGGAATCGTGCTGCGCAGCGTGTGTTTCAATGGGTTCTGCTGGCGAAAAAACCTTGTCGGCCGGGGTGATCAGCCAGGACAGCAGTTCCAGATAGTGATGGGGGGACAATCCGCCATACTGCGCACCGGTAAAAACATAGAAGAACATCGTTATCTGGGGCTGATTCAGAATGGGAAGCAAGGCACATTCGCCGGCCGGCGGTGTCTGGGCCACCCGGTCAATGATCGACGAGGGGAAGGTCTTGCCGAAAAAACCGATACCCGTTTTGTGAACCGTCTGGAACACCGGGTCCTGATCGATGGCGCCGATGTTGCCTTTGAATGAGCGTTGGCGAATGCTTCGGCCTCTTTCAATGGTGATGGCTTTGCAGTGGACGATTTGCTGCCCTCGGGCCGTAAGGATCAGGATGCCGTCATAGAAGTTTTTGCAGAAGCCGATCACCGCCTCTACTTTCTTGACCACCTCGGCGGTTCGTATCAGCATCTTGAAAGCCTGCTTGTAGGCCCCGAAGAGGGGATCGATGAGGGGTGCCGAAGCAGGCGTCGCGGCGCTGTGCCCCTCGGGCAAAGGCATCAGGCGGAAGTTTTCGGCGGCAATAAGCTTTTCAGCGATTTGCAGGGCTTTATGGCTGTAAAAAGGTGCCCGGGCGATGAGCTGGCGGACGGTCGGCGCCTCAGCAGCCAAACGGGCCAGGGTACGCTCTTCGAGGGAGAGTGAGGCAAGCTGATCGGCGGGCGCATTCAGCTCGATTTTGCGTTCGAGTGAAATCATCGATTTCTCAAGGCTGCGGAATTCATCGGCATGGGACAACACCTTGATGGCGACGGCACCGGTATCCAGCTTGATGCCGGCCGAATCCGATTCAACCGGTGTGTCGGTAAAATGAAACTGCCCGGTTTCGAGCAAAAACAGCTCCAGCATCACCTCGCTGATGCCAATTTCCAAACCTTTTTTGATATGCGCCAAGGGGAACAGATCCAGTTCGCCCAGAACCTGACGCACCGGCATGCCTGTTTCGGAACGGATCTGCCGGATTTGGGCCTCCTGGGCGCGTGTCACCACCTTGTGGAAAAGCAGGGCCTGCAGGATTTTTTCGTCGCCGGCGGCCGATTGCGCATCGAGCAGATGCCCGGCATTAAAGCTGAGCGTCAGGATCTGTTGATCATGGGCCACCGACAAGACGCCGTTCAAACTCAACTGGGAAAGGAACATGAGCGCGTCGGCGGGATGATATTTGCTTAAATCGCCTTGGAAAATCATAATCGATTCACCTGATTCGCTCTGCATCCGGATCTGCGTGGTCCGCCGCATCCATCCATCTATTTCCCCACCCTTACGCAGCCCAAGGCCGGCTCGCATGGTCGGGACGGGGACCCGGTTGAGCCGCTTGCGCCCCGTGCCGGAGAGGGTCACCGGATCGGGTTTCCCGGCGGGCATGCTGATCTTTATATTGCCCCGATCGGCGAAAAGTTGAGTTTTTGTTGATGGGGAGCGGCAAAATCGCGAGGGCCTTTGCCCGGCACAGCGATAGGTACATTATGGATGAAATCCACACCAGCGATCAGGTCATGCCGATGAGAAAGATCCGCTATTATTCCGTTGCAGTAAAATGACGCATCTGCTTGAAGCCTTCTCCGCCGCCCCTGTGGAGAAGGCTGCTTTTCTCGAGTGGGTGAAAATATCGCGATCCTGAAACATGCGCGTTCCATCGACCGAAGAACGGACCGAACCGCATCGCGCAGACAGGGCCGAGGCATCTGTCCAGGCGCGGCTCCCTTACTGCGGCGGCCATGATAAAACAGCCGGCGCTGTCACCGGGAGGATCGAAAGGCTTCGGTTCAAAAGGTGTCTCGTCCGACAGTTGGTAGACGGCTGCGCCGGCAAGGTTTTCGGCGACGAAGACATATTCATCGATCGAAGCGACATTGAGCGCATTGCCGTTCGTTCCCGTCGACCAGGCATCCACCTGGACCGGCGCGGCGGGATCGGAGACGTCCAGGGTCACCAGCCCGCCGGTCCCGTCCGCAATCCGAACGTAGTTGCCGGAGATGCTTACCCCCAAGGCCATCCCGCCCGTATTGTAGCCGCCGGTGCGCGACGGAGCGGCCGGGGTGGCGACATCGATGATCACGAGCCCTTCGGCCCCATCCGCTACATACGCGTATGGTCCCGAAATCCGAACATCATAAGCGGTTCCATCAGTATCCAGGAACCCGACCGAGAGCGGATTCTCCTTGGCTGCCACATCGATGATGTGAAGCCCCCGGCCGCCATCGGCCACATAGACCAGGTCGCCGGCCACTACAATGGCGAACGCCGTTCCGCCGGTTTCGAAAGAGCCTGCCAACTGCGGGTGAACTCTGTCTGAAATGTCGATGACCTTCAGGCCGGCTTCTCCATCGGCCACATAGGCGTAGTTTCCGGATACCTGGACATCGTTTGCCGTCCCTGAGGTATCCAGGCTCCCGACAATGACCGGAGCGGTCTGGTCGCTGACATCAACGATCTGCAAACCGCTCTCTCCGTCGGCCACGTAGGCGTAGGAAGGAGTTCCAGCCGCACCCCTCACCACAGTGACCGAGCGGGCCTTTCCCGGTGTGGCGACAAAGCCTTTGAAAACGAAATTGCCTATATTAAAGACGTCGAAGATGCGCAGCCCTTCCTGATCGTCACCCGCGCCTGAGGTGTCGTCCAGGACATAAAGATAGTACTCCGCATCAATGAAAAGATCCCGGGCGTCGCCAGGCGGATTGTAGGTGCCGGAACCGATTTTTTGCAGCCCTAGCGCAAAGTCGCAGACAAAAATATCGCTGCCGCTATGAGCCACACTGTATGCACCGCGGGTGCCTGCGAAAAGCCGGATCAGGGACGGGTTGTTCTTGTCGCCGACATTCACTTCGAGCAGACCGTTGTTCTCATCGGCCACAAAAGCGCTGTCGCCCGCCACACTGATGCCAAGAAATTTTGCGTTTTCCGGTGCATAGCTGCCCAGTTGGGCGGGCTCGGCCGGGTCGGAGATGTCCACGATGCCCATCCCGGCGCCTGCGGAGGTCACATAGGCATAATTGCCGGCCGTGAAAACTTCCGAAGCACCGGGCAGGGGAACGATGGCCGTGCGCAGCGGAGCAGCAGGATCGGAAATAGCGAGCAGGTGAAGGCCGTTGACTTGATCGGCCACCGCCGCGGTAGTACCCGATACAAAGAGACTGGCCGCAGAAACCAGCAACCCTGAAAGGGTTGTACTGCCGGCTTTCACCGGGGCAGCGGGATCGCTTACGTCCAAAACCGTAAAAATATTGGTAAGGCTCGTGGTGTAGGCAAATTTCCCGGAAACAAAGATGCTTGAAATTCCCGAATTGTCTTCCGGCATATAAGGATTTCCCGCCAGCACGGGTGCAGCCGGCGTGGAGACGTCGACGATTTTCAAGCCGTTTGCACCCGAAGCGACATAGAGCGTGTCGGCCGCATAAAAGATACCCAATATCTCGCTTTGCAGATCGATGCTTCCTAAATGACCCAGATCGTTGTCCAGAACAGTCAGCACATTGCCCCGGCCAAAAAACACATGCCCTCCGCCGACTGCTGCTGCCCGCGGCGCATGGTGCGGCCAGCGGTCGCCGCTTTTCAGGGCCGGCGCGCCATAGGCTTGATGACTCAACATTACTACAGCGACTGCTGCAACCCAGCGCATAGCTTTTCGCATAAGTTTCTCCTTGAACAGCATTAAAAGGCCGGTAAACTCATGAAAAAGTCGCCAGAACGTAATTTTAAATAAAAACCATGCAGAACATATGAAGTTCTAAACCTGAATAATGGCATGTTTTTCTATTCTTCATGATCTTCCTGCTCTTCATGATAAAATTGAATTTTACGAAACCATCAAGGTTGATCTTGGAATTACTTCGGAATCACTTAGCCGGCAAGCCGCAGCTGCATTACGCTAGAGTAGGACAGGGAGGCACGGACTGCCTCTGTAGCTTGAGGGGGCATTTTCTTTTCTAATCGAAAAACAGGCGCTTGTCTATGTATTTTTGACATAAAAGACTTGTCCTCGGAATCGATCTCATGTATGAATTCCCCGGGTTGCCTTGAAGAACACCAATCCATTTCTCCGATCGTCCAAAGTCTGCTTCGCAAACCATTGGGAGGTCAAGCGCATGGCTTGTGTTCAGTCAACCGCATGGTTCCGTTGCCTCCTCCGTCCCCACTGCAGTCGATTGAATTTCTTTTTTCCGGAAGACATCCAAGGGCGCAGACAGGCGGACGGTCCGGGCTTGAGATCCCGGCATGATCGCTGGCGGGCACTGGCGCTGCTGATGCTGGTGGGGATCGCTTCCGGCACGAGCGGTTGTTCGCCGCGCGGGGTGTTGATCGGTGAAGTCGGCCAAATCATTTACGATGGACAGGCCGCATACGAACAGGAACCCGATCTGTACCTTCTCTCCCAATCCTTCCCCGCCCACTTCAAACTGATGGAAGCTTTGAGCATCAACGATCCGCGGAATGTTCAACTGCTGTTGCTGATCGCCCGCCTCTACGGCGGATATGCCTTCGCCGTACTGGAAACCGAGCAAGAGGCCTTGCGTTACGACCAGCCGCCCGCCATCGGTTTAGGGCTTTCAACGGAAAAGATCGCTCAGCGCATGGCGCACTGTTTTCAAACCGGCGCCGAATATGCGTTGAACGCCCTGGCGGTCAAGCATCCGGATGTGCGCGAACGGCTGAAGACGGCCCAAGGCGCAGCCTCTTTTTTCGACTCCCTGGGAAGAGCGGATGTGCCGGCCCTGTTCTGGTACGGATTCAATCTGGCCGGGTACATCCAGCACAACCTGCACTCGGTGCACGCCATGGGCCAGGCCAATCGCGTGGAAAGCGCCATGCGGCGGGTCATAGCGCTCGACCCCGGCTATTATCATGGCAGCGCACACCTGGTCATGATGGTCTACTATGCCTCACGCGCCCCCATGATGGGCGGCAATCCGGAGCGGGCGCAGTGGCATTATGAACAGCACCGCATGGCCATGCCTCAGCCGGTGCGACTGCGCGAGCTCTATCGAGCCCGGTTCATGATGGTTCGCGGACAACAGCGGGAGGCCTTCACCCGGACCATGTCCGAACTGTCCGCCGAAGTCCGACGGCAAGCGCCTCTGGCCTTGCTGGACAGTGTCGCGGCCCACAGGGCCGCCGTTTACCTGCGCGTTGCGGATCAATTTTTCGACTAGCGGATTTCGCGGATTCATCGATCCGCTGATCCGTTCATCCGTTAACAGAGATTTTTTTATCGGCGTCCTGCACCTCGGCTTAAAAACAGGCACCGCGAGTCCGGCTCAGGGCTGAAAGACAAGGAGAAATCATGATTACCGAAGCCCTGCGGGGCAAAATCGTTCATTTTCTACTAGCCGGGACATTCCTGCTGACGGCGGCCGTAAACGCTCAGGGGGCCAAAACGACCATCAAAGTCGCCGTCGTCACCCCCGAAGGCAGCGCCTGGGTCAATGTACTCCATGAAATGGTGGCGGAGGTCAGACAGCAGACTGAGGGCGGCGTGGATTTCGTCATCTATGCGGGCGGCGTCAGCGGCGATGAAGCCGATGTCCTGCGTAAAATGCAGGCCAGCCGAATCCAGGCGGCTGGCTTGTCCGGCGTCGGGCTGGGCATCATTTTGCCGGAAATCCGCGTTCTCGAAAGCCCGCTGTTCCTCAAAAACGACGCCGAAATCGATGCCGTCCGCGAGCGGATGTTCGCCATGTTCGCCGATGCTTTTGAAAAAAAAGGCTTCATTCTATTGGGCTTTACGGAGGGAGGCTGGGTCAATTTATTCTCCGAAAAGGACATTTCACGCGCAGAGACGTTTCGGTCCGCCAAGATGTGGGTGTGGAAAGGCGATCGCGTCGCCGAGCTGTTTTTGAGCACCTGCGGTGTCCGTACCACTCCACTGCATATCGCCGATGTGAACACCGGCCTGGAAACCGGCATGATCGACAGTTTTTATGCCCCGCCTCTGGCGGCCGTAGCATTCCAATGGTATGCCCGCATTCATTACATGCTCGATCTTCCCATCGCCAATGCGACGGCCGCGCTCATCATGAATAAAAGAACAATGGAGAACTTGCCTGCCGCTTTCCAAAACATCCTTCTGGCCCTGGCGCGCAAATACAGCCGCAAATTGGTTGATATAACGCGACGCGACAATCGCGAAGCATTATCGGTGCTGCAGGCCCAGGGCGTCCAGGTCGTCCGGCCCACGTCGCAGCTGCTGGCCGAATTGGAAAGGAATGCAGGCCGAACATACGCCCAAAGTATTCCCGGCATGTATCCACAGGAGCTTTTCGACCGTATGCAGCATATTGCCAAGCACGTGCGTGGCGAAACGGGTGGGCAGAATGACGACTGATAAGAGAGCAGTTGCATTCCGATACATGCTGATTCTCGACGACCGGCTTGAAAAGACGGAGCGCGCATTGGCCATATTCCTATACGTGCTGCTGATCGCCGCTATCACCGTCAACGTCTTTGCGCGCAATGTGCTTCGGACGGGCTCTTCGTTCCTGCTCGAATCAGCGCCCGCGGTCGTCCTGTGGCTGGCCCTGGTGGGCGCCACCCTGGGCCTCAAACACCGGCGCCACATAACGCTGGGCGTTTTGCTGCGCGCTCTGCCACCCTCTTGGCGCATTACGGTCGACCGCCTGGCAAGCCTGTTGGCTATGCTGTTGGCCGGCGCTTTATGTTATGCGGGGGTATTCTTCGTGTGCAATGAGATCGATCTCTTCGGCGCCTGGGGATGGCGCGCGGTCTGTTTACCCCTCTTTTTTCTGATTGTCTTCTTCCGTTCCGCCCTGCGCCTCACGATGGGACGGATACCTTCCCTCAAGGATGCCGCCTGAATGGTGCTGATTCTGGTCATAAGCATCATCGTGCTTTTGACACTCTTAGGCCTGCCGTTGTTTCTGAGCATCGGTGCATTGGGCACGGCCTTGTGGCTTTCCGTGGATCCCAACCCGGGAGTGCTTCAAATCATCCTGATCGAAATGAACCGTCTCGCCACTATGCCGATCCTGGTGGCGCTGCCGCTGTTTACGATGACCGGTTTCGTACTGACCGCATCCAAAATGCCCGACCGCATGCTGGCCTTTCTGGATGCCGCTGCCGGTTGGCTGCCCGGCGGAAGCGCCATCGCAGCCCTCTGCGCCTGTGCATTTTTCACGGCCATGACCGGCGCCAGCGGTGTGACGATCATCGCCATGGGCGCCGTTCTATACCCGATTCTGAAAAACCGCTATGACGAGCGTTTCAGCCTCGGTCTCCTAACCACCGGCGGCAGCCTGGGGCTGCTCTTTCCGCCGAGCCTGCCGATCATCTTGTATGGTGTGGTGGCTCAAATCGATATCACCCGAATATTCAAAGCCACATTGTTGCCGGGCATCCTGCTGCTGGCGGTCTTGTGCGCCTATGCTTTTCTGCACGCACGCCGGCTGCAGCGCAAAGATTTGAGGCAACATGCCGATTTTTCCTGGCGTGCGGTCAAGGCGGCTTGCCGCGCGTCGGTCTGGGACTTTCTGCTGGTGCTTTTGATTCTGACAGGAGTCTACGGCGGCTTTGTGACCATCGCCGAAGTATCGGCCGTGGTCCTGATCTATGTTCTCGCGGTAGAATGCTTCCTGCTCAGGGAAATCCATTGGCGGCGGCAATTGCCGGGCATCATGGTGGAAAGCGCCATCCTGACTGGCGCCAT
This sequence comes from Desulfobacteraceae bacterium, assembly GCA_003599575.1. GTDB lineage: Bacteria > Desulfobacterota > Desulfobacteria > Desulfobacterales > Desulfosarcinaceae > Desulfatitalea. The sequence goes on along the minus strand of QZKV01000038.1, from coordinate 31,957 downwards.
CATCCTCATCCTGGGCATGGCCCTGGGTTTCACGGCCTATCTGGTCGATGCCCGCATCCCGGATCGGGTCATCGACATGCTCACTGGATTCACGCGCAATAAATATCTATTCCTGGCGGGGCTCAACCTGATGCTTATCGTCGTGGGCTGCATCATGGATATCTTTTCGGCCATCGTCATTGTCGTACCCATCGTGGCTCCGGTGGCGCTGAGCTACGGCATCGATCCTTTCCATCTGAGCGTCGTATTCCTGGTCAATCTGGAAATCGGATATTCGACGCCGCCGGTGGGCATGAACCTGTTTATCGCCAGCCTGAAGTTCGAGCGCCCGGTCGGGGTGCTTTACCGGGCCTCCCTGCCCTACCTGGTGCTGCTGATGGCCTGCCTGATCGTGGTGACTTATTTGCCGGCCCTGGCCCTTTTCTGAACCAACCCGGAAAGGTGGCGGCTCTTTGCGGGCACACGGGCCGTTCAGTGGATATATATCTGCATCTTCCCCGAAAGATGCATCACGAAATTTTGCATGCCGATGGCGCCGAAACTCGGCCCCTCGCCCGGCGCGCTGCCCACGCGGATGGCATCGATGGCGAAATGGTCGATGCGGATAGTCATGTCATCGATTAAGATGCTCAATCCTGAAACCTGCGAACCGTCCACAAAAGACCGCAACGGGCCGTATTGGACGTGCGCCGCCGATCCCACCGAAATCGAACCATCCAGGTGGAGACCGCAGAGACTCAAATATCCTCCCTGTGAAGAATTCCCCGTTCCATCATCGTCATGGTAGTAGAACGTATCCATAGACAAGTAGAGTTTGACCGTTTCCCCCGCGGGGATGCTGAAACCGAACTGACCGGTGACATGGGCCATTTCATCCTCGGTCAATGAAAGCAGGCGTGCTTCCGCAGGATCTCCCCAGGCGCCCGAAAAAGCCAGCATAAAAACCAGAAACAACTGCTTCATACGAAAACCCTTTCGCCTTTCGGCGACAGGGATTCGGGCTTATGAGCATGGAGGGAGCGCCGCTCTCAGGCCGCCCGGCTGCACTATGGATGCCCCGCCGCCGCATTCGGTATGGACTGAAGACATATCGGCCGGCGCATGCAAAACTTTAGAGAGATGGATGGTTGATGGGTATGGCGGGTGAATCACTGCGGCTTTCGTATGGGGCGCTCGAAGGAGCCGGAAGCTGTTTTTTCCGGCCCCGGCATCTCTGCGCCATTACTCTTTTCCTCTGGTTCCCAAGCTCCAGCTTGGAACCCGTTTAGCGAAGCTTTGCTTCGCGGTCAGCGGATTATTCCGAGCACCGGCATAAGTGGGGAAAGGAAGCCGGAGCTTCCAGGCACGCGTTCCCAAGCTGGAGCTTGGGAACGAGGATAAACAACTGCTTCATACGAAAACCCTTTCGCCTTTCGGCGACAGGGATTCGGGCTTATGAGCATGGAGGGAGCGCTGCTCTCCGGGCGCCCGGCTGCACTATGGATGCCCCGCCGCCGCATTCGGTATGGACTGAAGACATATCGGCCGGCGCATGCAAACGCAAAGGCCCAAAGACGTAGAGAAAATCGGTCTTTTTGTATACCCTCAGATCGGCGTCACCCCGCGCTCTTCGATCAGGCGCTGCATGAAGATATTGTACCTGGAGAGGCGCTGGCCGGCGGCAGCGGTCTTGCGGAAGCGGATGGCGGCCATGATCGGCTTCACGTTGCTCTTGGGCCAGTAATCGACCTGGATCACCTCGCACCCCGCCTCCTCGAGGGACAGACACAACTCGCCGGTATCCGGGAACGCGAAGTCCAGCCGTTGCCGGGCGGCCCGGTCGATCAGCACGCCGGTGGGACCGAGTTTCTGGGCCAGATACATGTTGCAGGGGTTGATATATGTCCTGAAATTGGAGGCGCCCATGCAGCAGACATAGTCCCGCAGGGTAAAGAATTCGTTGGGGCCGGTGATCAGCCCTTCTCCGCCGGTCTTCAGAATTCGGGCCATTTCGAGGATGCACAAGGGTCGTGCATAGGCCGGCACGAGGTAGATGGAGGAAGCGGCGCTGCACAGGGAGAAGTAATCCTGCGCGAAGGGCGTCAGGGTCATGTCGGCGGTGATGAATTTGACCTGCGGGCCGTACCCCTTCTCGTTTTTGCATTCCAGGGCGTCCTTGATGTTGAGCGGATTGATGTCCAGGCCGTATACTTCGAAATCTCCCGACGGAAAACAGCGCCGCAGCAAATCGGCCACGCAGAACGCCAGTCTTCCGGAGCCGGTGCCCAGGTCGAGCGCCGAAAAGGTCCCGTTTTCGAGCAATCCGTTGTTCAGAACGGCACTGTAGACGAACTGTTCTTCCTTAATGCGCATGGGGTCTTTGACGATCAAGCGGTAGTAATCGCTTTCAGTATCGAACGGGATGTCGGGCTTGTGGCCTTCCTGCTTTTCGTAAATCCGGATGTCAGCCAGAAATGCGTCGGGTTCGGTCAGGGCGCGGACCGTCCATCGGGGCAACCGCCCCCTGAAGCGCTGCTCGAAGGCGTCATTGGCCCTGGCGCTGCAACCCGCGTCGAGGCAGGCGCTGCGGGCAGGCCCGCGCAACCGGGCATACGCCAGGTTGATCATCACCAGAGCCCATACGAAGGGCGTGAGGGGACGGTTGAGGCGGTATTCATTGGCCGTCCCGGCGGCTTCCAGCATGGCCCGGATCGCGGGCAGGGCCTCTTGGCGGCCATGATCGGCCAGCAGGGAAACGGTTTGGCGGAAGGATGGCATGGGGACCTCCTCGATTTGGGTTGGCAAGCTTGCGGGCGCTTTATTTTTGCGGCGCGGAACCCGATGGCGGCAAGGCCCCGGCCGACACGGCCACTTCCAGGCGCCAGAATTCGGGTCCGGGCATCCTCAGCATGACCACGCTCAGGTTCGAATCGCCGCCGAAGAGAATCGTGCTCTCTTTCAAGGAGGCGTCGAAAACCGCTGCGCCGCCCTGCCCGTCCACGAAGATGCGCCAGCGGTCCTGCCGGCAGCCGGCATAGGCCACGTGGGTTCCCGAGGGACTGAAGCAGGGAAACGTGACCGAATCGTAGCTGCCCAAAGGGTGCTCATCCAGCACCATCACCATCTTGTTGCCGTCGATGCCGATGTAGGCCAGGTGTCTCCCGTCGGGGCTGAACACCGGCAGGCGCACGTTGTCATAGGCCTGGGCATGAGCCCGGCCGTCCTGAACGATGAACCAGCGGTCTTTGAGCCTGGCCTGGAATGCCAGTTGCGCGCCGTCGGGGCTGAACACCGGTATGCCCACCGAGTCGTAGGTCGCCTGCGGCTGGCCGTTGACCACGACGCAGCCCCTTTGCTTGTTTTGCGCCATGTACGCCAGGCGCGAACTGTCGAGGCTGAAAAGGTAAACCCCGAGTTCTTCGCAGGCCGGCCCCCGGATTCCATCCGCCACCACGTGCCATTTGCCGCCGGTGCGGATCGCGTAAGCACAGCGGAGGCTGTCCGGACTGAACAAGGGCATGCCGACCTGGTCGCCTCCCTCTTGTTCCTTGCCGTCGATCACCGCGACCCAGCGGTTGTCTTTCTGAGCCATGTAGGCCAGGCGCTTGGAATCGGGGCTGAAGGTCAACTGGACGACGGCCTGGTAGGCCGGCCCGTTTTGCCCGTCGCAGGTGACCGAGGTATGGTCGCGCGTCTTTACGGCATAAGCCAGGCGTCTGCCGTCAGGGCTGAAAACGATGCCCTGCACGATGCCCCCCACCGGTTCCGGCCGGCCGTCCACCACCATGAATTTCTCTTGTCCGTTCACGGCCCCGTAGGCCATGCGCCCGTGCGGGCCGAATACCGGTCCGGCCGGGATGACGACATCGAAGAGCGGGCCCGCGACCCCGCTGGCGACCAGCGCCTGTTTTTTCTGCAGGGCGGCGCGGTAGGCCCAGCGCGTCCCATCCGGGCTGAAGACAAAGGCGTCGATGCCGTCGCATTTCATTTCCGGGCGTCCGTCGATGAAGGCCTGCGCTTTCTGGTTGCCTTCATAGGCAATGTAGGCCCAGTGAAATTCACCCCTGCTGAACAGCGGCGTGCCTTTGGCCACGCCCTCGCAAAAAGGCCCGCGGTGCCGATCCATGGCTGCGAACATGCCTTCGGCCCTTCGTCCGGCATAGGCCACATGGGCGTTGTCGGAACTGACCTGAAAGGATACGGGATAGAAGGTTTCCCCGGGTTCGATGCGGCTCAAGAGCGTCGTCTTCTCTTTGAAAAGCACTGATGGACGCGGCGCTTGGGTCTGCGTCTCGGCGGCATGCGCCGACGCGACAGAGGCAATCCATACGGAGGCAAAAATCAGGCTGCGGATGGTTCCGATCATTTTTACTCCAAAGAATCAAGGCTGTTTTGCAAATGGAACCGCCTCGGCTTCCGTCAAGGCGTATGTTGCGGCGTACGCGCGTGCCTGCCCTTCGCTTTCAAAATCGCCCATCAACAAGGCAAAACCCTGTTCGGCCGGTTGCACCCGAACATCGAAACCCTGATAGAGGTAGAATTCCGAAGCCATCCGGGCGCGATCGAGAGACGCGTAGCCCCCCAGCCGCAACGCGTAACGCACGCTCAGATCCATCGACTGATCGAGGGGCTGTATATTGGCTTCCACCAGTCCGTGATAGGTTTGATAGATTCCAGCCCTTCTGCGGGAATCGAAATGTCCGACCTGGATCACCCAGATGGTGGCGCCGTTTTCATCTTTCAGGGCGCGCAGCTCCGGTTTCAGGCCGGCATCCAAATAGAAGCCTTTGGCGATGCAAGCACGTTCGGCCGAGGTGAAGCGTCCCAATTCCACAGTATACTTCGGGCTGCCTTGCTTCGATCCAGACTCGAACTCGTTCAAAAGAACTGGCTGATCAATCGCGTGCGTTGTGTCCAGAGCCGATTTAGCGTCCGGCTTGGGATGGATCCTGCCGGCACCATTTTTCTTCCCGCTGCTGAAAGGATTGAGCAAAGAAAGAGTATCGTGCAGCATTTCCGACATCACTTCCAGTGGCATGGTCACTTTGAACGAGGCCAGGTAGGTCTCGGTTTTCTGTGAGTAGTTCAGGCCGGCGTAAGGGTTGTAGACCGGCGTGAAGGGATCGGTGGAATTCATCAGATCGCTGGAATCATTGTGCACCTTCAGTCCCTCGTTGATCAGGTAGGCGAAGCCCAGATCCACTTGCGTGCCGCTTTTGAATTTGAGCGAAAAGCCGGCGCAGTAGCTCTCCAGGTCCGGCAGCGAATAGATATTGTCCCAGTGGATCAGGTTCACCGAGGTCGGGCGACGCTCATAGCCCAGCATCATGGACAACCAGTCGGTGAGCTTGAATTCCAGCCCGGCGCTCCAATGCCAGGTGTCTTTGAAATCGCGCTGCAGCACCAGCGTGTTGTCTCCTCCGGTGTATCCGAGCATGCGCACGACCTGCAGCAGCTGGATGTCCTGATCGAACACGAAACGATCCTCCTTCAGCGAGGACCAGTCCGCCCAGTGCAGATCGGCCAGCAGGCTGAGACGCTCGAACGGCTTGAGCTTCACGCCCATCTGCACGCGCTGCGGGAATTTATATTCCGAATAGACCGTGCCGCTCTGGTAGGGGACGGCGTTGAAGGGCAGCTTGAGCATGCCGGCAAGCATGAGCAGGGTCGGAGACGACCCCATCCAGTCGACCGTTTGCTGGAAAACCTCCGTGTAGTCGAAGCGGTATCGCCCGGTCAGCTGCACCTTGATTTCGCTTTGATAGACCATGCCCAGCGACAGCCAGCGCAACGGTTCCCACAGCAGACCGACATTCCAATTGGGCGAGAAATCATCCCGGGTGGAGAGTTGCAGACTGGCCACCTGATCGTAAGGGCCGATGCCCCCACCGAACCAGGGCGGCGGAAAGGTCAATTCGGATACAATCGGGATTTCCAGGTCTCGGGTGGCGTCCCCCAGTACGCGGGTCAGTGCGACCAGGTCGTTGGGAGAACGCATGTCCACCCCTACACCCAACGCGGTCTGCCCTACACCGACCGTCACTCCGGCGGAAAGCGTATCGGTCAGTTTGTAGCTCACCGAAGGCGCCGCGTAGACCAGGTGCTGGACATAGGCGTATTTGGCCCCGAAACGCACCGGGTCTGCGGGGTCCTTGTGATTGAATCCCACCCCGAAGGGCACATAGTTGCCGATGGCAAAACTCCAGCGCGATTTGGGTGCACGATAGGTCATGCCCAGGATCGGGGCCACCAGAAAATTGACCTCCTCGTTCACGATGGGCACATACATGCGCCCGCTGGAATTGGAGCCTTGGGTACCGCTCAGGGGGTCGTCGTTGTACCCCCCGAAAAACCCATCGAAATCCGGATCGGCCTCGAAGGAAGAGGTGATCTTGATGAAAGGAACCGTCAGCCCGCTGGTGAACAGTTTTCCTTCGGGCAGCAGGTGCAGCCCGGCCGGGTTGTAGTGGATCGCCGACAATCCGGGCGGATCGGCGGTGACGCTGTTGCCCAGGGCAATGGCCCTGGCATCCACGGCCATCTGCTCGATGAACGCGGCCCGGGCCGTTCCTGCAGAGCCCCAGGCGGTGATCCAAACTGAGAAAAGGAAACAGAAGAAGATCCGCAGCATGGCCCTTCCGTTCCAGCATTGGGGGTGCAGGCGTTCCGGCATGCTAATCGCCCAGATCGAAGCGCACCGGAATGCGTATGGAAAAGCTGAAATCCGGGTCATCGTTGGTCAGCCCTATATCTACTCGGGTGTACAGTGAAAACCTGGGGGAGATCTGCCATCCGGTGCCGATGTTAAAGCTGGATGTCACCCAGCTGTTGCTGTCGATCGAGGTGTTGTTGGTGAAAAGATAGTTGGTTTTCAGATGATAGGCGTAATCGTAGCTCAAAGTCAGCGAAGTCGTATAGGAAAGCGCGAAGCCGATTCCCAGGCTGAACCCGAACCTGTCTCCGGGATCGACTTCGTCCAGAACCAGTCCGTTGTTCAGGATCTGCTCGGTCCGGCTGGTCGTGAAGGGATGGATATAGCTGATGCTGCCGAAGACCACGACCGGATCCAGGGTCTTGGAGAGGGCAACCCCCCCGACCACGGCATAATAGCCGTTGCCGGTGGCCAGATCCTCTTCGGGATTGATCTTGTAGGGGCTGCGCCCGGTGGGAAAGATGCCGCTCAGCGAAAGGATCGGCGCGGGCCAGGTGCCGCCGGCCTTGAAGGGCTGATATTGAAGCCCCAGGGAGATATCGCCCAGATCGGTGACTTCGCGGTCTTCTCCGGTGCGCTTGTCGTACTTGAAAACAAAGGGCAGCCCGAAGTTCAGGCTCAGGTTGTCCAGAACGCCGTATTCCGTCAAAAGCTGGTTCGTCAGGGTGTGATTGCCCCGGCGCTCCACGTACAGGCGCCCGCCCTCCGTGTTGCGCAGGTCCTGCAGGATGTCGCTGGAGAAGTAGTCGTAGGACAGATTGTACTCGAAGTCGAGCCGGTTGCGGGGGATCAGGGTGTATTCACGCCCCGCGGCCGTCAGGACCTCGGCTTCGGTTTTGCTTTTCTCTTCTTCGGTCATGCGCAGGATCCGGCGCGCCTCGGCCTCTTTCTCCAAATCCTCGATTCTCTTCTGCAGCGTTTCAAGCTGCTCCAGCAGTGCGGAAGAGGGCGCTTCGGTCTGGGCCTGCAAAGCCGCGGATGAAAGCCCGTTGGCGTTCGAGGGGAAGATGGTGTCGCGCCGGGTCACGAAGCCGGCCAGGTTTTCGGCCCGCTTGAACTCGTTCAGCGCCTTGGCGGCCTCCTCGGGAGTGGGGTAATCGGCGATGCGCACCGCGAACCAGGGGACGCCCTGTGCATCGCTTCCCTGGTGGATATAGGGATGGTAGCCCTTGCGGCCGAGCTCCTGAATCCAATGTTCGGCATCCGCCAGCGCCTTGAAGGGCACCAGCTGCACCGAATAGGCGTATGCACCGTTGGCGGGTGGGGCGGGATTCTTCTCCGCGGCGTGCCCGTCGGTTGCAGCAAAAGCGATCAGGACCAGTACGACGCACCACGTCAGCTGAAATAATTTCAAGAATCGTCTCCGTCAGGGGGTCTCCGATGAACTGTCCGGTTGCTGGATGACCCGAATGGAACCGAAGCGCTTGCTCTGAACCGTATCTTCGGGGGGGAAGGTCTTGTCCCTTTCCCATTCGCGGGTCAGCCCCCACTCGGGATCATGGGTGAAAAGAATGTCATTGGCCGCATCCTCGTCGATGAAATGCAAATCTTCTTTTTTCAATTGCAGAGCGCTCAGCTCCGAACGGCCGTTCTTCGAGTAGACCACGAAGATAGCATTGCGGAACCAGATCTTCTGGAACTCTTCCAGGGAATAGCTGGTGTTGCCGAAGCGCGGGTCGGCGAAGAAAATGTGCCCGCGATAAATGCCTTTGAACACCACGAAGTGCCGGTAGTTGAATACCGTGATCGGAACGATGCAGGGTCGGCCCAATTCCTGCAAATCCTTCACTTCGGCCGTATATCCGACGCCCTTGTACCCCAGCCTGTCGACGAAATGCTTCATGTCCAGCAGCGAAAAGGCGCGCCGGCTGGCGATCGCCTCCTTGTCGCCGTAGCGCAGCAGACCGGCGATGACCTGCCGTTCGGTGAGATCCTCCCCCATCTGATACTTCAGGACGGTCGCCAGGGCCGCCGAGCCGCAGCTGTAGTCGTAGGTCTGCTGCACCAGACCGCCGTGCAGCAGCACGGATGCCGGGACGACCTCGCGGTATTCGCGAACATTCGGCAATGATTCGGGTGCCAGCTGGATCTGGCCTTTGGGCGTCTCCACGATGGTGTAGAATCCGGTCAGGAAGGCGGCGGTAATGAAAAAAAAGACGGCGATGACCATTCTGCCTCCCGGACATCAAGGAATGAAGCGCAAGTTCAACCGATGAATCTGAAGGCCGTCGATGGCCATGGGACCGAAGCTCTGGCCGCCCCACTGCAGGTTCTCCACGCGGATCGCGCCCTGCATGGGCAGGTTCAGGACCACGGCCGCCAGGTTGTCCGCGCCCGCGCCCACGTCGAAGGTGGCCGGGTTGCCCTCGGCCATGGCGCCGATGCGGAACAGGCCGGTCATCTGCCAGGTTGCGGGGTCTTCGGGCGCCCCCGGATCCTGCGCCCCGAAGTGAATGCCGGACAGGGCGAAGTTTTCGTTCAGCGTGTTGTAGGTGAGCCGCAGCGTATCGATGGAAAGGCGCTGGCCGAACTCGAAGTCGATGCCCACATCGTGTGCGCCCAGCAGCCAGTAGTACGACGGGCGGTGGATCACCCCCAGGTCCAGGCTGCCCAGCTCCTGGCCGCAGAAGCGCAGGACGTCCGCATGCAGGTGCACTTCCTGCAGCCAGTCGAGCGCCTTGAGCACCACCATGGCCTTGCCGTAGACCGGGGAGGCCGGGTCGTCGACGGCCCCCACATCTATGGTCAGCGGCGTGCGCAGGCCGTCACCGTCCATGTCCACGTTACCTGTTGCAAACAGCGCAGGGCGTAAAGCGCCGTTGGACAGGACCATGTTCTCCAGGGCCACGGCATTGCCGGTGTCGGTGTCGGTATAGCTGAACGACCCGGTGAACATGTAGACCGACACAGCGTCCAGGGCGATGTCTATTCCCCCCGCCCCGCTGACGCGCGCCAGCTCGGATTCCGGCATGGCCTGCATCTCGGCCGCGCCGTGCCCGGGAGCGAGCAGTACGGAGAGCGCCCAGAGCAGTATGAGGAATATTTTCTTCTTCATTGCTTCATGAGACTACGCCGTTATTTCTCCTCCCCGCCCCGGAGGTGTTTTTCTTCTTTATCAGACGGTGGCTCCGTTTCCAAGCTCCAGCTTGGAAACGGTTCGGCTGGTTCCCAAGCTCGAGCTTTCCGCTGGTTCCCAAGCTCCGGCTTGGGAACCCGTTGAGCGAAGCTCATGCTTCGCGGGCCGGTGAGACCAGCGGATGCAGCGCGGAGCACAGGAAGCCAGAGCTTCCAGGATCGCGTTCCCAAGCTGGAGCTTGGGAACGAGCACACTCGGATTCCGGCATGGCCTGCATCTCGGCCGCGCCGTGCCCGGGCGCGAGCAGTACGGAGAGCGCCCAGAGCAGTATGAGGAATATTTTCTTCTTCATTGCTTCCGCACACCTTGCCTCACAGCCTGGAAGGGGGCATGGAATGCACCCTACAAGCTGCCGAAGACTTCTCTCTTGCCTCGGCTGGTTCCCAAGCTCGAGCTTTCCGCTGGTTCCCAAGCTCCAGCTTGGGAACCCGTTGCGCGAAGCTCCTGCTTCGCAGTCCGGACGATTAGCAAAGAGCGTTGGAAGCCGGAGCTTCCAAGATCGCGTTCCCAAGCTGGAGCTTGGGAACAAGTGCGGACGAGGAGGCCGTTCCCTGTGAGGGATAGACGGCGAGAGATTTTACCTTTCAAGAGGCCGAAGATTTCTCCCCCGGCAGTCGCCGGGGTCGAAATGACAGATGATCGATTCCTGTGAGCTTGTAAAGAAGGGCAGGTTCCGGAGGCCGGGTGGGGAGCCCGGATGTTCCGGAACCTTCTCATTTACTGTATGGCTATCCGAGATCAATCTCCGGATTAATGATGCGGAGCAATTTCCAGGAATCCATCCAGGACCAGCATTGTGTTCTGGCCGATTTTGAGATTACCAAAACTATCGCCAGTATTGTAAGCAGGATCGGCCCCGGCGTCGGGAGTATAATCGACTGTGATATCGAAGGACAGCTCGGTCTGATGAACTTCGACCGTAGGTAGGCCGATGCGAACGCCAGCCATTGTGGTCTCACCCGCAAGGCTCGGAATATAAACTGCGTTGTTCACCAAACCTGCAGAAAGAACGTCCATTTTACCAACATCGATCGTGATTGCTTTCGCTATGAAAGCACCAGCTAAGGGGCCAGTTCCGTTTGCAAAAGAAAAGCCATCTGCGATAGCATCTGCATAGCCGGTAAACAGAGCAGCACGCCCAGGGCTAACTGGGGTTCCTGTCGTTGCATCCAAACTCGTGATTCCGTTGATATTGACCATCATGCGCAGGTTGCTAAGGCTGACTGAACCCGCTCCAGTATCTGTGTGTGCGAGTGCCGCAACGCTTGTACCGTCTTCGTCCGTGTAAGTCAATGATGCGATATTTTGGAAAATCATGACATCATCCACGGCAATGTGCACACCCGCCTGGCCGGTGATGGCGCCCATGTCGCCTTCGTCCAGGGTCTGCAGCGCCATGGCATTGAAAGGAACCAGCAGCAGTACGATTAACGCTATAACGAATTTTTTCATGTTACCCCCCTCCCAAATGTTTTTTCTTTTTTTGCGCCGCAGCCTTGCCTCTGATAACTTGCGGCGCGCACGTTAAAAGTCCTGACACAGGATATTGGCTGCCGGCAGGCGCCCCCCAGAGCCTGCCTTGACTCCTTTTGCCCCCGATCACCTCCTTTCAAAAGAAGATGTTGACTCAGTTCAGAGTTGTCCCCTCCCCAAAGCGCACCCAGATGCCTCTGTTCCCGCCTTGCAGTTGCAAGGAAATCATCAGTTCCGAGTTGTTGAAATGAAAGGTGTTCACTCCCAGGTTGACGCGGCTCTGGTCCGGATCACCGCCCACGCCGACCCGGCTGAGGCTCTGGAAATCGGCCTGCAGATCGCCTGTAACCTGGCTGAAGCCGAAGAATACGGAGGTCAACCGGCGGTTGACCGGATCGGTCAGGTTGTCGAAATAGGCCTCGATGAAAAAGCCGCGCAGGGACATGTCTTGTTCGAGTGTGCCCAGTTTGACTGCCGTCCAGTTCTGGTCCCAGCCCGGCCCCAGGCCGTCATCCCAATAGCCCAGCTTCAGCGACCCGATTTCCGTATAAGTTTCGGCCGCGATGTTGAAGTCGGCGCGCACGCGGTTGCCCTCGACGAGGAAACTGGAAAATCCCGTTCCGGTGATCTGGGCCATTTGCGCGGCCGGCATCTCCTGCAAATCGGCCCGGACCGGCACTACAGGGCCAACCGCGATTAGAAGGGCAAGCATCGTGAGGCTTTTGGCGCAGATCGACCACCCACCGAAATGTGCCTTTCTCATGGAATTCTCCTCCCTATGAGCACAAGCGGTGCACTATCTATCGAAATGCCAGCCTTTGGGGGCCGAAATGGAGCAAACGATCAGGAACATAATTTACGTTTGTAAACATTGTTCACAAACGGGCAGGAAAAATGCCTTCAACTGATAAGCGATAATCAAAATCAAAGCTTACCCGCTCAGAAGGGCTTGCGATAGCTGCCGTTCAACCGTAATGGTTTATGGTTTTGTTTTTGGAACTGTGTTTTTGAAGATAAACAATGTTCAACATAGAAAGCATATGACGAAAAGTATGTCAAGCACATTTTTTTTCGATATGGCTTATTGTAATTGCGATTTACATTTTACAACAATGCAAACCTTTTAACCGCGAACAAGGAGCTGCGGTCTTTCGAGTATGCGTTCCTTTTGACCATCTAACAGGCGGCTGGGAATGCGAAAACCGGTCCTCGGCTAAGTGTGCGGTTTTCGGCCTCCTGCAAATAACGCAGCATCATAGGATTGTTTTTTCCGCTTCGATGAACGTGGCGCGGCTTTCGTCTGGCAGAAGATCATCTTTTTCTGGACAATTGGAAGGTAATGTGTTTGATCAGCTGAGATCGATTTTCCAGTTTGGCTTCAGCCTTCTTGTTCCGCTCCGATACTGATCCCCTTGGACGGTTCAACGCCTGAGTTGGTGCCATCCGGTTGGTACAGGTTTGGAGATACGATGAACCAAAACTCGACTTTTGCCCTGTTGAGAAACGATGAGCGCGAAGTACGCCGCCAGGTGATCATCGATTCGACCATTAAAATGCTCAGCCAGCGGCCCTTCGTCGAGATTGGAATGCGTGAGATTGCCGCAGCGGCTGGGGTTTCCCCGGCTTCCATATACCGCTATTTCCCGGGGCGCAACGATCTGCTGGTCGAGGCATTCGTGCATCAAATGAATATGATCGGTCATGAATTCAACCTCAAGATGGCCGATAAGCCGATGTCTCTTGAGGAATTTTCGGAGTATGTGGTGGACCACCTGGCAAACAACGAAGCCACCTTCCAGATGATGACCTATTTGATGGTCGTCGGCCAAATGCCGCCCAGGGTTTTGGATAAGTACAATGAAATCCTGCGGCGGTTTATAGCGGAGTTCAGGCGCGTTCTGGAGATCAACGACATTCAGGGCGACCTGAGGATCTTTGCCCAAACTTTCTTCTCAGCCCTGGCCGGGATCACAATGGCTTACCGGAATTATCCGGGCCGCAGCAAAGAGGAAATCAGGAAGCATATGAAACGGCATGCGAGAATCATTGCGCTGATGTTTGAAAGGGGAAGCCCTGAATAAAAGGGCTCTTTGCAGCAATCCAATCTCCCGGCCGCCGGGTTGAAGCGTGCCACCCGCAGGACACCTCAAAAAGTATTTCTCTTGTTCACCCCGGAGTTCCGTTCGAGGAGCGGGGGCTGTTCTCCAGAATAACTTCTTTCATGTCCGCTCCACGAGTACTTTTTCCTCAGCAGGCTTCGAAAAATATCAGCTGAGGCAGCCCTTGCGCGGAATCTCAATGCCCACATACCGCGTGCAAAGCTGTATTCATTTCGAAAAACGCACGCCTATGCCGGCCCGCTGCCGATGAACAACCGGTTCCAGGTCGGGCTGATGACGATCTGGTTGACGCAGACATGCGGCGGCTGTTCGCTGACCCAGCGGATGGCCCGGCCCAGGTCCTCCGGGCGGAGCATGCGGGTGCGCTCTTCAGCCGGCGGCGGCATGGGCCTCCGGTCCAGGATGGGCGTGTCCACTTCGGCCGGGCAAATGACGCACGCCCGAATGCCGTTGGCGCACTCTTCCATGTTGATCGTTTCGGTCAGCGATACCAGGGCATGCTTGCTGCTGTTGTAGGCCGGCCCGACCAAAGCGGAAGTGTAAACGCCGGCCCACGAGGAGATGTTGATCACCAGGCCCTGCTTGCTGGACCGCATGATTGGAAGCGCCGCACGGGTGCAATAGAAGGTGCCGTTCAGATTGACCCGGATCACCTGATCCCAGCCATCGATGGTCTGGTCGCGCCAGAACCGCCGGGTGCTGTTGGTGCCGGCACTGTTGACCAGAATATCGATCTTGCCCAATCGGCGGGCAATCTCCTGAGCTGCGCGCTCCACGGCCGCCGCATCGCCGACATCCAGCGGTTCGGCTTCGGCTGTCCCGCCGGCCTTGCGGATCTTGTCCGCTTCGGCCGAAAGGACATTTGCGCGGCGTCCCGACATCACCACCCGGGCGCCGGCGGCGGCCAATGCCTGTGCTCCGGCCAAACCGATTCCGCTGCCTGCACCGGTGATCCAGGCGATCTTGTTTTCCAGCATGTTTGCCTCCTTTCTGCGAATCCGGGTTCCTTCCCAAAGTCCCTTCAGCGCCTACAAGCCGAACTCGGCATATTCCATTGACACGCGCCCGTAAAATGACATACGGAATTAACCTTCGAAAGGTTCTTTTTTCGAGAGTCGTCCATCGCGTTCGTATTCGTTCTTTCGTTTCCCCCACGCGGACGCTGAAACCCATGCGCCACAGCAAGCCGCGAATACGACCCCGATCCTGGAGCACAATGGCAACTTTTTTCCTGCCGGGGAAAACCAATGCAGAAAGTTCCGCCATCGGCCGCACCACCCATCCGCAACAACGGCGAAAACGCCTGCACCTCAACTTTAACCAAGGGACAGGGAGGACCATACGGTGAAAACAGATTTTAAAAGTGTTCAGGTGGAAGTCAAAGACGGCGTGGCTGTTTTTACCATGAACAACCCGCCGGTCAACCAGCTTTCGGATCATTTCATACGCGCCTTGGCCGAAGCCTTTGCCGAAGCCTACAAGGACGATGCCGTCAAGGCCATCGTCCTCACCGGCACCGGCAAGAATTTCATCGCCGGCGCCGACATCACCCAGGTCAAGGACGTCACCGACCGCAATTTCATTCTGGAGCGCGTCAAAACCAACAACCGCTTCCTGAGCGGCATCGAAACCGGGAGCAAGCCGGTGGTCGCGGCCATCAACGGCAACTGCCTGGGCGGCGGGCTTGAGATCGCCATGTGCTGCCACTACCGCGTGGCGGTCCCCGGCATCGACCTGGGTCAGCCGGAGGTCCAGATCGGCCTGATCCCCGGGGCGGGCGGCACGCAGCGGCTGCCGCGGCTGATCGGCCTGAACAACGCCCTGGAGATGATCACCACCGGCAGGCCGATCAAAACGGATAAAGCTTTCAGCCGCGGCCTGGTGGACGAAATTGCCGAGCCCGACAAGCTGATTCCGACCGCCATCCACGCGGCCCGGAAATTCGTCATGCGCTTCCTCAACATCAAGCAGCGTACGACACGCGCGATCTTCGACCGGATGCCCAGCGCGGCCGAGAAGAAAAGCGTCCTGAGCCTGGTCAAGGCCATGACGGCGGCCCAGTCCAAAGGCTACATCGCCCCTCTGAAGGCGGTCGAGGCCGTGGAGAGAGGGCTCGGGTACGACATCGATGCCGATCTCGATATCGAAGCCGAACTGTTTGCCGACTGCGTGGTCTCGGATGTGGCCAAAAACCTGATCAACATCTTCCTCAATACGCGCTCGGCCGGCCGGCTGCCGCGCATCGAAGGCCTCGCCCCGGCCAGGATCAAGAAGGTGGGCATGCTGGGCGGCGGCGTGATGGGTTCGGGCATCGTCAACCTGCTGCTGAACAACGGCTTCGAGGCCGTGCTGTGGGACATCAACGATCAGGCCGTCGAAAAAGGGGTGGGCGCGGTGCGCAAGACCTTCGGCTATGCCATCAAGAAAAAGAAGATGAAGGAAGCCGACCTGGATCAGCTGATCCAGAAGAAACTGGTCACCACCACGAAGCTGGATGCCATGAAAGACGTGGACCTGGTGATCGAGGCGGTCGTGGAGAACATGAACGTCAAGCAGGAGATCTGGAAGCAGCTCGAAGGCATCTGCCGCGGCAACGTCATCTTCGGCACCAACACCTCGGCCCTGCCGATCACCGAAATGGCCACGGTTCTGAAAGACCCCGGCCGCATGATCGGCCTGCACTTCTTCAACCCGGCTGAACGCATGCAGCTCCTGGAAATCATCTGCGCCGGGAAAACCTCCGACCAGACCCTGGCCAGCAGCGTGGCCTTCGCCCGGGCCATCAAAAAAACACCCATCGTGGTCAATGACGGTCCCGGGTTCTACGTCTCGCGGCAGCTGGGCGGCCTGTTCGGCGCATCGGTCTACCTGAGCGCCGACGGCGTCGATGCGGCGGCCATCGAAAAGGCCATGCTGGACTTCGGCATGCCCATGGGCCCGGCCACCTTGTCCGACCTGACCGGCATCGACATCGGCTACCATGTGGGCAAGACCTTCGAAAAGCGCCTCGGGCCCCGCTACAAAATGCATCCGCTGGCCGAACGCGTTTACCAGACCGGCTGCTACGGTCGTAAAACCGGTGCGGGATACTTCGATTACAGCGGCCCCAAGCCCGTACCCAACCCCAAAGTGGTGGCGGTGGTCGAGCAGTACCGCAAGGAAAACAATGTCCAACCCAAGCAGATGTCCGGGCAGGAGATCATCGATACGATGCTGGCCCTGGGCATCAACGAAGGCGCCCTGATCATGCAGGAAGGCATCTGCGACCGGCCCCAGGACATGGATCTGGCCATGATCTACGGCACCGGCTTTCCGCCCTACCGCGGCGGCATTTTCCGCTATGCGGACAAATGGGGGCTGAAGAACGTCTACGCCAAACTGGTCGAATTGGAGAAAAAATACGGGCCGCGCTTCGCCCCGGCCGACCTGCTCAAGGAAATGGCGCAGTCGGGGAAGACATTCTATGCTGGATGAAAGATGAAGGCTGTGAGGAAGAAACCATGACCCACGTGATAATGATCAACGTGCATACATCAAAGGAGGCATTCCATGAAAGAAGTCGTGATTGCTGGTTATCTGAGAACGGCCTTGTCGCGCTCGCGGCCCACCGACCCGGCCAGAGACTGGTTCTGCAAGATAAGGGCCGACGAGCTGCTCGCAATGCTGCTGCCCGAACTCATCCAGCGGACCGGTATAGAGGCCGGTGAAATCGATGATTTTCTGCTGGGATGTGCCACCCAGGTGACGGAGCAATGGGCCTACGGCGGCCGCCTCGGCATCCTGATGGCCAATCTACCCCAGACCATCCCGGCCAAAGCCATCGACCAGCAGTGCGGTTCGGCCATGGCCGGCATCCATGTCGGTTTCATGGAAATCGCCATGGACTATGCCGATATCGTCATGGTCGGCGGCATGGAGCATATGACCCGGGTGCCGATGGGCGGCGCCACGATGGACCGCGGGCACATCCAGCCCAACATGGGCCTTTTCACCGACGCCAAGTTTGCCAAATGGGACATGATGACTTCGATGAACATGGGATTAACCGCCGAAAAGCTTTTCAAGCAGAGCGGTTTTACGAAAGAGGAGATGGACCGCTGGTCGGTGCGCTCGCACGAATTGGCCAGCAAAGCTCAGAAAGAGGGCTTTTTCAAAGGCGAAATACTTGCCATCGACGCCGAACAGGCCGACGGCGGCAAAATGACCGTGGACCAGGATCAGGCGGTGCGCAGCGACGCCACGCTGGCTGGAATGGCGGACCTCAAACCCTCCTTTAAAAAAGACGGCGTGATCACGGCCGGCAACTCCTCGCCGCTGAACGCCGCGGCCACCTCCATGATTCTGATGTCCAAGGAAACGGCCCGCAAAAAGGGCATCCAGCCTCTGGCCACGCTGCGCTCGATCGGCTTTGCCGGCGTGGACCCCACCATCATGGGACATGGCCCGGTGCCCGCCAGTTTAAAAGCGTTGGAAAAGGCCGGATTGAAAGCCACTGAAATCGATTTTTGGGAAATCAACGAAGCTTTCAGCATTGTGGCGCTCAATTGCATCAAACAGCTCGGCATCGATGCGCAGCGGGTCAATGTGATGGGCGGGGGTATCGCCATCGGTCACGCCCTGGGCGCCACCGGCGTGCGCCTGGTCGGGACCCTGGCGCGCATTCTCAATGTCAAGGGCGGGCGTTACGGCTGCGCCAATGCCTGCGTGGGCGGCGGTCAGGGGGTGGCCACGATCATCGAAAAGGAAGATTACAACTGGTAGAAAGCGGACCAGCTTCAATATGGTGCGGACGAACAGGGGCGGCTTTTTAGCGGGCCGCCCCTTGGCGGCATGCCTAAGCCGCGATTTTGGTACGAGGTGCCGGCGGCCCTCCTTTGCTTCCACTCGGCGGGAGCCCGCCGCCGGGAGCCGTGGTCCGGCCGGCCGCCTTGTGTGCATCGAATTCGGCCAGCCGTTTGCGGACTTTCAGCCGCTGGATAAAAAAAACCGTCGCCGCCAATATGCATGGGAGCAGAACGATCTCCCTTGTTCCGAATCCCGCCTGGGACGATTCGAAAAACCCCTTAAAAAGCAGATAGGAGCCAAAGATGCCGCACAAGATGATAAGGGGAGGATAAAAGTCTTCGAGAAGAAATTCAGCAGCCCAAAATTGCTTTTTAGGGTTGCGGGCTCCGATCAGTACGACCAAAAAGAGGATCACACCCAAAGCCAAAAGCAACTCTCCAAAAACCATTTTCACGCGCACCTCCGACCAAAGGCAGGCAACCCGGGTTGCCTGCGGTTAGCCCTCATCCCTGGGTCGCAGCGAGATGCCTGCCCTGCCAAGTCGGACAAGGGTTGAATGATATTTGAAACCACAACCAGGCGATGGGATTTCGGCGGCCGAAAGACCCGCATTCTTTATTGAGCAATGTCGATGCCAATGCGGGCCTGAAGGGTGGTTCACCGATCCAACGGTCAGTGCAGGTGTGTGGAGGACCGGATTATCGTGGGAAAAACAAGGAATTATTAAAGCAGCGCGCCAGCGAAGGTGCCAGGCGAGAGCAGGGGAACCTACTCCCCAACCTTTTTATAAAGGATCGCTCAGTTCCCTTTTTACGTGCAATATCGGAAGTGCGGATTCCAGTGGATGCGACAACTGACCGCTCAATCGTCCCCGAAAAGGTCCAGCTGCTCGGGTTTATGGCGATTCGGGCGGTTGACCAGTTTCGGCGGCTGCAACATGCGGTCATAGATCTCCAAATACAACTCGCGAATCTGGATGTCGTAGAATTGTAGGGTTTCCTCCGTAATCTGAGAAAATTCTTCTTTCATCTGCTTGCGCAAATCGGTCATTTTCGGCTTCCATGAGTGAGGGATGATGATGGAGCTGCAGCCCACCAGCAAGGAAGCGTGGTCCACGGTTACGATACGGCCCATCAGGATATCCCCGATCTGCGCCATCCGGCTGCCCGCTCTTTCCATGACACGGGTCGGCCGTCCTGTGAACAGTTCTTCGAGGGTGAAGCCGCGACCCGCTGCGCATGCCGTCACTTCGAGGAAGCTGAAGGGTTTGCGGGCTGCCGACGCGATCAAACGCACCTTCAGGCCATCGATCTGCTGCTCCTTTTCAGACAGATAAAGCTGCGCGATGGTGATGCCGGCCGGGATGTCCAGTTTTTCAGCGGTATCATCCGGCTCGTAAACCCAATTGAAAAGGAACCAGGGCATAAACAACCGCATGTGATCCTCAATCAGGCCGTCCAGTTCCTCCTGCTCCGGCCAGAGCAGAAACTCGGCGGCGGCAATCACGAGGGCCGGGACTCCGAATCTTGTTTTATAAAAGGTGAGCAGCTCATTGGCCAAGCTGTCGTTCGCATTCCGCAGGCGATACCACGCCAGTTCCAGCGGCTGCTCCGCCTTGCCCATGCAGCACTTTTTATATTGCTGGCCGCTGCCGCAGGGGCAGGCGGCATTGCGTAGGGTTTTCATAACCTCTTGGCTCCCCTTTGCTTGTCCGCCGGTTCAATTTCCCTGTGCGCCGGATGGGCCTAACGAACGCACGGCCGTTCCTGCGCACTGAAACGCTCACGGGTACTTCATCCAGTTTGAAGATGCCGCGGTGGTCTTCAGGAACTCAACTTTAACCTCGGCAATCTACCTGCCGAATGTCCGGCAATTCCGAACCGTCCTTCATCAGTCCTGCGGCGGCGGGGCGGGTGCATTCTGCGGTGCACCGAAAACCTTGTTGCCGAAGTAACCCATGGCCAGAATACAGAGTCCCGCTGCGGCGGCTGCGAGCAAAAGCCCCCAGGAGACCTCGCCCTGGATAGCGGCCAGGTAGACGGCACGCGCCCCGAGGACCAGAATGGCGTTCATGGGGATAAATACGATTAAGGGCCGCCGCGATAGTGAAGCCGGTCGTCTGGACCGGCAAACCGATCTTGATGATTTGATTCCTTTATGTACCATCCAGGGACCTTCTGTTGGGCGATTGAAAGAAATGCCCGGTTACGGCGACTTTCCCGGCAACTGGAATATCCGCAAACCGTAACCAAACCACTCCGCAGCAGCCAATGACCACCGTAAGCGATCTTATTACGCTGAGAAATATGCGCGAACATGTAATCGTAAAGAGATAAGACTGGCATTTGGAAACTTTTAACATGCATTCGCCTTTGCATAGATTTTGGCGCCGGCGCCGCAGGAGAGTGGTAATTAAGGGATTGCTGAGCGTCACGCGGGAACTATCTTTGATCGATCGTGCCGGTGGCCGGCTTTGCCTGGGCACTTGTGGAGATGTTCCGGCATGCAGGTAAAGCAAGGGCGGCAATCGCTTCGGTTGCGGATAAGTGATTGAAGGAAAGCGTGCAATGACGGTCACGTTCAAAACAGCACTGAAATTCTGGACCAAGCTGGGTTTCATCAGCTTCGGCGGGCCGGCCGGGCAGATTGCCGTCATGCACCAGGAGGTGGTCGAACGCAGGCAATGGATCAGCGAAGATCAGTTTCTGCGCGCGCTTAACTTCTGCATGCTCCTTCCGGGACCCGAAGCCCAGCAGCTGGCCACCTACATCGGGTGGCGGCTGCATGGCACACTGGGCGGGATTGCGGCCGGCGCCCTTTTTGTGATCCCCTCCATTTTCATCATGCTGCTGCTCAGTTACCTGGCCGTGGCCCACATCGACATCCCCGCCATAGCGGCCGCTTTCTACGGTATCCAGCCGGTTGTGGTGGCCGTGGTGATCGAAGCGGTGCTGCGCATCGGCAAAAAAGCGCTCAAGCACCCCGTGCTCTACGCGTTTGCCGCTGCGGCGTTTATCGCCATCTTTTTTTTCAAAGTACCCTTCCCGTATATCATTGCAGCGGCGGCGTCCGGCGGCTTGCTTATGCAAACCCGACTGCCGCAGGCCTTTTGCAAGGGTGTTTTCGATCGTCAAACGCATGAATGCCGCATCGCGCAGGAACCCGAACCCGAGGCCGGTCCGAGAAGCGGCGCGCCTTCCGCATCCCGGGCTCTTTGGGTCGTTCTCATCTGCCTGGGCTTGTGGGCGCTGGTGTTTGGCGCCATATGGGCCTGGCAGGGGCGTAGCCACACGCTGGCGCAGATCGCCTGGTTTTTCACCAAGGCCGCCTTTGTTACCTTCGGGGGCGCCTACGCCGTGTTGAGCTACATCACCGGTGTCGCGGTATCCAACGGCTGGCTGACCACCCGGCAAATGCTCATCGGCCTGGGGCTCGCCGAATCCACACCCGGTCCGCTGATCATGGTGACGCAGTATGTCGGCTTCCTGGCGGCCTGGAACCTGCCCGGCGATCTCGCCCCTTTGACTGCGGCCATCCTGGGGGCCTTGATCACCACTTACGTCACGTTTCTGCCTTGCTTTTTCTTCATCCTCGCCGGGGCGCCGTTTATCGAGGCCATGGCCGCGAACAACCGGCTGCAGGCCGCGCTCACCGGTGTTACCGCCGCGGTGGTCGGCGTGGTGTTGAACCTGGGCGTCTGGTTCGGACACCGGGTGATTCTGCTGGACGGCGGCATTGATTTTTTTGCGCTGATCTCCGCGGGGATTTCCCTGGCGCTGCTCCAGAAATTTCATCTGCCCGTTCATTACCTGGTGCCGGCAGGCGCAGCGGCCGGCATTGTCTGGCGATTGGCGGTTTGAAACCAGGACGCACTGCGGAGCGAAAGCAGCCCGGGCGCGCGGCGGCCAGGATGGGATGTGAACGGGTGCTGAGCGGAGCGCGGGCCATCGGTAATCATTGCAGCCCGCTCGGGTGAAGCAAGCGCAGCGGAAAAAGGGCTTGCTTCATGTCCAGCGCTCCGCTAAGGAAACAGATTGGCCCGGTTGAAGTGCAACGTTTCAGCGGTTAAGGGGTGAGGAACGTTCCGGGCTCAAGAGCGTTCTTACCATAACCGCCCTGCGATAAACTGTACACAATCCAATAAAGGAGCGTGCAATGAACCCTGCCACGGAGAAAAGAAAATCGGGGATCGCCCTGATAGGAGACCTGCCCTGGGGCACTCATTTTTGCCAGTTTTACCAGACCAAGAAGGATCTGGTCGATACGCTCGTCCCCTACTTCAGGGAAGGTCTCAAGAACAACGAGTTTTGCGTTCTGGTGACATCCGATTTTTTTACGAAGGAAGACGCCATCAAAGCCCTTAAAAAAGGCGTGCCCGGCTTTTCAGAATACCTGACCAAAGGACAGATGGAGATATTTCCTTACACCGACTGGTACCTCAAGGGCGGGAAATTCGATCTCCAAAGGACGCTCGACATGTGGATGGAAAAGCATGACGAGGCCTTGTCAAAGGGCTATGCCGGCCTGAGGGTAAGCGGCAATCCTTACTGGATCGACAACAAGAAGGACTGGGACGATTTCGCCTGTTACGAGGCCGAAATCAACAACGTGATCACCGGCACGCGGCTGCTTGTGCTGTGTACCTATTCGCTCAAGAAATGCGGCGTGGTGGAAATCCTGGATGTGGTCAAGAACCACGAATTCGCGCTCGCCATGAACCGCGGCAAGTGGCAGCTCGTCAGCATGCCTGCCTTAGCACACGCTCATTCATGAGCATACCGCTTGCAAGTAACCGGATATGACTACCGCTTTTTCCGACAAACGCAGGTCGGGCATCGCATTGCTGGGCGATCTGCCCTGGGGCGCCCACCTGTGCCAATTTTACCAGACCAAGGAGGATCTGATCGACATCCTTGTGCCTTATTTCAAGGCCGGGCTGGAGAACAACGAGTACTGCCTATGGGTCACGTTCAAGCCGCTCGGTGCCGAACATGCCAAGAAGGCGCTGGAAAGGGCCGTGCCCCGTTTCGAGGAATATGTCAAAAGAGGGCAAATCGATTTGATTCCCCAAAAGCAGTGGCGTACGGCGGGCCTAACAAGATCCGGCGAGGCCGTCGTTTCGAGGCTTGACCGGGCGATCGCCGGCGGCTTTGAGGGCCTCAGGTGCGCAATCAAGGCATCCTCCAAAAAAAGAGGCGGCGGCGCCTGTTATGGGGCCGACCTGCTGAGCAGCTATAACGTGATCTCGGTTTGCGCCTACCAGCGCGACGAATTCGATGCCATAGGAATCATGGAGGTTGTAAAAGAGCATCGTTTAGCGCTGGTCCGCAACCTGGGCAGGTGGGAAGTCATCGAAAGCTCCGAAGCATGGACTGTGAAACACGCCCTGAAAAGGAGCGAGGAGAAGCTGCATTCCCTGTTTAACAACATGTCGGAAGGGTTTGCTTATCACAGGATCGTGCTGGATATCGCCATGAAGCCCTGCGACTACATTTTCCTCGAAGTCAATGATGCCTTCGAAAGGCTGACCGGCCTGGAAGGCAAACAGATCATCGGCAAAAGGGCCACCGAAGTCCTTGCAGGCATAGAAAAAGATTCCACGGACTGGATCGGAATGTACGGAAAGGTTGCGCTGACCGGCGAACCCGTTCACTTCGAGAGCTATTCGGAGGCGCTTCAAAGGTGGTATGCGATCTCCGCCTTCAGCCCGCATAAAGGCTTTTTTGCCGTGACCTTCAGCGACATCACGGAAAAAAAGAAATCGGAAGAGGAACTGCTCAAGGCCAAGACCGAGTGGGAATTGACCTTTGACAGTGTTCCGGACCTGATCGCGATCTTGGACCGCAGCCACAGGGTGGTCCGGGTGAACAGGGCCATGGCGGAGCGTCTGGGCCGGAAACCGGAGCAGTGCGCCGGATTTAAATGCCATGAAGTGATGCACGGGCTCCCGGGACCCATTCTGGGTTGTCCGCACGCCAAATCGATCGCAGATGGCAAGGAGCACATCGAGGAGATCCGCGAGCCGCTCCTGGGAGGCATATTTTTGGTAAGCACGACGCCCATGTACGACGAGGCGGGCAAGCTGCTCGGGTGCGTGCATACTGCCCGGGACATCACCGCGCGCAAGGAGGCGGAGGAAGCCTTAACCAAAGCCCACGAAAAGCTGAAAGAACACGCCGCCAAACTGGAAGCGGCCAACCGGGAACTTGAAGGCTTCAGCTATTCGGTCTCTCACGACCTGCGGGCGCCGCTGCGCGCGATCGCCGGATTTACAAGGATGATTCTGGATGAGCAGGGCGTCGCTTTCGATTCCGAAACCCGGCGCAAGTTCGATATCGTTCAGGAGAACGCCCTGAAAATGGGGCGGCTGATCGATGACCTGCTGCGGTTATCGCGACTGGGCCGGACCGAACTGAACCGATCGAAACTCGATATGGCGGCGCTCGCGCGCGAGGTGTTGCGAGAGATCCGGATGATGGAACCCGAGCGCGAACTGGTCATTCACATCGGCGATATGCCCGCGGCCCACGGTGATCCTGCAATGATCCGGCAGCTGCTGGTCAACCTGTTGTCCAATGCGGTGAAGTTTACGAGGGGCAAACAGCCGGCCAGGATCGAAGTCGGCAGCTTGGAAGGGCGCGGCCAAGCGGTCTATTATGTAAAAGACAACGGCGTCGGATTCGACATGAAGTATTACAACAAGCTCTTCGGAGTTTTTCAGCGCCTGGTCCCCGAGAGCCAGTTCGAGGGAACCGGCGTGGGACTTGCCATTGTCCAGCGGATCATCCAGCGGCACGGCGGGCGGGTCTGGGCCGAAGGTAAAACCCGGGAAGGGGCTTGCTTTTATTTTACCTTCCGGCCGATGCAGGGGATGATGGATGCGGCTACAAGGAGCATGGATGAGCATGGAAAAAGTTGAAATCGTATTGATCGAAGATAATCCGGCGGATGTGGAGCTTACGCTCAACGCCTTGCAGAAGAGAAATCTTTCCAACAACGTGAAAGTGCTCACGGACGGCGAAGAGGCGCTCGTTTACCTTTTTGAAGCTTGCTCGCTTTCGGGAAGGGCGGGATGCCCGCGCTTGATTTTACTCGATCTGAAGCTGCCCAAGGTCAGCGGGCTTGAAGTGTTGGAGAGGATCCGCGCCGACGAACGGACCAAGATGATCCCGGTGGTGGTATTGACTTCGTCGGAGGAGGAAAAAGACCGGATCGAGACCTATAAACTCGGGGTGAACAGCTATATCGTAAAACCGGTCGAGTTCGATGTCTTCGCCAAAGTTGTTTCCGAAATCGGATTCTATTGGGTCCTGCTCAACAGGCCGCCCTACTAGCCGAATGGAATTGGATGACTTTTTCACAAGGATTTGTGATGCAGTACGGCCAGCACGGGAAACTTCTGCGCGTCCTCATACTGGAGGATGTCCCGACCGATGCGGAATTGGTGGA
Source organism: Desulfobacteraceae bacterium (assembly GCA_003599575.1). Lineage (GTDB taxonomy): Bacteria > Desulfobacterota > Desulfobacteria > Desulfobacterales > Desulfosarcinaceae > Desulfatitalea. The sequence continues at coordinate 6,303 of QZKV01000038.1, read as the reverse complement.
ACAAAAACTTCGCATCGGGGGAATCCAGTTTGAATCCCGGCGGGTTGATCATCCGGATGCCTACCTTGAGGCCCTGGGCAGTTTCCTGCCCGATATCATTCTCTGCGATTACTCGCTGCCCGGCTTCGACGGTGAGTCGGCCCTTGCGCTGGCGCGGGAAAAAGCGCCGCACGTACCGTTTGTTTTTGTAACGGGGGCCCTGGGGGAAGATCACGCGGTTGATTTGCTGAAAGACGGGGCCACCGATTTCGTGTTGAAGGACCGCTTGACCCGGCTTCCGCTGTGCGTCAAACGTGCTCTCAAGGAGGCCGAAGAAAAGCGGCGCCGACAGGATGCGGAGGAAAAGCTGCGCTGCGCCCATGCCGGTCTCGAACGCGAGGTCGAGGAGCGCACGAGAGAGTTGAAGCACTCCGTGGAAGCGCTTCGCACGAGTGAGGAGCGTTTCCGGCTGTTATCCGGCACGGCGGGATGCCTGCTGGCGGCCCAGGATCCCCAGGTCATCGTCAACGACTTGTGCCGCCAGGTCATGCAGCACCTGGATTGCCATGCCTTTTTCAATTTCCTGGTGGATGATCAGGCCGGAAGGCTGCGTCTGAACGCCTGGGCGGGCATATCCGAAGAGGACGCCCGGAAAATCGAATGGCTGGACTACGGCGTGGCTGTGTGCGGCTGTGTTGCCCGGGATGGAAAACGGCTGGTCGCCGAAGAGATCGGCAGCTGTCCCGATCCCAGGACCGAGCTGATCCAATCCTATGGGATTGCGGCCTACGCCTGCCATCCCCTGATGGTTCAGGACCGGCTGACCGGGACCCTTTCTTTCGGCACGCGCACGCGGTCCCGTTTTTCGCCAGACGACCTGGCCCTGATGAAGACGGTCACCGACCAGGTGGCGGCGGCCATGGAACGCATGCGCCTCATTCAGGAACTTCGCAAATCGCGCGATGAACTGGAAAAACGGGTGCAGGAACGCACCGCAGAGCTGCGGCGGCGTGCCGAGCAGTTGTCTATGCTCGCTTCGGAGCTGACCCTGACCGAAGAACGCGAGCGCCGGCGCCTGGCGGAGATTCTGCACGACCACCTCCAACAGCTTCTGGTCGCCGCCAAGCTCAACCTGGAGTGCCTTACCCCACATGTTGCCGACGACCAGCGGCAGACCTTTGACAACGTGGGCAACCTGCTGATCGAGTCGATCAAAACCTCCCGCTCTTTGACCGCCGAGCTTTCCCCTCCGATCCTCTACCAGCGGGGCCTTGCCGCCGCATTGGAATGGCTGGCCAGATGGATGCACGAAAAATACGAACTGCAGGTCACATTGCAGGTGGAGCCCGGGATCGTCGTCGATCAGGAAGACATTATGGTGCTCCTTTTCCAGTCGGTCCGCGAGCTGCTTTTCAACGTGGTCAAGCACGCGCGGGTGAACTCGGCCGAGGTGCGCCTGTTCAGAGAGGAACCTGAACACTTGCGGATCGTTGTCAGCGACCAGGGGGCCGGATTCGACCCGCGGGCAATGTGGGAGGGTGGTGAACAGACCTGCGGATTCGGAATGTTCAGCATTCGGGAGAGGCTGGAATTACTGGGGGGCCGGCTCGAGGTGGAAAGCGCGCCCGGCAGGGGGGCTGCTTTCACGCTCGTGGCACCGCTGGGCAAAGTCGAGCCGGAAAACGAAGCCGCGCAGGGGACGATCAATAAATGTGCCCAAACGACCTTACCCTCGGCCTGTCCTGTCAAAACCAAAGAACGCATCCGCCTCATGCTGGTGGACGATCACATCGTGATGCGCCAGGGCCTTTCCATGATGCTCAGTATCCATCCCGATATCGAGATCGTGGCCGAGGCCGCGGAGGGGCAGACCGCCATCCATCTGGCCCGCAAGCTGAATCCCGATGTGATTCTGATGGATATCAACATGCCGACCATGGACGGGATCGAGGCCACGCGGATCATCCATGCGGAGATGCCGCACATCCGCATCATCGGCCTTTCCATGTTCGAGGATTCCGATATCGCCTCCGCGGTCTTCAAAGCCGGGGCTGCCGCCTACCTGAGCAAAGCCGGAAGCACGGATGGTCTTTTGGGGGCGATCAGGGGCACGGGGCAGGCGGTTCAGCATCCAGAGGAGCGCGGAGTCGGGGGTGGAAGTTAGGACCGTTCCTCGATCAGCCCCGGCCCGCCGCTTGACCGTAGGAAATAGTTCAGTATTCCAGAGATTCGATATCCAAAACGCCAGATCAGGTTTTATACGAGAGAAACCTGTTTTCAGATCGGTTGGAATTCAGCTGACCCGGCGCGCCCCGCGAGATCTCCGGCCCATGATCCTACCGAAGGTAGGTGATGATCGAGAAAAAAGCCCCTTGGGGATCTTGCAGCACGCAGAAGCGGCCCACCTGCGGAATGTCGCGCGGCGGCACGCATACCGTGGCGCCCAGCTCCTGGGCCTTGCGGGCGGCGGCATCGACATCCTCCACGGTTATGTAAATGCCCCAGTTGGGCGGCGTTGCCTCAGCCCCCGGAGGCGTTGCCATCATACCGGCGATCTCCCGGCCATTGGACTTGACCATGATGTAGTCCATCTCCTGCATGGGGGCCCGTTCCAGCTCCCATCCAAAAAGCTGTGCATAAAACTTCCTGGCGGCCTCCAGATTGCTGGTCATCAACTCCGACCAACTGATCATGCCGTGTTTCGTCAGATGTTCTTCCATGGGCTTGCTCCTTTCCCCACGATGGCGAGGTAAAAACAATTTACAATATTTAAACGCATTATCAGGTAGTCAACTGCACAGGCCATTTACCCTTTTTGCAACCCTCCAATAATTGATCTGCCCCATAGCCTTTCACTGCATCGTTCTATAAATCGGCACATGGCTGTGCCGCGGCAAGCTATCGGCACTCACGAAGGTTCAAGGGCAGACCCTGATTCAGGGAATTGTCCTTTGGGAAACAGGGATCAAACCAATGGGCTCCAGTTTAAGCATATCCCCGGCATCTCTGTCTCAGGAACCGCTCCAATTGGAGGGAGTTCAAAGGCAAAACGAGATTGAAGTCGAGGGCGTGCACACGCGTTATCTGACTGCAGGGTCCGGCCCGCCGGTGCTGTTCCTGCACGGCATAGGTGAAAGCGCGATCGACTGGCAGTGGTTGATGCCGGCGTTTGCCGATAGGTTCGAACTCTATGCGCCCGATCTACCCGGCACCACGCAGCTGGGGCATCCGAATGCCGATTACTCTCCGGATCGGGTGGCGCGCTTCGTGGTCTTTTTTCTCACCCTCCAGCAGGTGGAGCGGGCCATCGTGGTGGGCAGTTCTTTCGGCGGTTTGGTCGGCCTTTATATGGCTTTGGAATATCCGCAACGGGTGGGGGCGCTTGGATTGGTGAGCAGCGCCGGACTTGGCAAAACCATCAATCCGATCATGCGCCTGTTATCCCTGCCCGGTTACGGCGGCTGGGGGGCGCTATGGGGACAGACACCCTTCGGCGCCATGCAACGGGCCTGGCTCCGGGCGCTGCTCCTGTTTGCGCATCCCCAAAGGGCGCCCCTGGGGTGGCTGGAGGAGCAATACCGGCTGGCGCGACTGCCCACGTTCCTGCAGACAACCGTGGAGGTGCTCCAAAGCCAGGTCAGCCCGGCCGGTCAGCGCCACATCCTGTTGGAACACCTTTTCGAGCTGCGCATCCCCGTCCTGGTCGCCTGGGGACAGCAGGACCGGGTTTTGCCCGTTGAACATGCCCGTCAGGCGATCCGGCGCCTGCGCACCGGCCATATGGAAGTTATCGCAAATTGCGGCCACCTGCCCCACGTCGAGCACCCGATGCAATTTGCCGCCGTACTGGACCGATTTATTTCCGATCAAGTGCGACTTTTTTGACCCTCGGTATCGATTCAGGGTGACGGCCTGAAACACAAGGGAGCGTCTTATGCGGCTGTTTGCGGGAACCAGCGGTTACAGCTACAAGGAATGGAAAGGTCCTTTTTATCCCCAAGATCTGCCGGACCGGGATATGCTGCGGTACTACAGCACACATCTGCCCGCGGTGGAGATCAACAACACCTTTTACCGGATGCCCGGCACCGGCGTGCTTACGGCATGGGCCGCACAGGTGCCGCCTGACTTTCGCTTCGTTCTCAAGGCGCCGCGCAAAATCACGCATGCCAAGCCGCTCCTGGAAAAAGAGGCCGAAATAGATTACCTTTTCAGAGCGGCCGCAACGCTGGGCGACCGGCTGGGAGCCGTTTTGTTTCAACTGCCGCCTTATCTGCACCGGAATACAGAGCTTCTGGCCGCTTTCGTGGACCTTCTGCCGTCCGGCGCCAGGACCGCTTTTGAATTCCGGCATCGTTCCTGGTTCGAAGAAGAAATTTATACCCTATTGCGCAATAAGGGCTGTGCTTTGTGCTGCTCGGATGGGGATAAGGAAGAACTGCGCCAATTTGTGGCTACGGCCGGTTGGGGCTATCTTCGCCTGCGCAAACCCGATTATGTCGAAGCGGACCTCTCCGCCTGGGCCCGGAGAATCAAGAACCAAAAATGGGAGGCGGTCTATATCTTTTTCAAGCACGAAGATGCCGGAGCCGGCCCGAAACTGGCCAAGCAGTTTCTCGAGCTTGCGTCCGGCCAATAGCGGACGGCAAGACATTTTAAAGAAGCAGGGCTATTCCTTGCGCCGGTAGTTGGCCGCCATGAAGCGGTGCCATTTTCCGTCGTCGTCCAGCCTGAGCGATGAAAGCACCCGGCGGTCGTCGCTGGCGAGCTCGATCACGTCTCTGTACTGCGCCATTTTGCCTTCGACAGCCATAGCGGGGCCCTCCGAATTGAGAGTCAGCACCTTTCCGGCTTCGTCCAACTCGCCATCGTATTTCCAAAGATAGGTCATCATCGACCCGATCCAGGTGCCCACAAAGCGCTTCTTCTGCGTGTCAAAGCCCAGCGTCATCATCATGGAGGCCTCGCCGCAGCCCGGCATCTCGCCCTTTGCCTCGGCCACAATCCAGAGACCGCCGAGTGAGCGCACGCTCTCAACCCCTTTGAACTGCGCCGGCGCCTGGCCGGGCGCCATCACGGCTGCCCCTTCGTAGGTCCACTCACCCACCAATTTGTGCAGCCATTTGTGCTCGTCCTGTGGTTCGGTGGCCATCATCGACGGCGGTTGGTTTTTATCGGTTTCCATGAACTATGTCCCTTCGCCCGGAACAGGCTGCCGAAAAGCGACCGGCAGTCCTCTGGCACGGGAGGGCTTCCGGCCCTCCTGAGGCAAAAATGAGGCTTTGTTTTCTACAACCTGCCGGGCAGTCCAGATTTTCCTTCCATCAGCATGTGTACAGGCGACGGCCGGCGGCCCCGAAGGCGACCCAGCCGACGCTGCATAGTTTAGGGGCGTTTTTAGCCTAGCGCAACTTTTCACGCCAATGGACTTCAGGGCAGGTCTTTGTGAAGGCAGGCAACCAGCATTTAAACACGGCATCGCTGGTTGCCTGCTGATACCAGGCGGGCGGTGCGGCTGGATGGTCGGGTTAAATTTCCGCACCCAGACCATCGAAGCAGTCATGGCGCAGATACGGGATCAGGCGGGCGTCAGTTGAGCACGAATTGCGCCCGGCGGTTTTTGGACCAGCAGGTCTCATTTTCGCCCATCGTGAGGGGCCGTTCTTCGCCGTAACTGATGGTATCCAGCCGATCTGCGCCGATCCCCTGGTAGAGAAGGTACTTTTTGACCGATTCGGCGCGCCGTTCGCCCAGAGCCATGTTATAGGCATCCGTGCCGCGATCATCGCAATGGCCTTCAACAGTCACCGTTACACCTGGATTGGTGCGCAGGAAATCGGCCTTGGTGTTCAAGATTTGGCGGGCCTGGAGTGACAATGCGGAACTGTCGAAATCGAATTGGATAGTCTCGTCGACAAAGGCATTTTCTGCAGCTTCGCGGGCGGCTGCTTCGGCCCGAAGCCCTTCTGCCTGCCCCCGTCCGGCCTGTAACGATTCCTCGGCAGCGTTGCCCTCAGCCTGTAAGACCGGCTGGGGAGTCTGTTCCGGCCGGCTTTCCACCACCTCCTTGGCACACGAAAACGTGAGCAAGGTGATCGGCAAAATCATTACCAGAGCAATGCTCAACCATACGCTTCTTCTCATTTTTCTCTCCTTGTTTGATGTTAATGGGTTTGTTGGGTTATGCTTTGGTTTCGATCTGGCGCCTGCTGAAATTGGAGATGCTGTTGAGCGCCTTGACCGATGCCATCTCCAGGCTGTCCACGATCTGACCCGTGGTGGAGGTCAGCTTGGCGTGCAGCAGCAGCAGCGGTATGGCCGACA
>QZKV01000196.1 GCA_003599575.1 Desulfobacteraceae bacterium | reverse complement strand
GTGTGTGGATCCGGATATGCTACTTCAGGCTGGATTGCCGCGAAATTGAAAGATGCCCTGTTGGCGGTTATTTCCGGCGCTCAGGAGACCCAAAAAATTTGGCCCGCCCCCCGGCGACCGCAAGCCGCCCGTTGGCCCTGAACGTCGAGGGTCAGACAAACTGGCAATGCGGACGCTGAATGGCAATTTCGGCCAGCTGTGAAACGCCTGACATGACGCAGCGCCGGCGGATTGCGTGTCGATCTTGAGTTGGAGCGGACCTTGCGGTAAAGATAGAGGGGCATAAACGGTGAGAGGGGTTGCGATGGCTGTTTTTTACGTGGATGGAGAATTTCTGCCGGCTGAAAAGGCCGTAATTCCCGTGGATGATCTGGCCGTATTGCGCGGCATCGGGGTTTTTGATCTGCTGCGCACCTATTCCGGCAGACCGATGTTCCTGAAAGAGCATGTCCAGCGGCTGATCGATTCGGCCCGCCAGATTGACCTCGATCTGCCGTGGTCGCACGCGCACATTTGCCGGACGGCCTTGGAAACTCTTTCCCGCAACAACTTTGATGAGGCCAACATCCGCATCATCGTCACCGGCGGTTCCAGCCCTGATTTCATGACGCCGCAGGGCAACCCCCGGCTGCTGGTGCTGGTCACTCCGCTGCCCAAGCTACCGGCCGAATGGTACGACAAAGGGGTCAAGGTAGTGACCGTGCGTGCCGAACGCCGCATGCCGGGCGCCAAGAGCCTGGATTATCTGGCGGCCGCCATGGCCTTGCGCCAGAGCAAGGCGCAAGGGGCTGTTGAAGCGGTTTACGTCGATCGTCACGACCATGCCCTCGAAGGCACCACCAGCAATCTGTTTGCCGTCATTGACAACCGGTTGATTACCCCCGGCCGCGGCATTCTGTCCGGCATCACCCGCCAGGTGGTGCTGGATATCGCCGGGGGACTGATGCCCATTGAAATCCGCGATCTGCCCCTAACCGAATTGCGCACGGCCCAGGAAGTCTTTATTACCGGAACCAACAAGGGCCTGATGCCGGTGGTGCAGATGGACGACACCCCTATCGGCGACGGTCGCCCGGGACGGTTCACGCTGCGCATCATGGAGGCCTTGCAGGCGCGTTTTACCCGGTCCTTGACGCTTTCCGATTAGGGATTCATCGTGACGATTCGCTTAACCGGAAATTTGACTAAGCGCTCAAGGCCAACACTTTGGACACCTGCTCGGCCACTTCTTTGCCGGCCAGCAGCGGATGGTGGCTTATGGCGCGCTCGACCGTCCGGAAGGCGCGACGCTGGATACGCTCGCGACTGATCGCCAGCCGGGCGAACACCTGGAAGATAAAAAAGCTGAGCAACAGAACCACGGCAATGGCGAGCAGGGCGTGCAGGAAAAAGTCTCCGCTCAAATAGGCGCCGGTCAGGAAGCGCGACGCGGTCAACCACGCCACGTAGCCGAGCAGGGCCAGGCTGGGCAGGTTGAATACGGTTTGCAGGGCGGCATGGCTCAAATGCCTGGCGCTGCGTTCAATTTCGCTGTCCAGGGTGTCGGTCCATAGGCTGCGGGCCACGCGCCCGACACTGGGTCCATCCTGCACCTCCATTCGGCGCACCTTGGGATCAAAACGCCCCTGAATCAAAAGCTCGCCGATATCAGGCCACTGGGTCCACCACGCTTGCTGGAAAGATTGCAGCGCGGTATCCACGCGGGTCTGGTCTGCGAGTGAATCGAGGGCGGCGCTGCTCTCTTTATACCGTCGCCACGATGAGATCAGGCCCCAGATCTGATGCAGCGGATTGCCGAAGCGCACCAGGGCGGCCAACCCGGTGCCGAAAAGAATGAGACGCGACCAGATGGCGACGATCCAGCCCACCGGCCCCACCCAGCGCTGTGACAATGCTTGATACAAGCGGACGTTGACCCCCAGAAGCATGCGCCGGTCATCGGCCCGCAGGCTTTCCACGGCCTGGCGCAAGGCTTGCTGCTCGGCGGCCGTGATATGATGGGCCGCCTTCTGAAGGGCAGGCCGGTCCTGTTCGACCGCCTGGTGTACCTGGGCTTGCATGAATTCGCGGATCTGACGTGTATTGGCCAATCGGCGGTCCTGTCCGAATCCGGGCCGGTTGAAGGTGTCAAACACCATTCGCCGCAACTCCTCGAATTGATCCAGGTCGTGGCGCGGGAGGGCCTGGGGGTCCCACTGTGGTTGACGCAGATGGCGGCGCGCCGATGTCATCAAGAGGGCCTGCGGTTGCATCTCCCAGGCTTGCTGCAGATAGCTCCGGAACTCGGGCGCAATCACACCGGTCAGCTCCTGCGCATCGAGCCGGTCGCATTGGTTGACCACTGCGACCAGGGATGCGCCATGAAAGCTCCGCACCAGCGGCGCCATGAAATCGGCGTGATCGCGGCGTTTGGGGTTCTGGGCATCAAATACGCAGATCAGGACATCCGAATGCGCCACGGCGTGCAGGATTAAAGGCCAATGCGCATCGCTTTGCGTGCTGTCGGTATCGGGCGTATCGATAAGGACCATGTGGGACAGCAGGTCGGCGGCCCGGCTTGATCGGACCGCCACCCTCGTTTCGTCCAGCGGTCCGAGCAGTTGACGGACCGCTTCGGCCTCATCGGCCAGCACCACCAGCCCGCGGGTGGTAGGCCTCCGGTTGCCCGCGGGCGACAGGTCGTCGACGCCGGCCAAGGCGTTGAGCAAGGTGGATTTGCCCGCGCCGGAAGGCCCGATTAAGGTGACCACCAGTCGGCGGTCCATGCGCGCCTGCATGCGCGCCATCATGCGATGAGCTTCGGCAGCCTGCTTGGCCAGCCCGTGCGAAGGCAGCCAAAGCGGCACCTGCTGCAGCCTTTCGGTCAGTTCGGTCATGGCATACAGGTGTTCTTCCAGTTTCCCCAACGCGCTGAGCGTGGCCAGTTCCCGCTCGATCATGCCGTCTCCTTCAACACCGCCAATTGCTGCGCGATGCGGTCGAGTCGTTCGGCGGCCTGAGCATGGGCCGCCCGCGCGGCTTGGAGCACCTCACCGGTGATCCGCTGCTCGAAAAGCGCCTGCACAGCCGTAAGTTTATGCGCCAGCCAAGTCCGCGCCAGGGGGGCCAGCATCTGTTCCAATTGCTGCTGGTCGGCCTTTTTCATTCCGGCCGTGGCGGGAATGGCGATCAGGGCGTACAGATCATGCAGCCCCAGCAGCCCGGTCAGTTTGACCTTTATGCCAACGGCGCCGGCCGGATCACCGGTGTGCAGAATATAGGTGATGGCGGCGGTGGCGGGAACCACATTGAGCAGGGCCGCGAATGTCTGACGGATCTGATCGACCAGCCGCATACGCCGGCGCAGGGTATTGGCCAGATCTGTCAAATCCTTCTGCAACTGTCCCGACCAGCTCAGCAACCTTTCCTTTTGGTTTTGTATGTGGGTCAAAGCGGACTGCCAGTCCTTGTGACGCAGCCTCTCCTGGGTGGCGCGCACAACAGGATGGGCATCCAGCGAGGTCTGGTCGGTTTGAATGCGCTCCGCCATGGTGGTCTGATAAAGCAAATTGGCCGCGTGCAGCAGGTCAAAGGCCAATAGATCCGTGGGATCTTCCGCGCCGGCCGATGGGTGGGGGGCTTTGTCGCTGCGCGCCAGGCGTATGGCCGACGACATCAGTTTAAGCGGCCATTCCACCACCTGGCCGGTCCGGCGCATCAGTTTGATATGGGGCGGATCGGTGGCCACCCAAATCTCGGCGAAACGACGCAGAACCCTATCTAATGGGAAATGCGACAGGGCCTGCTGTACGCTCAAGCGCTGGGCAGATTCGAGCGCTTCGATATAGCGGGTCAACCAGGTCTGGGCATCGCGGAGCTGCTGATGCATGTTGCCCGCCTGCGCCATTGCATCCCCCAACATCGAATGCAGCAGTTCCCGCCGCAGCCGCCCCACATCCAGGGCGGCCAGCGCGCCGTTCAGAGTCATGCCGCCGCTGAGGGACCGCAACATCATCGGGTGCTGCCCCGCGGCCACCCGGTTATCGTCATCGGCGCGATAAATGTCCAGCACATAGCGCCCGTAGTCGGCACCGTAAATGTTGGCTGCCGTGGTCAGTGCATGTTCACGGACCTCTTCATCGCTGAAGCTGGGATAAACCCGGTAAACCAAATAGCAGGGCCGGGTGCCCATGCCGGTGAGCAGGCGGGCGATAAAATCGGTATTGTCACGGTTGTTATAGGTGGCATTGGTGAAAATGTAGATAAAGGCGTCGGCGCTCTCGAGACTACGGCGGGCCAGCTCCCGGTTGGCATAGGCGCCCCGCGCGCCGGTGTCGATGTCGGGTGTGTCCAGAAGCACCACATTGGGCGGGTTGCCGGAACCGAGCCAATAGAGCGGATTGCCCGGAGTGGTGAGCTGCACGGGATCGGTCATGGGTTGCAAGTCGGCGCCAAAAACATGGGCCAGCGCAGCAAACAGCGCTGCTTGGCGCAAATGAGACGCCTGCAAGGCGGCCAGAACGCGCCGGTTCAACCCGGCTCGGCCGCCGGTCGGCGAAACCGCATGACCGATCAGGCTGTTGAACAGCGTCGATTTGCCTGCCGAACCACCGCCGCAAACGGCCACCACCAGGGGAAAGTCCGGTTGAAACTTGGGCAGCAGCTTCATATCCAAAGCATGTATCCATGGCTGCAAGTGATCCGATAGATCCAGCTTGAGGAGATCGGCCGCCTGCGGCAGATCGCTGCGCAAGGCTTGAAGGGCCGTGCTGATGGTGGCGTTCAAATGCATAGTTGTTTCAATTCGGGCCGGGCGATGAAAAGAAAGCGGTGGCCCTATCCGTTTCTATTCTGGCTTCAATCACCTCATTCAATACGGAAATCCTGTCGGGCAATTCATTTCTGCCAAAGAAAATCCATCCACGAGAAGCCACCTGCATTGACAACCCCGAAAGCCATCATAGGATGGGATTATAAAAATTGAAGGGGCGGCAGCAATGGCTTGGCAAAGGGTAAAGGGAATCAAAGGTAAAGTGTATGTTCCCGAGCATACTCCCGAGGGTCAAAAACACCTATGCCCGGACTGCTTCACTTGTCAACACTGCAGTCACGAACGTTGTGCGGTGTGCCGCAAAGAACGATCGGCTTGCCGGCCCTGTCATTACAAAAATGCTCCTCTTAAAAGGAGGTCTGCCCCATGAATCGAATCGATTGTCTTATTGAACGGCCGGCCAGCGTCGGCATCGCCGCCGCGTTGCTCTTCATGGCCCTGGGACTCATCGTCATCGGCGTGACCGTTTTGCCGTTCATCGGCATTTTGTTGTCCATACCGGTCTTTATAGCCGCCGCTGCTTTTCTTTTTTCGCCCCGCAGCAAGGAATGTACGATTTAACCGCCAGCGTGCGCCATCACCATATAAAACCCGGTCCACGGACCGGGTTTTGTAATTTAAACGCTTTGCCGGAATGGGCCATCGCTGAACCGGCTGTATTCATCTCAGGCTGTCCCAAAAAGCCCTTCCCCGATCCGACGGATCCAGCGGAGGCGCGGTTTTGGATGAACCTTGCACCGGCTGTGAAGCAATACCGCGCAGACGGGCCACGCGCGTTTCAATGGGCGGATGCGTGGCAAACAAGCTCATCATGGACCGGCCGGACAGCGGATTGACGATAAACATGTGGGCCGTGGACGGATTGGCCTGCATGGGGAGCTGTTTGCTGTAGGCGCCCAGTTTCTCAAGGGCGCTGGCCAGCCCCTCATTGTTGCCTGCGATCCGGGCGCCCAGGTCATCGGCGTGGTATTCGCGCGAGCGCGAGACAGCCATTTGAACGACGAGCGCTGCGATGGGCGCCACAATGGCCACCACGATCATACCCAGGGCGCCTGAACGGCCGTCGTCATCACTGCGCCCCATCCCGCCGAAGAGAGCCGACCAGCGGGCCATGCTGGCCAGCATCATGATGGCTCCGGCCAGTGTGGCCGCAATGGAACCGATCAGAATGTCCCGGCCTTTGACATGGGCCATCTCGTGCGCCAGGACACCTTTGAGTTGCTCGCGGTTCATCAATTTGAGCAGCCCCTGCGTGACCGCCACCACCGCATGCTCCGGATTGCGGCCGGTGGCAAACGCATTGGGCGAATCCTGGGGGATGATGAATACCCGCGGCATCGGCAGTCCGCCGCTGCGGGCCAGATCGGACACCATCTGATACAACTCGGGGGCTTGCTGGGGTGTAACTTCCTGCGCCCGATACATGCGCAGGACGATTTTGTCCGAGTACCAGTAGCTGAAAAAATTCATTGCCGCCGCAAACAGCAGAGCGATAAACATGCCCTGGGGGCCGCCGAAGATCCGCCCGATCCAAACGATTAAAATGGTGAGGACGGCGAGCAGAAAAGTGGTACGCAATTGGTTGCCCATCGTAAAAACTCCTTAGTACTTCAAAAATGATTCTTATCAACGCGCGATCTCTACCGTTGCACGGCAATCATCGTAGCGGTGGTAATATATGGACTTTACCTGTATTTGCAAGCAACTCGAGCCACTCGATTGCCGAGGGCGGTGTAACTGTCCATCGGCGCGGGTGAAAGCTCCTGCTGGCCCGGAATTGCTGCCGGACGGCTTTACCTCTTGCAAATCGACTCGTTTTTTGGTGAATTGGCCCTATTTTGTTTCTGTGCGGATGCGCTGTGGCTGTGTTGGCCGGTGGATCTTCTGAAAAAGATGCCCATGGTCTTCTATACAAGCGACCGAGCGACTGCCGTTTTTAACCGCAAGCATGGCTTGCACACGGGTCAAAACATATAATTCAGAGGTAGGTGCCAGAATGGCCGAGAATCAAGACAGCAAAGACGCTCCGGGATCCGATAACGAAAAAGAAGAAAGCTTCGCGGAAATGTTCGAAGCATACAGCGCCGGGATGAAGGAAAATCTTCGGGTCGGCGATAAAATTCATGGAAGAATCATCTCCATCAGCGACAGCTCCGTTTTCGTGGATACCGGTACAAAGACGGACGCCGTGGTGGAAATAGAAGAACTCAAGGATGATAAAGGCCAGTTGCCCTATGGCGTGGGCGATACCCTGGACTTGTATGTGGTCGCGGCCGATGAAAATGAAATCCGATTGTCCAAAGCAATCGCCGGGGCCGGCGGGTTGGACATGCTCAAAGATGCCTTTTCGGGGGCAATCCCTGTAGAAGGTCGTGTCCAGCAGGTCATCAAAGGCGGATTTCAGGTCGAAGTGCTCAAGCGGCGGGCGTTTTGCCCGATCAGCCAGATCGATACCCATTATGTGGATGCGCCCGAAAAATACGTTGGCCAGAGCTACCTGTTTTTAATCAAGAAGCTGACCGAGAGTGGACGCAACATCGTTCTGTCCCGCCGTGATCTGCTGGAGGCGGAGCACAAGAAGGCCGGCGATGCCTTTATGAAGGAATTGGCGGTGGATCAAGTCCATACCGGCCGGATCACACGGTTGATGCCCTATGGTGCTTTTGTGGAGTTGGTGCCCGGCCTTGAAGGCATGGTGCACATCTCCGAACTGAGCTGGTCGCGCTTGGAAAAACCTGAAGATGCCGTCCAACCCAATCAAATGTTGCGGGTCAAGGTGCTGCGCATCGAACAGGGCAAGAAGGGCTCGAAAATCGCCCTTTCCTCCAAGCAGGTGGAAAGCGATCCTTGGGACCGTCTGGCAGAACACATCCGTCCCGGGCATAAAATTCAGGGCAAGGTGACCCGCTGTACCGATTTCGGCGCTTTTGTGGAGATTCAGCCCGGCGTCGAAGGCCTGGTGCACATCAGTGAAATGAGCTACACCCAACGGGTCCACAGGGCCACTGATGTGGTGCAACCGGGCCAGTCGGTATCGGTGGTGATCAAGGAGATCGATCTGGGAAAACGGCGCATCGCCTTGAGCCTTAGGGATGCCGAAGGAGACCCCTGGGCGGAGGTCGAACGCAATTTTGTCAAGGGCCAGCCGGTGGACGGGATCTTGGAAAAGCAGGAAAAATTCGGTATTTTCGTGCGCCTGGCCCCCGGCGTCGTGGGGTTGCTGCCCAAATCAACCCTCAGCCGCGCAGCCAACGCGGCTCAGATCGACCGACTCAAGCCCGGCGACCCCATTGCGGTCACCATTGAAAGCATCAATGCGGCCGAAAGAAAGATCTCCCTGAAGCCCAGAGACGGCGGAGATGAAGAAGAGTGGCGCCGGTTCAAGGAAAAAGCCGAAAACCCAACCCTGGGGGCTTTGGGTGAGAAACTGGCGCGTGCGCTGAAGAAAAAAGATGAATGAGACCGTTCCATCGTTTTACTTTGCACATCCGGTCCCTAAGAAATATCCATGTCAATTCGGAGGAATAAACCATGGCGCAATCCGAAATGTACGATCTGGCTATCATCGGCGGAGGGCCGGGCGGATTGTCCGCCGCGATTTACGCGATGCGGGCGGCGCTTAAAACGGTGCTGATCGAAAAAGCGGTCCCCGGTGGCCAGGTCAATCTCTCCGACGAGGTGGAAAACTATCCCGGATACACCCATATCAACGGCTCCGAGTTGGCGATGCGGTTTGCCGAGCATGCCCGTTCCTATGGCCTGGAGGAGGTCAATGACGAAGTGGTGTCCGTAGAACCCGGTTTGGAATATCATGGCGTGCGTCTGAGCGGCGGCCGGGAAATCCGCACGCATGCGGTCATTCTGGCCACCGGCGGCACGCCGCGCAAGCTCGATGTGCCCGGAGAACAGGACCTCTACGGCAAGGGCGTTTCCTATTGCGCCGTGTGCGATGGCTTTTTCTTCAGAGGAAAACAGGTCATCGTAGTGGGCGGCGGGGACAGCGCCTGCGAGGAGGGCTTATACCTGGCAAAGCTTGCCCAAAGGGTCTATCTGGTTCACCGCCGCGACAGCTTGCGGGCCAGCCGGATTTTACAGCAACGGGTCACAGCCGAATGTAAGATGGAAGTGTTATGGAATTCGGCGGTCTCCGAAATCCTTTCGGGCAGCGGCGGTGTGACCGGCGTCACCCTTCAGGATACCCAAACCGGCCGCAAACGGCAGATGTCCGTTGACGGCGTTTTTATCTTCATCGGCTTCGAACCCAACAATCAACTCGTGCCGGCCGGTGTTCGCATGAGCACCGACGGATTCGTCATCACCGATGATCAGTGTTCAACCGCTATTCCCGGAATATATGCCATAGGTGACTTGAAAGAAAAATATGCCCGCCAGATCGTGCTATCGGCCGCCGACGGCTGCTTGGCCGCCCTTTCAGCCGCCCACTATGTGGAAACCCGCAAGGCCAAGATGGGCGCTGAGATTTGCGAATTGCCGGAAATTCTGTCGGCCCGGTAGTTGTTTTCCATCCTTCTCCCCCCTTAAAATAAAATGGTGCGGCTGTCCTGAAAGGCCTCTCGCGCTAGGATCATGCATTAAGCCTTGCAAAAGCCAATGGGCTTATCCCCCAGGAAGACTACTAATCAGCGCCATGTTAAGATTGTTGCATTACTAAATATCGATGAATATAATGGTAATGCAATTTAGCAAAGGAGGCTGTATGGAGGAAAAGGAATATTTCGATGAGACCCCGCCCTCAGAAACTGACTTCTCTGATCTGCGGGGCCGGCAGTCGGTGCGGGCGACATTTAAATTGAGCGATCACTGCATCGAAGCCATCAGCATCATTGCCGCACAGATGGGCATCAAGCAAAAATCGCTGTTTGACCATCTTTTCAGCAATACCCGGGCACTGAGCGATATCGCCCGAAGAGTCAGCAACGCACGTCTGGAAGTCACCAACCGGGTTCAAAAAACTTTCGTGATCAGCCGGGGCGCCTTGGTCAGCCTTGAAGATATTGCCAAGAACTTCAATGCATCACGGGATGCTCTGATTGAGATCTCGGTGCAACGCTTATTGCCCATCATCATCGACCAGCGCAAACGTCACACCCGGCGCAAAAATTTTATGGCCCGAATTCAAAAACACCTGGAAGCGGGCCGCGAGCTGTTGCATGAGGCCATGCAGGACTTGGGTGCGGATGATCTTTTGACCGATCGCTTGAATACAGCCATGGGGGTATATGAAAACGCCTTCAAGCACATGGCGGCTTTTATCGATCGAAACGAGGGCATAGAAAATTTCGAACCCGAAGCTTTTACGCAGGTTGATATCGTGTTTGAGGATGATTGATGAACGGCCATTCAAATCCGGTATTTCAATTATGAAATCTTCTCAGCCTTAAGTATAAAACACGAAGAAGCAAACTGAGCACCTCTCAGGGTATTTCAACATCGATGACCATCGGCACCACATGCAGGCGGCGCGATTTTTCCCTGGTAGCGCCCAACTTCCAAGCCGTGCAACGGCCACCCACCATTCGGCAGATCTGATCGACCAGTCCCTGCAGGTTGATCACCGGATGACGGGCGAATACAGCGGGCAGACCGTATGTCAAGTTGCAGGCCAGGCATTTATTGGGGCGCTCGTGGAGTTCCAGATCCAACAGCAATTGTCCATTCCGGAACTCGTTGAAAGCCAAGCGGATGTCATAAGCGCCCTCGCTGCAATCACCCAACAAAGCATCGAAAAACCGATCGGTCCGTTCGGCCGGAAACAGTTGTTCCAGCACCTCTCTGCTGAAGAGTTTGGAAAATTGCCGCATATCGGTTGGCATGGATGATCGATCCCTCCTTTGGTATTGGCGGTGACCCCAACCTATGGCCGCTGGCAGAGTTTGCAGGGGTTGGGAAACACGGGCATGGAAGGGTTGCCTTTATACGAATCCATTCATCAAGTCAAATTCGGACCGACAACGGATACAACACCTATTCTCAGGATAACCGCAGCCGATCTTGTGCATCAAAATCCGTTTGGCGCCATTGTCAGGATCTCCTTATTCAACCAGACATACCAGGCCTTTCAGGTAGGCCCCTTCCGGAAAATTCAAGGCGACCGGATGATCCGCCGCCTGATGCAGATGACGGATCAGGCGTGTGGTGCGGCCCGCATCGAGGGCTGCATCGGCCACAATTTTCTGGAACAACATGGCATCAACGAGCCCAGAGCAGGAAAAGGTCATCAAAATGCCGCCGGGGCGCAGCAGCTTGAAGGCCAGCAGGTTGATATCCTTGTATCCGCGGCAGCCTCTGTTTAATTGGGCTGCCGAGGCGACAAATTTGGGCGGGTCCAGGACGATCATGTCGAATTGTCGCTGTTCATCGCGATAGCGGCGCAGCGCTTCGAAGACATTGCCCTGGATATAATCCACGGGTGCCGTATCCAGGCCGCTGAACGCGGTGTTTTGCCGGGCCAGCGCGAGCATATCGGCCGAAGCATCAATATGGGTTACCCGTTGCGCTCCGCTCAGCAGTGCCCACAGGCCGAATGCGCCGGTGTAGCTGAAGCAGTTGAGCAGGTCGGCGCCTTGGGCAAAATCGGTCACCTGGGCCTGGTTTTCACGTTGATCCAGATAAAAACCGGTCTTGTGACCATTTTCAACATCAACCAGCAACCTCACGCTCCCCAGCTCCACTGCCAGCCGACCGGGCGGCGGCGGCCCCCATAAAATCCCGTTTTGCAGAGGTAAACCTTCTTTGGTGCGCACTTCTGCGTCTGAACGTTCGAAGATGCCCTTTACGGGCATCAATTCCAACAATTGTCCGACAATGACCTCTTTCCAATGCTCTGCACCGGCGGAAAGGAATTGACATACCAGCCAATCGTCATATCGGTCCACGATTAGCCCGGGCAAGCCATCCGATTCGGCATTCACCAGGCGCAAAGCCGTACACGGATTGAGCAGGGGCATTTTACGGCGCGTCTCGATGGCCGCGGACAGTCGCTTTCGCAAAAACCGTGCATCGATAAGCTCGTTTTCCTCAAAGGACCATATGCGGATGCGGATTTGCGAGTGGGGCGAATAGGCCCCCCAAGCCAGCCAGCGGCCATCAGCCGCGTATACGGCCACTGTTTTTCCGGCGGGTAGATGCCGGTCCTCTTCCTGGACGGCCCCCGAAAAAATCCACGGGTGGCTTCGCCGGATGGATTTTTCGGCTTTGGCCGTAACGCTGACAGCCGGCATGCGGGCTTTATGAGTTGGCACTGTGCACCATCCCTTCCCTGGGGAGATCGTCCATTGTCAACAACATCATTTTCAATGAAATCATTTGCGCCGATTTCAAGGCCCGGCAGCCTCTTGCCGGTCCCATAGGGTGCGGCCCCGGGGGAAGGCGGCAGGTGATTGTCCAAACCTCTGGAGCGGGTGATACAAATGTCAGATGGTATCAAATCCGGGACATCCCGTCATCAGCGCATGTTTGCGACTGACCGGATAATTGCGGCAAATGGTGGGTTTGACGTCATGGATACTGCACAGCCAGCGCTCGGGAGAGGGGCCGGATTTCAAAAAAGGGCACAGCACAGCGAACTGATTGCTGCCCGGAGTTATCCAAATCCGGTAGACCGTCTGCCCTTCCGCAGTCTGGGTCTGCCCCACCCACTCCAGGATGTCAAGGCGGCCGCACTCTTTCAGTTTGGCCACATCCTGCGCGGTGATACCGTCATGGTAGGCAAGCGATCGGCAACATTGACCGCATTGACGGCAGGCAAATGCTTCCATGTCGGTCTGGACACGTATTCCGGCCCGGCCGGTTTCCGAATGGTCTTCCGGTCGGCAGGGGGCTTGGAAAACAAGCCGGCAAAGAGCCGCCAGACGGTCCGGCGGCAACTCGGCTTCGTTCAGGATAGTGCACATGTATTCAATCAGTTCGCTGCCTTCGAGCCAGCGCATGCGCTGCAACCCCTCGGCAATCCATAACCCCTCTTTGCCGGGTTCCCGCTGGTACAGCCTGTCTGGGCCGAAGACCATTCGCAAGATCTCGCAGAACAGCATCGGTTGCGCCCCGTAACCGCGAAAATCGAGGCGAACGGCCCGGAGGGCCTCCTGGCTGGTTAAGAAAATGCCTTCCCGTGTCATTTGGGAATCTCCTCAAGCTGAATGAAAGCATAATTCAGCCAAACCTACAATAAACGATGTAACAACTCCAGCTCAAGGATCCTGATGATCTCGCGAAGGGCTTCAACGGGTCTGTTGTCATTCCGGCTATCCAGGCGCACACTTCCAGCCGGCCCTGTCGCGCGGCTCCGCGATTGACAATCTGAAGGCGATAGCGATTGTGTTCACATGCGCATGCCAAGACCCGAACAAGCTGCGGACGCTCATCGACCGAGCAATGGTATGGTTCCGACCTTCATATAAAGGGCTTGGGCAATCAGCCGGTCTTTGGTATAGAATCAAAAATTCCAAGCCGTCGGCCGGCCGCCCGACCGGGGCCTCAGATCGCGTGAATGCCGTTATCCAAGAACTAAAGGAGAGAGCCGATGATTACAGCCAAAGAGATTATGAGCACCCAAGTCATCACCTTATCTCCCCAGACCGAAATCATTAAGGCCGCCAGAGTATTGCTTGAAAACGGCATCAACGGCGCCCCAGTGGTGGACGAGGACGGTCGCCTGGTGGGCATTCTGTGCCAAAGCGATCTGGTGGCGCAGCAAAAGCAAGTACCCTTGCCCAATCTGTTCACATTGCTCGGTGGCTACATTCCACTGACCTCGACCAAGCAATTGGACAAAGAGGTTCGCAAAATCGCGGCGCTCACAGTATCCGACGCGATGACCCCCGATCCTGTTACGGTCAATCCGGATACGCGTTTGGATACGATTGCCGCCCTGATGGTGGACAACAATTTTCATACACTGCCTGTGCTTGAACAAGGCCGTCTGGTGGGCATCATCGGCAAGGAGGATGTGCTCAGGACTTTGCTGCAAAGCCCTGAGGCCTAGTTGTCCGGAATGAAAAATCGCACCCAGGCACCGGGCAACAGGTCGCTGGCGAATTCCCGGATTCAGGGCATGCCCCTGCTCCGGGGAGCGGGAAAACGAGGTTGCGGAGTCTACCAGAATGAAACAATACAGCTGCACCGATTACCGGCAGGAAATGATTCTGCTGAGTTTGAAGCGCCGCCTGGCGGAAGCCGGCTTGAACGAGGATGAACGACGACATCTCGAAGAACAGATCCGCAAGTTGGAAGCGGAAATGGGTATGCATTAGCCCGTTGCGGTGCGTCGGCATTTTTGAAAGCAACGCCCGCTGCGGCCATGTTCATGAATGGAATGCCGGAATGCTGGAGTAAAAAGGACCGGCAATCCAGCATTCCAGCTTCCCTAGAACTGGTATACGCACGCGAAAGAGACGTGCGGTGAATGTTCATAGGACATTCACGCCAGATCTTGCATCTCCAGCTCATGATCGAGCTTTATGGCGGCGATGACGCTCTGCGCGGCCGGGCAATGCGGCAAATAGACCTTGAACGCCGCTTCTGCCGCTTGGCGTTGTTCGGGTTTCAGGCTCAATGTGTAGCGGACTTGGATGCGGGTGATCTTCAGCACGCCGTTGACATTTTCTATTTCGCCGACCACATCGGCGCGATAGCGCTCCTGGGGGGTGGGGATTTTGCTTTTCGCCAGCACGGTGGCGAATGTTCCCATCATTCAGCCGCCCACGGCGCCGACCACATGATCCAGTGTGGCGGCATGCTCCTCTTCCGGTTCGATTTGGTAAAAACGTTTGATGCCGCCATGAACCCCGTAATAGACCGGTTCATCGAATCCCTTGATCAGTGCTTTCCGGGTGGGGCCCCTCTCCCTGGTGATGACGATTTCCGACCGGTGCACGATATCGCCCATATGCTCCTCCTTTCTTGAAGCTGTGCAATGAAGCGATCGACCTGCGTTCAACATAAGCCCGATTCGCCAGTATGCCATAGGTATGTCGGGTCTCGGGTGGATTTTGACGGGATTGCCGCCCGGTGCCGGTGCGGCTTACCGGCCCAGCAAAGGGAACAAATCGAGAGGATGGTCGAGCACATGCACTGCCCCGCCGTCCCAGAGCTCGCCCACCGGCCGGAAGCCCCAGCCGGCCCCAACGGCGAGCATGCCGGCCCGCCGGGCCGTTTGCATGTCTACCGCGCTATCGCCCAAAAAAATGCAGGCGGCGGGAGCCACGCCCATCGCATGTGCGGCGGACAGGGCCTGATACGGATCCGGTTTTTTGGGAATGCCGTCGCGTTGGCCCATTATCCTGCTGAATGAAGTCCTCTCAAAGAAATGGGCCGTCATCAGCGCGGCAAAACGATGCGGCTTGTTGGTGACGACCGCCATCGCAACATGCCGGTCCTCTAGAGTTTGGAGCAAGGCCGGAATGCCGTCATAGGGGTGGGTCAGGATGTCCCAGTTGCGGCCGTAATCGTCCAACAGCTCCTGCAGGCAGGATTGTATCTGGTCGGGCGAGCGTTCGACCGGGGGCAACGCCCGCTCGATTAAAACGGCGGATCCATGTCCGATGTACCAGCGATAAGCATCGAGATCATGCGTTGGAAACCCCCGGCGCGCCAACACCCGGTTGACCGATGCCGCCAGATCCGCCAGGGTGTCGAGCAGGGTGCCGTCCAGATCGAAAATGACCGCTTCATACGTCATACGCACTTTTTCCAATAATGCCCGAATTTCTGCTTCCACACCCGAGTGGAACGCGTACCGTACCATCTTAAGGTGGCAGGTTCGAATTTAACCTTTACCAAATTCGTGAACCGCTTGTATCATACTTTATCTCTTGCTTGAAATGAACGCGAGGCTATTTTCCATGCCTTTTTCCGAATTGATCAATTCTGATATTGACAGAGCATGCCCCATCGGGTTCAACATGATATCCGCCGGCCGTTTGGCTGGCTGCTCAAGATGAAAAAGAAAAGGACCCCCCTGTGATCGCGCCTTGGAAAAAGTACCGGCTTGGGTTTTGGGGGAACGTTTTTTGCTTGTTCACTGCATCCATCTGTTTTGGCGCTCAATGTCTTTCACTTTCCCCGACGCTGCGCGGCGCAAAAAATGCTTATGCGCCGATAACCGTCCGGGAATTAACCCCCGGCGAGCAGGAAGGTTTGGGACGGCTGTTCAGATCGCTGGCCGGAACCTGGCAGGGCAGGGCCGATTCCTTTTTTTGCAGGAGTGCGGAAGACCCGGCCGATGTCGAAAACGACCAAGAGATCATGCACGCCAAAGTCAGCGTGGATTATTACGGCAATTGGTACATGAGCGCCGATTTTTATTCCGCAGGCAAAAAAGCCGGTCGCCAGGAGATGCTGACGTTGTATCAGAACAACCGCAAGCTGAGAATCGACCATGATACCGGTGTCGGTGACGTGGAGCTGATCGAGGTATCCGACACCACCATCGCATTTCTCTACCGCAGATTCCTATCGATCGGGCGTTCCGGCTCTTCCCGGCGGGAACATTTCTTCACCTTGAAAGCCGCCGGGGGTTCGTTCACCATCGAACAATTGCTCTATATCCAGGGGAAATTAAGTTCGGGCCAGACCTGGCGGTTCGAAAGAGGGTAATTATCAAAAGTCCAAGGATGCATTATGGAACTGATACTGGACGACCAAGAGGCCCGGGTGATCGGCAGCCTGATCGAGAAGCAACTGTCCACCCCGGAATACTACCCCCTCTCCTTAAACGCCCTGACCAATGCCTGCAATCAGAAGAGCAATCGCGAACCGGTGGTCGCCTATGACGAAACCACCGTGGAAAGCGTTCTGGAGGGATTGATCCGCAAAAAGCTGGTCAATAAGAGTCTGGTCGGCCGGGTTCCCAAATATGAAGAGTTGTTCATTCGCGATCACAACCTGGTGCCCAAGGAAGCGGCCATATTGTGCGTGCTTTTGCTGCGGGGCCCCCAAACCCCCGGAGAACTCCGCAGCCGTTCGACCCGCCTCTTTGATTTTGCATCGCTTGAGGCCCTGATGGAGACCCTGAACAATCTGCAAACCTGGGGTATGGTACAATGCCTGCCGCGCAGGCCGGGTCAAAAAGAGCCGCGCTACCGCCATCTCTTTGGCGAGCCGGCCGAGCCCGGCGAAACCGAGCTGGTTCAAGGCGACGCCGCAGAGCCCGGGCGCATCGATACCATTGAACGTGAAATCGCTTGGTTGAAAGCGGAAATGGCATCCTTGAAGGCGGTCTTCGAAAGTTTCCGCAAGCAATTCGAGTAGCGCAATTGCGGATTGCGTCCCTGCAGCGAAAGATGGTAACAAACGCCTCCATAATCCTTTCGTGATCGATCCATTTAAATCAAAATCGGATTGTTGCGAATCTTCAGAATTGGAGACTTTTTTGCTTTGCGCATCCTGGACCGGCGCCACATTCTTTTGTCATTGCTCATAATTGCGGCCTTAGTGGGCCGTGCCGGTTGGGCCGATGCCGGCCGGCGGACCGTGATCGACCCCACGGGCCGCAGCGTGCAAGCGCCGTCCGATCCCCGGCGGATTGTGTCCCTGGCCCCCAGCGTTACCGAGATGATCTATGCTTTGAAGCAAGAAGACCGCCTGGTCGGGGTGGCGCGCTTCAGCAACTACCCGCCGGCCGCCCGCAAACTGCCCCAGGTCGGATCCTATATTCAATTGGATGTGGAGCGCATAGCGGCGTTGCAGCCCGACCTGGTGATCGCCATCAAGGACGGCAATCCCCTTACCACGGTGGAACAGTTGCAGGCCATCGGACTGCCCGTCTACGCCGTCAACCCGCTCGATATGCAAGGCGTCATGCAAAGCATGCGGGCGCTCGGCGATCTGCTGGGTGCGCGCGCACAGGCCGATGCGGTGGTAGGCGACATGCAGGCGCGGATCTCCAAAACCAAGGCACGGCTTGCCCGGACGTCCGGCCGCCCCAAAGTGTTTTTCCAGATCGGCGTATCGCCCATTGTCTCGGTGGGCAGCCATACCTTTATTCACACCCTGATCGAGCTGGCCGGCGGCATCAATGTGGCCGCCGGACCGACGCCTTATCCGCGCTATTCCCGCGAACAGATCATCGGGCTTGCGCCGGAGGTGTTGGTGATCTCTTCCATGGAGCGTTTTGCCCAATTCGAACAGGTCAAGGCCGAATGGATGCAGTGGCCGGCCATACCGGCTGTGCGGAACAAGGCGATTTTCCTGGCGCCCCCCGATCTTTTCGAACGCCCCTCCCCCCGGCTGGTGGAAGCCCTGGAGCTGTTGGTCCGCTACCTTCACCCGCAGCTCGATCAGGAGCGCCCATGAGATCGGCAACGCCCCATCTGTCGCGCAGAATGCTGTGGGTGATGGCGGTCTTAACGGCTGTGCTGCTGGCGGCGTTTTTTATCGGTTTGTCCGCCGGCTCGGCCGGCGGCGGGGTGTGGACGGTGATCCAAAGCCTTAGGGGGGGCGACGGCGATGCACGCCTGCTGCACGATATCGTTTGGCGTTTGCGCCTGCCGCGCGTGCTTCTGGCCGCTTTGTTGGGCGCTACGCTGAGCCTGGGCGGCATGGTTTTTCAGGCCCTGCTGCGCAACCCCCTGGCCGAGCCCTACATATTGGGGGTTTCCGGTGGAGCCGCGATCGGCGCCATCGTGGGCATCCTGCTCGGCCTGGCGCGGTTCCCGGGCGTCTGGTTCAGCGCCTTCGTCGGCAGCCTGGCCACTTTGGGCGTGCTTTTCCTGATGTCTGCGGGACGATCGTTCGCGCGCGCCAACACGCTGTTGCTCTCCGGGGTGATGGTCAACGCGTTCTGCGCGGCCGTGATCATGTTTCTGGTTTCCATGGCCCAGGACAGCCGGCTGCACAACATTATCTTCTGGCTGATGGGGGATCTGGCCGCCGCCACCAACCGCAATGTCCTGGCCTTGGCACTAACTGTCGTGCCGTGCTTTGTCATGATCTTTACCCGTACGCATGCCATGAATCTGATGACCATGGGCGGCGACATGGCCCACAGCATGGGGGTCCCCATCAAAACCACCAGCGCCCTGCTGTTGATCGTAACTTCGCTGATGGTCAGCGCCACGGTCAGCTACTGCGGGCTGGTCGGTTTTGTGGGCCTGGTCATGCCGCATATGCTGCGGCTGGCCCTCGGCCCCGACCATCGCGTCCTGGCCCCGGCCTGCATTCTGGGCGGTGGGGCTTTCATGGTGCTGTGCGACGTGCTGGCACGCACGCTGCCGGCCCAGGGAGAAATGCCGGTGGGCGTCATCTCGGCCATGCTCGGCGCGCCGCTGTTTATTTACTTGCTGAGGAAGTCGGGTTGAGGGATTCCCGCTTGATCTGCGGCCATCAGGCATGCCCGCCATGTACCATCGGCATCGGCATTCGAGTGCAATGACGGACACAACGCCATCCATAGCGGTCGATGTAAACCGGCTCAGCCACGCCTTTGAGGGCCGGCCCGTGCTTACGGATCTGCGCTTTCAGGTGCCGGCGGGCTGTTTTTTCACCATCATCGGTCCCAATGGTTCGGGTAAAACCACGTTGCTCAAATTGATTTTGCGCCTGCTGCCGCTTCAAAACGGCCGCATCGAAATCGGGTCCAAAGAGATCTCCAGGTATACGGCCAGAGACCTGGCCCGGACAATGGCCTATGTTCCCCAAAGTGCGCCGAGCGCCTTTGCCTTCACGGTTTTTGAGATCGTGCTGATGGGCCGGGCGCCCCACCTGGGATGGCTTGGGTTGGAAAGCGACGCGGACCGGCAGCAGTCCCGGCAGGCCATGGCCATGGCCGGGATCGCGCACCTGTCCGAACGCCGCCTGGATCAGTTGAGCGGCGGCGAACAGCAGCGGGTGTTCATCGCACGGGCCATATGCCAGCAGCCCAAGATCCTGCTCCTGGACGAGCCTACCGCCGCTCTGGATCTGGCCCATCAGGTGCGTGTGATGGACTTGATGGAGCGGCTCAGAAGGGAGCAGGGCATCACCGTCATCATGGTTTCTCATGATTTGAATCTGGCCGCCATGTACGCGGACCGGGTGCTGCTGCTCGACCGGGGATATCTGGCAGGGCTGGGCCCGCCGCGCAGCGTGCTCTCCTACGACCTGCTGGAAAAAGTGTATGGCTGCACCCTTCTGGTGGATAGAAGCCCGCTGGGAGATTATCCCCGGGTGCATCTGGTGCCGGGCAGATATTTGGAGCAGCAGCGGGGCCAATGAAAGTGCGCAAGATCTACCTGCTCGGCAGGGCGGTGCGCCGTCCGGATGAGGTGCTGTGAGGGCGTTTGGACGCCTGCCTTTTATAGCTTGACATTCATCCGCCAAATGCGTTAGTGCCGGGGGCATAATGCTCAGGTGCTCCTGAAAAGGAGCTGAAAAGGGGAACCCCGTGCAATTCGGGGACGGGCCCGCCGCTGTGACCCCGCCCGATACAGCGATGTGTCGGGAACCTCATGCGCCCCGTGTGCCACTGTCAGTTAGATGGGAAGGCTGCGTGTGGGGCGGGGAAGTCAGAAGACCTGCCTGGACATTGTTGGCCGAAATGGCGCGGATGACCATCGGCCGGACAGATCAAGCGGATAAAACAGGGACATCCCGGATCGACGATTTGCATCGGTCCGGGATTTTTTTTCCGGACCGACCCGGAGACGCCTTTCAAAAGGACCTGACAATGGATTGACAACAGGAGGAGGTTGAAGCGATGCGCGGTCCCGGTTTGGGTATGATGATGGTGTTGACGGTGTTGGCCGGCGGAATGTTCGCCGAGGTCCGGGCGGAACGGGCGATTGACAACGATCGCAAAGCGATCATGGGCGAGGTGGTGGTGACGGCCAGCCGCGAAAAGGAGGCGGCGGTCAGGGTGCCGGCCAATGTCACGGTGATTTCAGCGGAAGAAATTGAAAATTCAACTGCCCTGAATGTTCCGGAGGTGCTTCGCACCGTTGCTGGTATTCATGTCATCGATGTGAGCGGCAATCAACGCAACTATAATGTGGACCTACGCGGATTTGGAGAAAGTTCCCCACAAAACGCACTGCTGCTCGTGGATGGCCGGCGCGTCAATCTGCCAGACCTGTCGGGGCCCGACTGGAATCTGATTCCTTTGGATCGCATCGAGCGCATTGAAGTCATTCGCGGCAGCCGCGGCAGCGTGCTCTATGGCGACAACGCCACTGCCGGTGTAATTAACATCATCACCAAAGAGGGGCGTGCGTTGGAAGGGAGCGCCACGGCCGCATACGGGAGTTATGATACGATCAAAACCGCCGCCTCTATCAGCGGCGCGCACGGTATCATCGGTTATGATGTTACGGCGAGCTATCTCGACTCGCACGGCTATCGGGATAACAGCGACACCGATATAAAGGATTTGGGGGCCAATCTTTGGTTAGATCCGTCCGATCGTCTGCGGCTCCATATGAGTGCAGGCTACCATTATGATGATACGCGCAATCCGGGAGCATTATTGCAGAGTGAATTGAACGCCGGGATCTCGCGAAAGGATACCACCCATCCGCTCGATTTCGATAAAATCGAGGATTACTACGTCAAAGCCGGAGCAGAACTGAGCATCTTATCCAATGATGCCTTCAGACTGGAAGCCTCATGGCGCAATCGGGACAAATCGAGCTTTGGCACCTTTGCGCAAGGACTTTTTTTTGATGCAGATACCCAAACCGATATGTTGGCGATATCCCCTCAATTGATCTTCAAGGAGGATTTCGGCGGCGTGTCAAATAGGGTAGTCCTTGGATTTGATTATACACAAGCCGAACAGGACTATGACAGTATTGGCACTTTTGGTCCAATCAAAGCTACCCTTGAGAAGTATAACAGAGCTTACTTTGTCCACGATGAGCTCGGCATTGGAAACCACCTGACGCTCTCGGGCGGCTACCGTTGGGATCGGGCAAGGTTCAGATTTGAACCCGCCGACGTCGCCACAAAAACTCGGGATGAAGAGGCTTTCGATGTGGGGATCAATTACGCTTTTAGCAGCCGGTCCCATCTCTATGCCAGCTTCACCAGCGGTTTTCGATATCCGGTATTAGACGAGCAATTCAATTATGCAACCAGCACTGTGAACACCAACCTTAAACCGCAGAAATCGGACAACTACGAAACAGGTGGTTCTATTGAAGTGATCCAGGGCTTGCTGGTTCTTTTCAATCTCTTCCGAATCGAGACCGAAGATGAGGTCTTTTATAATCCCATCGCGCTCAGCAATGATAACATGGAAGATGAAACCATTCGCCAGGGGGTAGAATTGGGTTTGGCCTGGCAATGGAAAGGCCTTCAGACGGGCGCCGGATATACCTATACCGATACCGAGTTCGATGGCGGTCTTTTCGATGGCAATGAAGTTCCTAATGTGCCCCGTCACCTCTCCACAGCATACATCAACTATGCTTTCAAATGGGGACTTTTCTTAGGGGTCGACGCCATCTATGTGGGCAAACGCTACTTGATCAGCGATTTTGAAAATGCTTTCGATAAGGCTGAATCGTACACGGTGGTCAACGCCAAGGTTAAGTACGATTGGCGCTGGCTCACCTTTTTTGTGAACCTGAACAACATATTCGACAAGGAGTATTCGGCGTATAGCGGGCTATCGTTTAACATGACCACTTTTACACTCGAACCCGGTTTCTATCCCTCCCCCGAATTCAACGTCCTGGCCGGTGTTACCGCCCGTTTCGGCGGCAAGTGATTGGGAGCGCGGAAGATGTTCGAATTCTTCAAAAGCGGCGGGCCGGTGATGTATCCCTTGCTGGCCTGCTCGTTCATCGTACTGACGGTGGTGATCGAGCGGGCCATCTTCTGGATGCGCATCGGTTTGCTGCGCAACCGGCACCTCATTGACGAAGTGCTGGAGTTGTGCCGCGGCGGTGATTGGGAGGCGGTGCGCCGCAAGACCGACGGAAGCAGGGATTTCGTGGTGCGCATCCTGGTCAGCGGCATCCTGCACCGCGAATTTAACATGCTCAAGGCCATGGAAGCCGCCGCGGCCGACGAGGTGCAGTGCATGCGGCGCTACATGGGGGTGCTGGACACGATGATCACCGTGGCGCCGCTGCTGGGAATCTTCGGCACGGTGACCGGCATCATTACCTCTTTCGAGATGCTGGGAGCCTCCGGCATCGCCCAGCCCCAGGCCGTGACCGCCGGGGTGGCCGAGGCCTTGATTACGACCGCCGCCGGACTGGCCATCGCCATCTTCTCGGTTTTCCCCTACAATTACTTCAACGCCAAAGTGGAACGCGCCACCCTGGACATCGAAAAATACGCCACTAGCTTGGAGATCGTTTACGACAAACTGAGTCACGCCAACGCGGGATCGCAGGTCTAGTTAAATTCACATGAAAGTGCGTATCGTACATATCCGCTCGCCGCGCATCGAGATGCTGCCGCTGATCGATGTGGTTTTTTTGCTGCTGGTGGTCTTTATCTACACCATGCTTTCCATGGCCGTACACAAGGGAATGCCGGTGGCGCTGCCCACGTCCTCGACGGCGCAGACCGATGCCAAGACCGTGCTCTCCATAACGGTGACCGCGCAGGGCGACATTTTTATCGACAAGGCGCCGGTGGCCTTGGAAGCCTTGCATACCGTTCTGCGGCAGCGCGCCGCCGAAGACAAGGAACCCGGCGTGCTGCTCTTTGCCGACCGGTCGCTGCCCTATCAGCAACTGTTCCGCGTGCTCGACCAGGTTCGCCGGGCCGGCTTGACGCGCATCAATTTACAGGCCGAACCGGAGCCGCTGCCATGAGACATTGGATTCTACCCGCCTTGTGTGCGTTCGGAATTCATGCGGCCCTTTTCAAACTCGATCTTGAATGGACCCGCCCCGCCTTCAGCGTCACCGAAAGCCGCGCCGTGACCCTCTCCCTGCTGGAAGCCCCCTCACGAACCGATTTTCCGAAGCCCATAGAGCCGCTTGCGCCGCCGCGCGCGGAACACATCCAAGCGTTGCCTGCGCTGAGGCCCCTTCCCCGCCCGGCGCCGAAGCCTGATCCCGCTCCGCTTCCGGTTCCCCCATTGTCCCCGGATCGACGTGAGCAGTCCCCGCCCGAACCAAAAGAGATCGATTCTGCCGAGCCCGCCGAGGTGCACCAAAACCACCCGGCCAATGATGAATCCTTGGAGATACCCCGGGAGGGAACGTCCCCGGACAGCCCGGCCCACGGACCGGACAGGCCCGTGGTGTTGACCTCGGTGCCCCTGTACGCCCTCAACCCGCCGCCCCCCTACCCGGCCCTGGCGCGCCGGCGCAACTACCAGGGAACGGTGCTGCTGGATGTCCTGGTGAATTCCCAGGGCGGCGCGAACCAAGTCAAGGTCGCCCAAAGCAGCGGTTACCCGGTCCTGGACCAAAGCGCCGTGGAAAGCGTGCGCCGATGGCGGTTTGAGCCGGCCAGACGATTCGGACAACCGATCGAGATGTGGGTGCAGGTGCCGGTGCGCTTTGCGCTGGAATAGGTGCGAAGCTTGACCCGGACGGAAATCCCGCTTAGGAAAATGCGTTTAAAAGGTGTAGGCGATCGAGACCCCGCCGTAAACTTTCGTATCGACACCGTAAACACCACTGGCAACATCGGCGTCCGGTAAAACATCATCATCCACGCTGTTGGTATAGTTGATGTTGGCACCGACGCTCAGGGCATCGTTGACCGCATAGGTCAGAATCAAGGAGAAACCGTAATCATAAAACCCGCCATCCGTTGCAGCCGTACTGTAATATTCGGCAAAATCCTCACCGGCATAGCCCACCTTGGCACCCACTTCGAGGCCGAGCTTGTCGGACAGATTCATGGCATAGCTCAGACTCAGATCGGAATAGAAACTTTCGACCTCATCCACATCATAATAGAACCCCAGAGCGATCGACAGCCCGCCAGCCAGGGTCGTACCCACAGTGCCGTACAGCTCAAGGGTGGCCGGAAGCCCGGAAGAAGGAAACACGTAATTGATAACACCGACCGTGAAATCCAGTTTATCGATGTTGAAGGAGTAGTAAGCGGTCAGGTCGATCTCCTGAAAATCATTGTCATCCAGCGTGTTATCATAGTCATCGATATCGTAATTGCCCCACACGTTGAGGCCGAATCCGTTTTTGCTCACATCCAGGCTCGGTTGGGCCACCAGACCGTCGTTCAAGGTAATGCCCCGCCATACATATGCGGAGTTGAGGTCGAGGGCTGCGGTGGCATCCGCCGCCCAAGCAGAACTGCTTGCCAAAACAATTGCCAGTACGATAACAGAAATCATGCGTTTCATGCGTTTCTCCTCGTGAGTTTTTTTAATCAAATACTGCCACGGCGCCAGCTCCTTTCCAGCGGTGCGCCCGGCGCTCCAGGAATCCGGCCGCAGGTGAAAACCAGAAACGCACTTTGCGTGCCAGGTCGATTTCCGGCCAGCACATCTATTTTTAATTATTATTTCAATTAGTTAAAATATTTTACATTTATAAAGATAACATCGCTTCGATACATTTTTGTGTTTACTTGGTTATAAATTTACATTTTTGTTTCTGTCGCATGCAAAGGCGGTTTTCATGCAGCGCTTATACCCGATACCCTGGCGCATCGCCCATCGCGGCGCGCGGGACCAGGCACCGGAAAACACCCGAGCGGCTTTCGATCGGGCGCTGGATTATCCGATCGACGGCATTGAATTGGATGTCCGGATGAGCGCCGATGACGCTCCGGTGATCTTTCACGATGACACCCTTCGTCGGGTGACCGGCCGGCGGACGCCATTGGAAGAATTGTCCCTCACGCAATTGGAGGGTTTGGACTGGGGCGGGTGGTATCATCCGAATTTCAGCGGAGAGCCCCTGTTGACCTTGGCGCAGACCTTGGCCTGGTTCGGCCCGCGCACACGGCTGATGATCGAGATCAAGTCAACGCCGGCCCATCAGCGAAACGGCCATGCCGCAAGACTTACCCGCCGGGTGATCGATCTACTGGCGGGTATGCCGCAATCGGTACCGGCCGATCACATCTTCATTCTTTCGTTCGACCCCCGCGTGCTGCGTTTGGCCCACGAATTGGCGCCGCAATGGCGCTACGTGATCAATGCACCGGAATTCAGTCCCCACTGGGTCATGGCGCTGCCGCCGGATCAGACTGCGTACCTGTGGGCGATTGATGTACGCATCGGCCGCTTGTCACCTGTTTTGGCCGGCTGGGCCAAAGCGCG
This sequence comes from Desulfobacteraceae bacterium, assembly GCA_003599575.1. Classification (GTDB taxonomy): domain Bacteria; phylum Desulfobacterota; class Desulfobacteria; order Desulfobacterales; family Desulfosarcinaceae; genus Desulfatitalea. Next base: position 15,590 of record QZKV01000196.1, on the reverse strand, counting down.
CGGCCTGCGGGTGTTCACCTACACCTGCAACGGACCCCGGCAAGTCCACAAAGCCCTGCGTCTGGGCGTGGACGCTGTTCTCAGCGACCGCCCCGGCTGGCTGACGCATTTCCTGGATAATATCAAATCGTGATTTTCCCGTGCTCCCGGTTCCTGGAGGGATTCGGACCGGTGGGGGGTTCGGATCAGGCTGGCGCAGACTGCCCCATGCCGGGGATCATCCGCATTAATCAGTGATCGGCGGTCACATGGCCGATCATATGGCCCAGTTCGGGAAAGATCAAAGCTTTGCAGGCCAAACGGCAGGCTTTCAGGCTGCCCGGCAGACAGAAGACCAGGCAACGTCCGATCACACCCGCTGTAGACCGTGAGAGCAGAGCGGCCGTGTCGATCTGTTCGAAACTCAGTTGGGCAAAAATCGGTCCGAAAGCGGTGAGCTCCTTATCGAGCAGCGGCCGGACGGCTTCGATGGTGACATCTTTGGGGGTGATGCCGGTGCCGCCGGTGATGATCAGGGCCTCGGCGGCCGCGTCGGTCAGCATGAGTGCAACGGCGTTGCGGATGGGTGTGATCGCATCGGTGACCACCTCATGCGCGACCACGCGGTGGCCTTCGCGGGCGGCCTGCTTGGCAATCCAATGACCGCTTTCGTCTGCATCCAGGGTGCGGGTGCTGGAAACGCTTAGAACCGCTACCCTAATTGATCTCGGCGCATGGGCGCGATGTTCGTGGTGTCCCATCTTCAGGTGGTCTCCAGGACCACGCGATCTTCCCCGTCGCTTTCCTTGAGCAGCACGTTGATCATATCCTCTTTGCGGGTGCGGACACATTGGCCGGTGTAGTTGCTTTGGATGGGCAATTCACGGTGGCCGCGGTCGATCAGCACGGCCAGCTCGATGCGGCCCGGCCGGCCGAAATCAATGAGGGCATCCATGGCCGCCCGGATGGTGCGGCCGGTGAACAGCACATCATCGATCAGCACGATGTTTTTGCCGTTGACCGAGAAAGGGATCTGGGTGGTTTTGACCACCGGATGGGCGCTCATTTGGGTCCAGTCGTCTCGGTACAAGGTGATATCGATTTCGCCCACGGGAAGATCGGCGCCCTCGAAGGCCTTGATGTTTTCTTGCAGGCGCCGCGCCAGGAACACCCCGCGGGTATGGATGCCGATCAAGACCAGGTGATTGCCCTTGTGCGCCTCAAGGATTTCGTAGGCCATTCGTTTGAGAATGCGGTCGATATCGGTTGCAGTCAAAATCGTTTGTGAGTTGCCCATGCTGCTGCGTCCGCCATTTTAATGGGGTTGGAAGGAAACGCCGGGGTATATGCATTTTCATACAACAGGCCGCCAGTCAATGGCAACATATTAGTCGGTCTTTGATTGCCGCAACGCCAACCCGTGGCTGGACACCGGTCCGGTTTTACAGTAGGATGCCCGTTTTTGGAGGCACACCCAGGCCATGTCACAAACACCCGCCCCCCCTTTCCTTCCGACCACCCGCCGGGAAAGCGATCAATTGGGATGGACGTCGCTCGATGTGATTCTGGTCACGGGCGATACCTATATCGATGCCCCGCACATCGGCGTGGCCGTGATCGGGCGCGTGCTTCTGGCGGCCGGCTTTCGCGTGGGCATCATCGCCCAGCCGGATGTCGACAGCGCCCGCGATATCACCCGCCTGGGTGAGCCCGAGTTGTTCTGGGGGGTGACCGCGGGCTGCATCGATTCCATGATCGCCAATTTCACCGCCTCGGGCAAACGTCGCAAAAGCGATGACATGACCACCGGCGGCATCAACAACCGCAGGCCGGACCGGGCCGTGCTGGTCTACAGCCATTTGATCCGGCGCCATTACAAACAGACCCGGCCCATTGTGCTGGGCGGCATCGAAGCCAGTTTGCGGCGCATCTCCCATTACGACGCCTGGTCCGACACCGTTCGGCGTTCGATCCTCTTCGACGCCAAGGCCGATCTGTTGCTTTACGGCATGGCCGATCAAACCGTCGTGACGCTGGCCCGAATGCTTCGGCAAAAAGAAGATGTCGGTTCCTTGCGGGGACTTTGTTACATCCGCCGCGAACCGCCTCCGCCCGAGCCTGAATGGGCCGGTCCGGATCTCCTGCTGCCAGCCCACGATGCGGTGGCCGCCGACCCGCAGGCGTTTGCGGCCATGTACCGGCAATTTTATGCCCATGCCGATCCGCCGACGGCCCGGCGGCTCCTCCAGCGGCAGGACACGCGCTATTTGGTCCACAATCCGCCGGCGCTGCCACCGCGCACCGACGAGATCGATGCGGTGTACGAACTGCCCTTCAGCCGCGAAGTCCATCCGTATTACCGAAGCGGCGGGCAGGTGGCGGCGCTGCAGACGATTCAGTTCTCCCTGACCACCCACCGGGGCTGCTTCGGCGAATGCCGCTTTTGCGCCATTTCAGTTCACCAGGGACGGCAGGTGGTGTCGCGCAGCCAAGCCTCCCTGCTGCGCGAAGCCCGGGCCATGCGTAACCATCCCGACTTCAAGGGGATCATCGCCGACGTGGGCGGCCCGACCGCCAACATGTACGCCATGGGTTGCCGCCGCCCGCACGCGCAGGGCATGTGCGCGAAGAAAAGCTGTCTTTTCCCGAAAACTTGCCGGCAGTTGAGTGTGGATCACCAGCCGCAGATTACACTCCTGCGCGCCATAAGGGCCATCGCCGGCATTCGCAAGGTGTTTGTGGCCTCGGGGGTGCGCTACGATTTGATTCTGGCCGATCCGGCCAGTGGAACCGCTTACTTGGAAGAGCTGCTGCGCCGGCATGTCTCGGGTCAACTGAAAATCGCCCCCGAACATGTGCATGATTCACTGCTGCACCTGATGGGCAAACCCGACCACCGCCGCCTGGAAACATTCAGGCGGCTGTTCGATGCCCTCAACCGGCGCATGCCCCGGCCATGCTACCTGACCTACTACTTCATGGCCGCCCATCCGGGGTGCAGCATGGAAGAGATGCGCGCGCTGCGCGTCTATGCTGAGACCCGCCTGCGCCTGATTCCTGAACAGGTGCAAATCTTTACGCCTTCGCCGGCCACGTACAGCACACTGATGTACCATACCGGCATCGATCCGTTTACGGGCCGGGCGCTGTTCGTGGAAAAAAGCGCGCGATCGAAAACGGCGCAGAAAAGTATTCTGACGGAACTCAAAAACCGCCTGCGCAAAGAAGAAAAATGAGTGCCCGGCCTTTGAAGCTTGAGCGAAGTAGATAACCCCATAGGCCATTGATGAATGAGCGGCTGCCTGGCATGGCGGACCAGCAAGGGTTGACGGCGCCCCGGCCGGTGTTTAGCATTCGGCTGATTCCCCATCCCGGTGGCGGGCACGCCCTGCCGGCCCGTGATTTCCTCTTCTTGCTTTTCCACCGATGCGCCGCCGGTATGTGCCTGCATCGGGATTTCTTATTCACAAATCCCAAAAAGGAGGATCCCCCATGAGCGTTAAGAAAATTCTAATGCTGGTAGGAGATTACGTGGAAGATTATGAAGTGATGGTGCCGTTCCAGGCGCTGCAGATGGTCGGCCATACGGTTCATGCGGTGTGCCCCGACAAGAAGGCCGGGCAGAGCGTGCGCACCGCGATCCACGATTTCGAAGGAGATCAGACCTACAGTGAAAAACGTGGTCACAATTTTGGTCTCAATGCGAGCTTCGACGAAATCCGGGCCGAAGACTACGACGCCCTGGTCATTCCCGGCGGGCGCGCCCCCGAGTACATTCGGCTCAATGCACACGTGATAAGAATGGTTCAGCATTTTGCCGAAACCAACAAGCCGATCGCCTCTGTGTGCCACGGCGCCCAGGTGCTCGCGGCGGCTGATGTGCTCAAAGGCCGCAGCTGCTCGGCTTATCCGGCCGTGGGTCCGGATGTGCGCAGGGCCGGGGGTGAATACATGGATATCGCCGTGGACCAGGCCCATTGCGACGGCAACCTGGTCAGCGCGCCCGCCTGGCCGGCGCACCCCCGCTGGCTGGCAAGCTTTCTGAAACTGCTGGGAACCAGGATCGAACTTTAGCCCAAGCGAGTCGGATGGCCGCTGACGACGGAACGGCGCGCGGCTGGGCGTGGACGGTGCCGTTTGGTTTCCGCACCCGGCTGCACGCCGACTTTGAACAATGACCTCATAAAGGAGGCCTTTAATGCCGCCGTATGCTTTTCAACCGGTTACCCAGCGCATCATCGAAGAATTAAGCGGTATCTGCGGCCGGGAACACGTCACCGCGGACGATGCGGCGGCCATGCGCAAATACGCCCACGACCAGGTGCCGGGAGAAAAATATGCCCACATGCCCGATGTGGTCGTTCGCCCGCGGACGGCCCGGGAGATCGCCGCGATCGTGCGCCTGGCCAACCGCGAGCATATTCCGGTGACGCCGCGCGCCGCCGGCAGCGGACTGTCCGGAGGCGCCGTTGCAGCCTACGGCGGCATTCTGCTGTCCGTGGAACGCATGAACCAGGTGCTGGAGATCGATGTGGCCAACCTGATGGCGGTGGTCGAACCGGGCGTGATCACCAATCAGCTCGATAAGGCCCTGCGCCCCCACGGCCTGTTTTTCGCCGGATACCCCATGAGCGACGAATTCTGCTTCGTGGGCGGCAACGTGGCCGAAAATGCAGGGGGCGGCCGGGCCATCAAATATGGGGTCACCGGCCGCTATATTCACGGCCTGGAGACGGTCACGCCCACCGGGGAGATCGTGCAATTGGGCGGAAAACGGGTCAAGGATGTCACCGGCTACGACCTGGTTCACCTGATGGTCGGCTCTGAAGGCACTTTGGGCATCTTCACTAAGATTTACATTCGTCTTCTGCCGCGTCCGACCGCGCGCGTGGCCATCCTGGCCCTGTTCGAAGAAGTATCCGACGCGATCGCGGTCGTGCCCCGGGTGGTGACCGCCGGCCGTCTGGTGCCGAGCGCGGTAGAATTCATGGATCGCTTCTGTTATGCCAACACGGTGGCATTGATAAGGGAATCGTTTCCCACGCAGGCGATCGGCGCCGCCCTGCTTCTGGAGGTCGACGGCAACCGCCCCGAAGTGGTCGCCGCCGAGGCGGACATCATCCGCGGCATATGCGCCGAACTGGGCGCCAAAGCCGAGTTCATCGCCCGCGACGAAAGCGAAATCGAACGCTTTTGGAAGATCCGCAAACAGATTCCCTGGATGCTCAGGCGAACCAGCCAGGTGCAATCGGTCGAGGACATCGTGGTTCCCATCGCGGCCATTCCGCAGCTGCTGCCCGAACTCGACCGCATCGGCCAATCCTTTGATACGCTGATTCCGGTATTCGGCCACGCCGGTGACGGCAACCTGCATGCCACGCCCATGAAAAATGCCGCTCATCATCCGGCGCAGTGGGAAGAAACCCTGACGGCCCTGCTGACGGAGATCTACGCGGTCACCGCGCGTTTGGGCGGCACCATCAGCGGCGAGCACGGCATCGGCCACAAGCGCCGCGATTACATGCCTCTGGTGATGGAGAGCGCCCAGATCGATATGATGCGCCGTATCAAGCAGGCCCTGGACCCCAACAACGTCATCAATCCAGGCAAGATCTTTGTGCTGGAGTGATGACCGCCTTTGCTTTGGCAGTGGCCGCAGGTGATTTCCCCTACCTGTTTTTTAAATGATGCAAGGCGCCGATCAGCTTGCGCAGCGCCGGCAGCGGGGTCCATGCCTGCATTTCGACGGCCGGGCGCTGCAATTCGGCCGCATACACATTCAGTTCGCGCTCTACCTGCTCCCAGGCGATGGTGCCGCCGTTTATCTCCACCAGCCCCCGGTGCAGGGCCTCAAAAAGCAGCCGAGGATCTTTGGGCAGTAGATGAAACACATTGCCGGCCCATTGTCCCTGATAGCCCAGAAACAGGCGCAGGCAGCGCGCCAGTGAAACGGAGGAGACGATTTTGCGGCAGGCAATCAGGCGCAGCCTCAGCGGTTTGCCGGCCTGGGGACGGCTGATCACGAAATCGCCGCTGGCGATTTGGGGCGGCTCCGGCACCGTGCGGCTCACGGGATCCCAGTACCCGAACAGAATGGACAACATCTGAGCGCGGATGGTATCCGATACAGCCGGTCGGAAAGTGTGCAAGGGGATTTCGTTGATATAGAAGTTCATCCGGCGATCGACGCCCAGTTCGTGCATTCCGGCAAGCCATTGGGTGAAATAGACAAAAACCCGTGCCCTGGCCGGCGGCCCCGCCGGGTCCACCGCCAGCATACCCCCGGACAGCGGCCGGACCACAAAGCGCTCATCGCGCCGGTACAGGTGCTGCAGGTTTGCAAGCTCCCGGCGCGCCATCCGGCTGATTTTAAAGCCGTCCTTGGCCACCACCATGGCCAGTTGCACCTGCCCGCCCGCACGCCGGCGCACGGCCACCCGAAAGATATGCTGGAAATCGCCTTCCTGGAACAAGGTTACCTTGATCGCGGCCAATTCCGCCGGGGACACTGGCTGATCGGATAGACGACTGAGGCTTCCCAGCAGCAGATTCGCGGGCTGGGCCAAGTGCCGACGGATGGCCGCGCGCAGCAGGCCGGCCGGAATCGGGCGCGGCAGCCGCCGCCCCCAGTAATTGCGCATATCCTGTATCTCCGCCACTTGGATGAGGGGCGGATCCGTGCTTTTGGAGCGCCGCTTTCCGGAAGAGCCCGATCCGCCGCCGGGCTTTGAGGGTAAAAATGGTCGCATTGGTGGTCATTTCCGAAAATGAATGGCCTCTCGTGCATTTGGCCCCAGAATTTTTTGTTTCACTATCTCAGACATTGGAAGATTGAAAGATGATACGCCACTGAATTTATGCCTTCGAGCACTAAGGAACACTGCCGCCGGTTGCCCGAAGATGAACCTACTTGGCCGCCGGATGGTTCCCGACTGAATCGCCGGCCGGCTGCGCCAAATGCGAATAAGCATCCGCCATACGGCGGCCCGGGCGGGCAAAGAAAATGGTCACGGCGGCCAGAAAGGTCATCAGCGCCGTAGCCAGAAAGGCGATGCGGTAGGAACCGGTGGTATCAAAAATGTGGCCGGCAAAGATCGGACCGGTGGCGCCGGCGATCATCATCACCGGATTCATGAATCCCTGAATCTTGCCCAGCGCTTTGCGGCCGAAATACTCAGCCCGGATGGCCGGCATCAAAGGGATGTTGCCGCCGAATCCGATGCCGAACAGAAAAAGAAACACCCACACCATGCTCATGGATTTGGCCGTCATCAGGACCAGCAAGCCCGCCCCCATCATGGTGTAGGAGACCATGAACAGGTAGCGCTTGGTGATGTGGTCCCCCAGGGTGCCGAACGCCAACCGCCCGATGATGCTGATCAGGGTCAGCAGTCCGATACTGACCGATGCGGTGGCGGCGGGAACACCCGCATCGGTCAGGGCCGGCACGGTGTGCACTGTCACGGTCGAATGCGCCATGCCCTGAAAGAAAAAGGACAGCGCCAGAAACCAGAACGGCGAAGACCGCAAAGCCTCTTTGAGGGTGTAGTCCGGCGTGCCGTTGAAAGGGGCGGCTTGAACAGATACGACGTCGCTTGTGGACGCGTTTGATTTGGGCAGCTCCATGGGAACATCACCGTCCGGCAGCAGTCCCATATCTTCGGGTTTTTCTCTGACCAATAAGGCCATGGGAATCACCACGCACCAGATCAGCACGCCCATGACGACAAATGCGCTGCGCCAGCCGAAACGTTCGATCAGCACCGCCGCCAGGGGCGCGCAGATCAATCCGCCGAAGCCCGCGCCGGCCGACAAGATGGCCAGCGCGAAGGAAAGGCGCCGCCGGAACCATTTGGCGATTACCGTCCAGGCCGGCAAATAGAGCATGGCGCTCATGCCGGCCGATAACAGCAGACCGTAAATCAAGTAGAAGCCGAGCAGGGATTGGATGAGCGGCATGAGCACGAACGCAGCGCCTGAAATTACGGCGCCGATCAAAATCAGGAGGCGTGCACCGTATTTGTCCACCGCCCAGCCCACAATGGGGGAGGCAATTCCGCCTTCGACGCTGCGCAAGGCATACGCGCCGGAGGTCATGGCGCGCGTCCAGCCGAACTCTTCCGACATGGGTTTAAAAAAAACGCCGAAACTATACAGCCAGGTCCCGTAGCCGAACATGCATATCACGTTGGTGGCGAACACGATCCACCAGCCGTAAAACAGCTTCTTTTTCATGCCGTATCAAATTCCAACCACTGTCTTCATGCGCCTAAGCGCCGAACCTGACAGCGCCGTTGATTTGCGGTCAATCTGCGGCAGCCGTCACCACGGCCGTTTTCGCCAAACCGGGTATATAGCCTAATTCGGCGGCCGATGCCATGAAATCTATCGATATTGCAAGCACGGGTTTCTTATCTTATTGTATGAGTCAATGATCGGCTGCGTGATTTTCATTGATGCGGTTGTTTCAGGGTGGATATCGGGGTGCCGCGTCCACGAGAGGAGGACCACATGACCGCTCAGCAACGCTCGCTGCAAGATCGGCGCAGCGGCAAAGATCGCCGCAGGTTCCCGCGTCTCAAACAGCTCTTCACAAAAGACCCTCACCAAAGGGACCCGCTCGAGCGCAGGCAGCAACCGGAACGCAGGGAAGGCTGGATTCGTTTGACCAGATGGTCCAGCGTTTTTCTAAAGAGGCTCAAAATAGCCAAATTTCTCGATCCACCTTAAGCCCGGCTGGACCGGGGGGTTTGTTTTGTTGCGCTTGATTTCTCAAAGAAAGGCGGCGCAAATGCCCGCTGCGTCAACCATCGCAGGCCGCCTGAAGGCCTATACAACATGGCAGGCCACAAAGTGCTTGGGGGCGACTTCCCGCCAGGCGGGTCGTTCTTGCGAGCAGATATCCTCGCGCAACCGGCAGCGCGGATGGAAGCGGCATCCGGGGGGCGGCGCAATGGGGCTGGGGATTTCGCCTTCCAGGGCGATGGAAGTCCGTTGCCGTTCGATTTCCGGGTCGGGAATCGGGATGGATGAGAGCAGTGCCTGTGTATAAGGATGGAGCGGGTGCGCGTAGAGTTCGTCCTTGGGCGCCTGTTCGACGAGGATGCCCAGATACATGACCGCCACACGGTGGCTGATGTGCTTGACCACCGACAGGTCGTGGGAGATGAACAGATAGGAGAGCTTGAACTGGTCCCGCAGATCTTCGATCAGGTTGATCACCTGGGCCTGGATGGAGACATCCAGCGCCGATACCGGCTCGTCGCATACGACCAGCTCGGGACGCACGGCCAGCGCGCGGGCGATGCCGATGCGCTGGCGCTGTCCGCCGCTGAACTCATGGGGATAGCGGTGAATGTCGGTGGGATTGAGCCCCACCAGATGCATCATCTCCATCACCCGCTCGCGGTGCTCTCTTCTCCCGCCATTGGTGTTGTGGACCCTCATGGGCTCCTCGATAATGCTGAATACCGTCATACGCGGGTTGAGCGAGGAGTAGGGGTCCTGAAAGATCATCTGCATTTGCTGGCGCTTTTTGCGCAACCCTTCGCCTTTGAGCGCGCATAAATCCTCACCACGAAAGAGCACCCGTCCGCCGGTGGGCTTGTAAAGCTGAAGCACACCTTTGGCGGCGCTGGACTTTCCGCAGCCGCTCTCTCCGACCAGGCCGAGCGTTTCGCCTTCCGCCAGATCGAAGCTGACCCCGTCGACGGCTTTCAGGACCAGGACCTTGCGGCGCTTGAGCAGGCCCCCGCCGAAAGTGAAGTGCACATTCATATCGCTGACTTGAAGTATTTTGTCATTGTTGTTTTGCATCGGCGGCCTTCCAGCAGGATACATCATGTTCGGGAGACAAGCGCTCCAGTGAGGGACGGTTTTCAATGCAGACATCGTCGGCCAGTTCGCATCGCGGGGCAAAGGCGCAGCCGCGGATCTTCTCCCTGAGCAGGTCGGGAGGGGCGCCGGATATGGAAAAAAGCCGTTTGCCCGAGTTTCTGTCCACCCGCGGAATGGAGCGCAGCAGTCCTTGCGTATAAGGATGCCGGGGATCTTTGAAGAGGGCCGGCGTGGTTGCCTTTTCCACGATCTGGCCCGCATACATGACCATGATGCGGTCGGTGGTGCCGGCCACGGCGCCGAGATTGTGGGTGATCAAAACCGTTGCTGTGCCCATGTCCCGGGTCAAGGCCCGGATCAGCTGCAGAATCTGGTCCTGAATGGTAACATCCAGCGCGGTGGTGGGCTCGTCGGCCAGCAGTACGGCCGGGTTGCAGGACAGGGCCATGGCGATCATGATGCGCTGGCGAATGCCGCCGCTCATTTGGTGGGGATAAGCCTTCAGACGCATCTCCGGCGCTGAAATGCCCACTTTGTCCAGCAAACTGACGCAGCGCATGTGCAGGGCCCGGCCGCTGAGACCCAGGTGCAGCTGGATGCTCTCCTCCATCTGCTTGCCAATGGTCAAGACCGGGTTGAGCGAGGTCATGGGGTCCTGGAAGACCATGGAGATTTTGTTCCCCCGGATGCGGCGCATCTCCCTGTTCGAGGCAGAGAGCACATCGAACCCGTCGAAGCGCATCCTATTGGCTTCGATGATTCCCGGCGGCATGGGGATCAGGCGCATGACCGACAAGAAGGTGACCGATTTGCCGCAGCCGCTTTCTCCCACCACGCCCAATGATTCACCTGGGAAAAGTTCGAATGAAGCGTCTTGTACCGCCGTCAGGTCGCCATCCCGCAGTGCAAACCGGACGGTGAGGTTCTGTACTTCAAGAATCGGTTTTTTGCTTTCGTTGGTATTCTCCGTTGCCATCATTTATTCACCCTTGCACCGCCGGTCAGCCGTGGATCCAGCAAATCGCGCAACGCATCGCCGAGCATGTTGAAGCCGAAAACGGCCGCACTGATGGCCAAACCGGGAAAGATGACCAACCAAGGTCCTTTAAGCATGTAATCCAGGCCGTCGCCGCTGAGCATCCTGCCCCACGACGAGGCGGGGGGCGGAACGCCGAAACCCAGGAAACTCAGGGCCGCCTCGGCCAGGATGGCATTGCCCAGGCCCAGAGTGGCCAGCACCAGGATTGGTGCGGCCACGTTGGGCAGGATATGGCGCAGCAGTATGGTAAACTGCCGGCAACCGACAGATCTTGCGGCCATGACATATTCGCTGTGTTTGATGGCCATAACGGCACTGCGGATGACCCGCGAGCTGCCTGCGAATCCGGCCAGGGCCAGGGCCAGGATGACATTGACGGTGCCCGGTCCCAGGATCGACATGATGGTCAGCATGATGATCATCCATGGGAAGGACATGATGGCATCCACGAAACGCTGAATAACGGCGTCCAGCCTGCCGCCGAAATAGCCGGAAAGCACCCCGATGACCGTTGCCAGAAAAATGCTCAGGCCTACGGCCCCCAAGCCAACGGCCAAAGACACACGTGCGCCGTAGACGATGCGGCTGAACATGTCGCGGGCCAGCGCATCGGTACCGAAATAGAAGTCGGCGCTCGGCGGCAGGAGGCTCTGCATCCCGTGCATTTCGTTGGGATTGTAAGGGGCAATGAGCGGGGCGAAAAAGGCCATCATCACCATGCCCAGCACCAGTGCGCCGCCGAAGGCCCCCAGGGGCTTGGTTTTCACCATCTGGATCACCAGGTCCAACAGCCAGTGGTGCCGGTAGGGGGCGGCGGAGGCGACCGGCGACGCCGGCAGGTAGTGGGGTTTTGCGCTGGCAATGTAATCCGGTTTTGTTTTCGCGGTTACCATGTGGTCAACGGGTTTTATTTTCATGACACTCCTTGGGCCATGCGATCAGTACCGGATGCGCGGGTCCAGAACACCGTACAGCAAATCGATCGCGAGATTGATGCAGATGATCGATGTGCAGATGAACAGATTGATGCCCTGGATGACAGGGTAATCCCGCCAGGTGATGGCGTCGAGCAGGTATTTGCCCATGCCCGGCAGGACAAAGATGCTCTCCATGATCACTGTGCCGCCCACCAGATAAGCCAGCTGGATGCCCATGATGCTCAACACCGGGATCAGCGAGTTGGCCAGGGCGTGGCGGATCACCACCACCCACTCGGACAGGCCCTTGGCGCGTGCCGTGCGGATGTAATCCTCACGCATAATTTCGAGCATCATGGTGCGCGTCATGCGCATGATGCCGGCTGAAAGGGCCACGGACAGAATCAGTGATGGGGCCACCAGTTGCGCCAGGCTGCCCAGAGGGTCCTGGCTGAAAGGTATGAAATCGATGGGCGGCACCCATTGAAACCAAATGGCGCCGAAGACCATGATCAGGGTGGCCAGCCAGAAGCTTGGAACGGACAACCCCCCGACGGACACGCTGCGCAGAAGATAATCCAGCCACGTATCTTGTTTGAGAGCGGAGAAAACACCCAGCGGAACGCCGGTCAAAAGGGTCCAAAACAGGGCCATGAGGGCCAGGCGGAAGGTCAGCGGAAGGCGCCGGCCGATTTCCTTCAGCACAGTTTCCCCGCTCCACAGAGAAATGCCCAGGTCGCCTCTCAGGGCCTTCCCCATGTAGGCGGCGTACTGTTTGATCAGCGGCTGATCCAGGCCCAGCAAGGTCCTGAGTTCGGCTTCATCGTCGGCAAAGCCCATTTCGGCGACCATGAGGGCCACGGCATCGCCGGGGATAATGCGTACGATGCAAAAGACCATAAGGGAAACCAGGAGCAGCGTTGGCAAGAGCAACAACAGCCGCCTGATGATGTACCTTCGCATATGGCTTTAGTCTCCAAGCCGGCTTTGCCGGAGGTGAACGTAGAAATTGATGATGAAATTAAAGTATTCTGTCGATCAGATTGTGCAAAGACCATCGTCCCGGGATTGTTTGATCAGGTCCGAAGTCAAGCCGGGCCAAGAGTTCGATCCGCCTGGGATTGAACTCTTGGCCCCATTTTCTAATGTTTTTCCATCCAGTAATCTTCCCCATAAAGAGGCTGAAAGTCCAGCATATAGCGCTGCCGCAGATGCACGTATGGCTTGCGGTTGATGAAGCGGTGTTGGGTGTACAAAAATATATTGGGCACATCGGCCATTACTTTTTTCTGGATCTCCTTTATCAGGGCCTGGCGCTCGGCTGGAATCATGATGTGCTGCTGCTTGTCGATCAGCGGCCAAATTTCCGGATTGCTCCACTTGTAGTAAGTGGATGTTTCCAGCGGGCCGAAGTAGGGCACCAGCCACTCTTCGGGGTCCACGCCGGCCGTCATGATGTGCAGGGCCATCTCGTACTCGAAGCGGTAGGCCTTGTTGAAGTACTGCGCCATCTCCAGCAGATTGAGCTTGAGTTCGACCCCGATCTCCTTAAGCATCTCCTGGATCACTTGGGCCGGTTTGGACATGTAGGGCAGATTCCATGTCATCAGCTCGGTTGTAAAACCATTCGGATATCCGGCCTTGGCCAGGAGTTCTCTGGCTTTTTGGGGATTGTATTCGACCTGTTGCTCCTGCGGCAGGGCGTATTGCACGCATTGGGGCACGGGGCCGACCTGAGCCGTGCCGAAACCTCCCCAGGCCAGCTCCAGAAGCCGCTTTTTGTCGATGGCCATGGCAACGGCCTGACGGACCTCCAGCTTGTCAAAAGGCGCCTTGAGCGGCTTTACGCCCTCGATCCAGGGCGGGAAGCGCAGGGTCCACATATGGGTGCCTTCCAGCTGATCGACGATGTTGCCGGGTACTTTCTCCTTGATGGTGGGCATAAAGTGGTAGGTGACCTGGGCGCCGTCCAGCCGGCCGGCAATATAGGCCGAAACCACACTGCTTGGATCGGGCATGATGCGGATATTCATGCCGTCCAGGTAAGGCAGTCCCTTTTTAAAATAATTGGGGTTTTTGACAAGGTTGATATGCGATCCTTGAACAAATTCGGTGAGAATGAAGGGGCCCGTGCCGATGGCGTGGCGCTTAAGATCGCCATGTTGATCGACCACTTCCTTGGCTACGATGGCGCACCAGGGCGACGAAATGTAGCTGAGGAGGGCCGCATATGGTTTTTTGGTTTTGACGACAACGGTGTACTTGTCCGGCGTTTCGATGGAGGCAATCTTGCCCTCAAAATAGTAGCGGTGTTTGAAATCGGCCGCCTTGCCGTGCATGCCGGCCACCCGCTCGATGCTGTACTTTACATCCGCGGAATTCAGCTCGCGCCCGTTGACCGGCGGCACATCGTGAAAGCGCACCCCCTCGTGGATTTTGAATTCATAGGTCAGTTCGTCGATCTGTCGCCAACTTTTGGCCAGATCGGCTTCCACGCCGGTCATATCCGGACTGAAGCGCAGTAAAGTGTTGTAGGTATTGTTGGTCACGACGGGCGTCTGCCCGGCGGTCTCCATGTGGGGGTCCAGCGATCGCGGGGCCGTGGTATGGGTGTTGTAAATGCCGCCATACACCGGTTGGGGGGCTGCGGACGCAGTCACTGCAAGACCGAGACTGAGAGAAAGAACGGCCGCGAAACACAGCAGCAGTTGAGAATTGAACACGAATCCGTTTACTTTGCGTCGTTTCATTTATTCCTCCTTAAGTAGCGTTTTCATGGAACGCGTGTGCAAAACCGTTCCCAGTGGTTTCGAGCTTACTACTAATGGTGTCACATCCAATAATCCTCCCCATAAAAGGTTCAAAGTCCAGCGTATACCGTTGCCGCAGATGAATGTACGGCTTGCGGTTGAAGAAGCGGTGCACCGTTAAGAGAAATACGTTGGACACGTCGGCCAGAATTTTTTTCTGGATCTGCTTGATTCGGGACCGCGCGGTCGGCCGGATTCATTTCCGGTGTCTCCATGGCGTCTAATTTAACCCTCAAAGTAATAGCACTGCTTGAGATCGGCCGCCTTGCCGTGCATGCCGGCCACCCGTTCGATGCGGTATTTGACATCCGAGGAAGTGAGCTCGCGCCCGTCGACCGGCGGCACACCATGAAAGCGGCCCCCCACGTGAAGCTTGAATTCGTAGGTCAGTTCGTCGATCTGCGGCCAGCGCTTGGCCAGATCGGCTTCCAGGCCGGTCATATCGGGACCCAAGCGCAACATGTGTGTTGTTGGTGTGTTGGTGATCAGCGGCGTTGTTCCGGCGGCCTCAGTATGCGGGTCCAGCGAAGAAGGCGACGCCGTATGGGTCCGGAAAATGCCCCCGTGGTGAGTTTGGGCCGCGGCGCACGCAGGGGTCAACATTGCAGGTGCGAAAAGAAACAATGCTGTAACCAAACAGATGATAACCGCATGATCGAACCGGCATTCATGTGCCTTGCTGTGCGGTTTCATTAATCCTGCCCCATATCCGGATTAGAGGTTTGAACCGTCTTTTCGTGAAGCAGATTCAACTCAGGTCTATTTTTGCAATATCATGGAATGGATGGCGGCGCGAGCACTAAATAGGCACATTCGCAAAAACTGAATCCAATTCATATTTAGCTTGGAAGCTCGCATTGACTGTTCATGGCAGAGATTCCATGGCATTTAAAGGAACTTACCGAACTTACCCCGGATAAACCGTCAAAAAAATAGAAAAACCCCGTTGTGCTTGTGAAAACAAGCAGATAGAATGGATTTACGACAAAACAAACTATCATCAACGGG
>QZKV01000173.1 GCA_003599575.1 Desulfobacteraceae bacterium | reverse complement strand
CACCGCCGTCGCTCCACGCGTTGCCGCCGCTCCGGCGACGATCTCGTTGCCGATGCAGCTCGCGGGCGCCGTCCTGCTCGGGATGGTGATGCTCTACGGCGCGGGCTTCGCGCAGACGGCCGAAGTTCATAACGCCGCCCACGACGCGCGTCATTCGGTCGGCTTTCCCTGCCACTAAGCGTGGTTAGGTCCGTGCCGGATCGGCGCCGGCGGCGCCGATCCGGGAACGAGCGAAACGCCATCGCGGGCGGAGCGTTCTCTTTGGATTTCGCGACCGAGGTAACCAGTCGAAATGTCCCGAAAAATCAACATCGTTTGCGTGTCCGGCACGCGTGAAAAGCTGCAGATGGCGGCGATGTTTGCGTCCGTCGCGGCCGCATGCGGCGACGAGGTGACCGTCTTTTTCTCCATGAACGCGCTGCAGTATTTCGTCAAAGGACACAAGGGGGAGGCGCCGGCGGAGGGCGAATTCGGCGCGCTCGTGACGCAACAGGGCGTTCCGCCGTTCAAGCAGCTGTTTCAGCAGGCGGTCGAGTTGGGCGACGCCAAGCTGTTGCCGTGCTCAATGGCGATCGACCTGCTCAAGCTCAAAAAGGACGATCTCGATCCCGAAATGGGGCCGCCGACCGGATTAACCGGATTTTTGACCTCCTCCGAGAGCGGGCAATTGCTCACGTTCTGATCGCAGCAGGAAAGTACCGAAAAATGAGCGACATCAAGACCATCGACGCGCGCAACACGTTTTGTCCCGGCCCGCTCATGGAGCTGATCACCTATATGAAACAGGCGAGCGTCGGCGATACGCTCGAACTCCTGTCGACCGATGACGGCACGGCGACCGATGTCCCGATGTGGGTCAAGAAATGCGGGCACGAAATGATCAGTTCCGAGAAAAAAGGCGACGTCTGGCACCTCATGGTGCGGAAGGCGAAATAGCGCGGATCGAGCGCATCCGGTCGGCGATCCGAATCGCCGTCGACGTTCAGCGAAGGAGGCACCTTTGAGAATTCTAGTCGTGGGGGGGGGGACGGGCGGTACCATCGTGGCCAACAACCTGGCGCGGCGGCTGGTGGCGGGGACCAGTTCCGGCAAGGTGAAAATCACCATGCTCTCGGCGTCCGACCGGCACATGTACCAGCCGGGCCTGCTCTACGTGGCGTTCGGGCAGATGATGCCGGACGAGTTGTACCGCGATCAGGCGAGCCTGCTGGAGCCCAACGTCGACTTTCACGTCGACCCGGTCGAGAAGTTCGATCTCGACCGCAACAGCGTGACCACGAAGAGCGGCAAGGTTCACGAATACGACATTCTCGTGATCGCGACCGGAAGCCGCATGATGCCCCACATGGTTCCGGGCATGGTCGAGGGCGCCGAGTTCTTCTACACCGAGGAATCCGCGGTCAAGATGTTCAAGCGCCTGCGCGAGTTCCGGGGCGGGCGCGTCGGCATCACCGTCAACGTTCCCCACAAGTGCCCGATCGCGCCGGTCGAACTCACCTTCTCCCTGCACGATTACTTCAAGGCGCGCGGCATCCGGGACAAGGTCAAGATCAAGTACCATTACCCGATTAACCGCATCCACAGCATCGAAAACGTCGCCAAATGGGCCCAGCCCGAATTCGACCGCATGGGCGTCGAGTACGAAACGCTGTTCAACGTCAAGGAAATCGACCCCCAAAAGAAGATCGTGCGCAGCGAGGAGGGCACCGAGTACGAATACGATCTGCTCATCGCCATTCCCGAGCATCATGGCATGGAGGTGATCGAAAGGCACAAGTTCGGCGTCGCCGGATGGATTCCGACCGACCGCCATCAGCTGACCATGGCGGGCCACGACAATGTCTTCGTGCTCGGCGACACCACCAACCTGCCGGTCAGCAAGACCGGCTCGGCCGCCCACTTTCAGGCCGAGGTGGTCGCCGACAACATCGCCTCGATCGTCAAGATCGGCGCGCCGGTGCGCGAATACGACGGCAAGGTCTACTGCTTCATCGAGGCCGGCCACGACCGCGCGACTTACGCCATGTTCAACTACCAAAATCCGCCCGATCTCAGGCCCGCGAACAAGTCAATGCACTGGTTCAAGATGTCCTATAACCAGATGTATTGGACCAGCGTGCGCGGTTTACTCTGAAGGCCGACGCCATGAACTCCGAAAGCAAAACCGCCGCCGCGCCGGCCGCCCGCAGTCCCGAGGACATCGCGCGCGACATCGAGCAGTTGTCCGAACTCGCGACCCTGGTCGCGTCGGCGCGCGACGCCATGTCGGACGAAATCGTCACGCGCCTATCCTCGGCGTTCAGCGAGGGCATCACGCTGCTCGACCGCCTGACCCGGAACCGGGGGCTGATGCGTCTGCTTCAGGTTCTCGACCGGCCTGAAAGCCAGTATCTGCTGATGAGCATGGCCGACGCGATCAGCGCCATGAGCCGGGATCTGGCCAAGACCCCGCCGGCGAAGGGGGGCTTGGTCAACCTGCTGATGCTGGCGAACCATCCGGGCACCCAGGAAGGGCTCCGTTCGCTCTCGCTCCTCGGCCAGCATTGGAGCGCGAGCCTGCGCGAGTTGCACCGACGCGGCGGCTGACATCGCCCGCGCGCGCCCCGCGTCCTGGAATAAGCGGATGCAAACGTTCGTCATCGCCGAACGGCTGGTTGGGGGCGAAAATTCAGGGCTGGTGAAGGACGCCGAAGCCTTGCTTGATTTCTTCCGCACGTTTGTCGACACGTGCCATCACGGAAAAGAGGAAAGTGGTCTTTTCCCGGCCCTGGAGCAGGTCGGCGTCTCACGCCAGGGCGGTCCCATCGGGGTGATGCTCAACGAGCACGAGCAGGGCCGTACGCATCTTCGTGAAATGGCGCGCGCATTGAAAGATCACGAAGCGGGCAGGCCGCAGTCGGCCGAACGCTTCAGCATGCATGCGGGCGAATATATCGACGTGCTCAAACGCCATATCCAAAAAGAGGATCAAGTGCTGTTTCCGCTGGCCGCCGAGCGCCTGCCCGCCAGCACCGCCGCCCAGCTGGAAACTAAATTCAAACAAATCGAAGCAGAGGTGGTGGGCGTGGGCAAGCACGAACAGTACCATACGATGCTGGACATATTTATGGAAAAGTACGGCCTGGGAACCGAATAGATCACCCATCCTGAAAACGATGGGCCACCCGGCCTTGACTTGACGCAACCATGCACGTGCTTAGTTTAGCTGCCATCACGAATGCTCCTCATCATGCTCAAAGCACCCATCCGCCACCCGCTTCCGCCGTCCGGTACTGCTCGCTCCGGCGTGACCTGTTTCTGTAAGGGTGCGATACTCAAATAAATTCGCTCGCCTGTGCTTGCGAAGCCCATTTCACGCAATCTCCGCTCACCGGGGGAGATGTTCAACCCAAAGAAAACATCTTATTCCTGGAGGTCAGCTTGACCGAACGATCCTTTCTTTCCAAGCTTCGCTTCTTTCGTTCCCGGGGAGAGAAATTCGGCTGCCACGAAGAAAAGAGCGCTGACGCATGGACCCAGGTCCGTTGCGGCCAGCGCGAGTGGGAGCATTACTACCGCCGGCGCTGGCAATACGACCGGAAGGTGCGCTCCACGCACGGCGTCAATTGCACCGGCTCGTGCTCCTGGGAGGTGCATGTCAAAGACGGTATTCTGGTGTGGGAAACCCAGGCGGTCGACTATCCCGCCTGCGGCGAAGGATTCCCCAACCATGAACCGCGCGGATGCCCGCGCGGGGCCACCTATTCATGGTACACCTACAGCCCGGTGCGCCTTAAATATCCGCTCATGCGCGCCGGCCTGCTTTCGATGTGGCGTGCGGCCTTGAATACGCATCACGATCCGCCGGCGGCCTGGCGCAGCATCGTGCAGGACCCGGAAAAACGCCGCAGCTATCAACGCGAGCGCGGCAAAGGAGGGTTCGTGCGAGTGGATTGGGACGAGGCCGCCACCCTGATCGCGGCTGCCCTGATCCATACGATAAAGGAACATGGACCTGACCGCATCTTCGGCTTCACCCCCATTCCGGCCATGTCGATGGTTTGTTATGCTTCCGGGGCGCGTTTTCTCTCGCTGATCGGCGGCTCCATGATCAGCTTCTATGACTGGTATTGCGACCTGCCGCCCGCCTCTCCGCAGATCTGGGGCGAACAGACCGATGTGCCGGAGAGCGCCGACTGGTACGAATCGACCTACATGATCGTATGGGGCACCAATATTCCCATGACGCGCTCTCCGGATGCCCATTTCTATACCGAAGCGCGCTACCGGGGCGCCAAAGTGGCAGCCGTGGCGCCGGATTATGCCGAATACGTCAAGTTCGCCGATGTATGGCTGCCGGCCAAGGCCGGCACCGATGCCGCCCTGGCCATGGCCATGACCCATGTGATCGTCAAGGAGTTCTACATCGACCGTACGGTCGATTACTTCACCGGTTACGCCAAACAATTCACCGACCTGCCTTTTCTGGTGGTACTTGAAGCGCACGGCGAAACGCATGCGGCAGGACCTTTTTTGCGGTCCTCCGACATCGGGAAGGAGGGCAACAACGCCCAGTGGAAAACGGTGGTCTGGGATGCCCGGAACAGTCAACCGCGCGTACCCAACGGCAGCATCGGCTTCCGCTGGAACGAGGAGGGGCGCTGGAATCTCAAACTGGAGGACGACAGCGGCCCCATCGATCCGCTGCTGACCCTGGCGGGGGGCGCAGGGCAATGGCTGCAGGTCTCCTTTCCGCTCTTCAATAGCGCCGGCGCACGTACCCGCACCGCCCTGGTGCCGGTCCGCTTCGTGCGCACCGCCGCCGGTGAGATACCGGTGGCCACGGTTTTTGATCTGCTGGCCGCGCACCTGGGGGTGGCGCGTCCCGAAGCACCCGCCCGGGCGGCCGACGACCCCGGGGATTATGACGATCCGCGGCCGTACACGCCGGCCTGGCAGGAGGCCATCACCGGCGTACCGCGCGCAGACGCCATTCGCGTGGCGCGCGAATTCGCCGACAATGCCGAGCGCACGCGCGGTAAATCGATGATCTTTCTGGGGGCCGGCAGCAATCACTGGTTTCACAGCGATACCATTTACCGCGCCATCATCAATCTGATCAGCCTGTGCGGTTGCCAGGGGGTCAACGGCGGCGGCTGGGCCCATTACGTGGGCCAGGAGAAGGTGCGTCCGCAGGCGGGCTGGTCCCAGATAGCCTTCGGCCTGGATTGGCGACGCCCGCCGCGCCTGCAAAACGGCACCTCCTTCTACTACTTTGCCACCAGCCAGTGGCGTTATGACACCATGGATGCCCAAACGCTGCGCTCGCCCCTTTCGGCCGGCGACGGTTATCCCCGCCATATGGCCGACTACAACGCCCTGGCCGCGCGCCTGGGCTGGCTGCCCTCCTATCCACAGTTCAACCGCAACCCCAGCGACATCTGCAGCGAGGCCGAGGCGCAGGGCGCCGCCTCCGCTGAAGCCATCGTCGCGCATGCCGTGGAACGCCTGAAATCGGGCGACCTGCGCTTTGCCGTGGAGGACCCCGACGATCCGGCCAATTTCCCGCGCATCCTCTTTTTATGGCGCGCCAACCTGCTGGGGGCCAGCGGCAAGGGCCACGAGTATTTTCTCAAGCACCTGCTGGGGGTGGAAAGCGCCGTGTTCAACGACGACAGCGATCTGCGCCCCGAACAGGTGCAATGGCGCGATCCGGCTCCCGAAGGCAAGCTCGACCTGCTGGTCACGCACGAACTGCGTATGTCCACCAGCGCCTTGTACGCCGATGTGGCCCTGCCCGCAGCCGGCTGGTACGAAATGCACGATCTGAACACCACCGACATGCACCCGTTTATCCATCCGTTCAATCCGGCCATCGATCCGCCCTGGGAGACGCGGACCAACTGGGAGCAGTTCAAAACCATCGCCAGGAAATTCTCCGAATTGGCCGCCCTTCATCTGGCCGCACGCAAGGACCTGGTGGCCACTCCCCTGATGCACGACAGCCCCGGCGAGATCGCCCAGTCCGAGGTGCGCGACTGGCGCAAGGGCGAATGCGAACCGGTGCCGGGCAAAACCCTGCCCAACCTGCAGGTGGTCCTGCGCGATTATCCCAACACCTACAAAATGATGACCGCCCTGGGACCTCTGGCCGAAACGGCCGGGGTGGGGTCCAAGGGCATCTCCTGGCCGGCCGTCGAGGAAGTCGCCTTGCTGGCCGGCAAGCTGGGCACGGTGAGCGAAGCAGGTCTCACCCAAGGACGACCCAGCCTGGAAACCGGACTTCAGGCCGCCGAAGCCATCCTGGTACTGGCTCCCGAAACCAACGGCCGCACGGCCGTCAAGGCCTGGCAGGGGGTGGAACGCAAGACCGGTCTTGCCCTCAGCCACCTGAGCATGGATCGCAAGGACGAGCGCTGGTCCTTTGCCGATATCACAGCCCAGCCGCGCAAGATCATCACCTCGCCGATCTGGAGCGGCATCGAAAGCGAGACGCGCCGCTACTCACCCTTTGTGATCAACATCGAGCAGAAAGTACCTTTCCGCACCCTGACCGGGCGCGCCCAATTCTACCAGGACCATGCCTGGATGCGCGATTTCGGTGAAGGGCTGCCGCTTTACCGCCCGCCCCTGGAGATCCTGGCAATGGGCCGGGCCGAGGCGCTGCGCGCGCCCGAAAAGGAGCTGGTGCTCAACTACCTGACGCCACACTCCAAGTGGTCGATCCACAGCACCTACTCCGACACCCTGACCATGCTGACCCTGTTCCGGGGCGGCGAGGCGATCTGGATCAACGACGAGGATGCGCGCAGCATCGATCTTTCGGACAACGAATGGATCGAGTGTTACAATGCCAACGGCGTGGTGATGGCCAAGGCCGTGGTCAGCCCCCGCATACCGCCGGGCAAGGCCTTCATGTACCACGCCCAGGAGCGCCTCATCAACACACCCGGTTCGAAGCTTTCCGGGCAGCGCGGCGGCACCCACAACAGCGTGACCCGCATCATCGTCAAGCCTACCCACATGATCGGCGGCTATGCCCAGCTCAGCTACGGATTCAACTACTACGGACCGGTCGGCGCCCAGCGCGACGAGATGATCGTGGTCCGCAAAGCGACCGGGGAGGTGCAGTGGTATGAAGATTAAAGCCCAATTCGCCATGGTGCTGAACCTGGACAAATGCATCGGCTGCCATACTTGCAGCATTCCCTGCAAGAATGTCTGGACCAATCGCAAAGGGGCCGAGTACATGTGGTACAACAATGTCGAAACCAAACCGGGCATCGGCTACCCGCGCCAATGGGAGGATCAGCGGCTTCACAACGGCGGCTGGCACCTGCAGGGCAACCGCCTGGCCTTGCGTGCAGGCGGCCGCGCGCACAAGCTGTTGAACATTTTCCACAACCCGGATCTGTCCACCATCGATGCCTACTACGAGCCGTGGAACTACAACTACGAACGCCTCATCGACAGCCCGCGTCGCAAACACCAGCCGGCCATCCGGCCGGTCTCGCAGATCACCGGCGAGCCCCTCGATTTAAAGTGGGGGCCCAACTGGGAAGACGATCTGGCCGGCGCCGGCGAGACCGCGCCCAAGGATGTCAATTTCAAGGACCTGGACCACGCCGCCTACCTGCAGTTTCGCAGCGTGTTCATGTTCTACCTGCCGCGTCTGTGCGAACACTGCCTGAATCCGGCCTGCGCGGCCTCATGCCCCTCGGGCGCATTGTACAAACGTGAAGAAGACGGGATCGTCCTGGTGGACCAGGAGCGTTGCCGCGGCTGGCGGTTTTGCGTGACCGGCTGTCCTTACAAGAAGACCTACTTCAACTGGAAGAGCGGGCGGGCCGAAAAATGCATCTTCTGCTACCCGCGCATCGAGTCGGGGCAAACCACCTTGTGCGCGCATACCTGCGTGGGCCGCATCCGATACGTGGGCATCATCCTGTACGATGCCGAACGCATTCTCCAGGCCGCCGCGGCCGCTACGGACCAGGAGGTCTACCCGGCCCATTTGGAGATCCTGCTCGACCCGCGCGATCCGCAGATTCAAGCCACCGCGCATGCCCAGGGCATCAGCGCCAGCATGCTCGCAGCCGCCGCACGCTCGCCGGTATACAAGCTGATCAAAACCTGGCGGCTGGCCCTGCCGCTGCACCCCGAATTTCGAACGCTGCCCATGGTGTGGTACATCCCGCCGCTGAGTCCGCTGCAAAATTACGCGGCGGAAAAGGATTCGGGCGACATCCTGGATCACATGCGCATTCCGGTGCGATATATGGCCAACCTGCTCACGGCCGGCGACGAGGCGCCCGTGCGCCTGTCACTGCACCGCCTGATGGCGCTGCGGCAATTCATGCGGAACCGGCGTGTGGGAGAAGAAAAAGATTCACCCCGGCAGTCAGAAACCGGCCTGAGCGAGAGCACCCTGGAGGAAATGTATCGACTGCTGGCGCTGGCGCCCTTTGAAGAACGCTACGTGGTGCCTACGCGCGGAACGGTCGCGCACGGCTCTACACTGGAGGTGCAGGGCCTGAGCGGCTTTGCGGATGAACCTAGCTAGAATGTCGCCGCGGCCTGCGGGCCTGCTGTCGAAAGGAGCCTATGAAGTCCTCCACCCGAACCGTTTGCAAATTGCTATCACTGCTTCTGCACTATCCGGACCGCGAGTTGTGGGAACGTCTTCCCGAATTGCAGGAAGTGGTCGCCCGGATGGCCGGCGGTCCTGAGAAAGCCGCGTTGGAAGCAGTGCTGGCGGCGATGCGGCATTGCGAACTCACGGCACTCCAGCAGACCTATACGACGGCCTTCGATTTAAACCCGGGCGCCACCTTGAACATGACCCATCATCTTTACGGCGACTCCTCCAAAAGGAACGTCGCACTGGTGCGGCTGCGGCAGACCTATGACCGGGCCGGGTATGACTGCACGAGTCCCGAATTACCCGATTATCTGCCGCTTATGCTGGAATTTCTATCCGAATGCCGCGACGAGGATGCCATGACCACGGTTTGGGAAAACATGGGCGATATGAAAAGCCTGAGCGCGCGCCTGCAGGCCGACGCGCCGATGTATGCCGCCCTGCTTGAGGCAGTGGGTGAGGCAATGGACGGCATGCGCCTGGAGGAAATCGTTCGGTAGAGCCTGAAGGAACTAATTATGGATCTCACCTATACTTTGCTTTTTACCGTATTTCCCTATTTGTGCCTGGCCGTATTCGTGCTCGGGCATGCCTACCGTTATATCAGCGACCGCTATGCGTGGAATGCCCGTTCCAGCGAATTTCTGGAGAAGAAATCACTGGTCTACGGTTCCGTGATCTTTCACTGGGGCATTGTGGGCACTTTTCTCGGGCATGCCGGCGGCCTGCTGATTCCGCAGAGCGCCTTCGATCTGTTCGGCATCCATCAAGAGGCCCACATGGCGCTGGCCTACTGGATGGGGCTGGTGGTGGGCATCCCCGCTTTTGTGGGTTCGGCGCTGCTGTTGTGGCGGCGGCTCTCCAACCGGCGGGTGCAGGCGGCGGGGACGATCAACGACACGATCACTCTTGTCGGGTTGCTGCTGGTCATCGGCGTAGGGCTCTACAACGTCCTGTTCGGACACTACAACGTGCTTTACACGCTGGCGCCCTGGATCCGCGGCTTGGTGACGTTCGTGCCCGATGCGCAATTGATGCGGCCTGTGCCGGTCAGCTACCAGATCCATGTATTGACGGCCTGGGCCCTGCTGGCTTTTTCGCCTTTCAGCCGGCTGGTGCACATCTGGAGCCTGCCTTTGACGTATGTTTTCCGGCCGTGGATCGTATTCCGACGCTATCCGTCGGCTCCCTTGAGCGCGGTCGGTCAAACCCAATTAGCGGATAACGGCAGGGAGGCGTAATATGGACTGCGCGGGTGCGCATCAGGCTTGCCGGGCCTGCCCCGGGTGTGAAGCTGACAACGGGCGGCGGGCCTTCAAAAGATGCCCGCAACGGCATGGGCGCACTGTTTTGCGGGTCATCGCCTGCGCGCTGCTGCTGGCCGCGGCGACCGCACTGAACGCCGGGCAAGCATCGGTGCTCGCGGCGGTCCATTGGGACATTCAGCCAACCTTTGTGGCTCAGGCGCAAGAGCCGGCCTCGGCCCCCGCAGGCAGATCCGACGGCCGGGTTGCCCCCTCGCCTTCCGAACCGCCGCCCCATGTGAACGCTGATGAATTCTTTCGCAGTTTCATGTTGCCGGGCGCCGGTTTGCTCGTCATTGTTTTTGCGCTGGTGTTGATTGCGGTGTTGTATCCGAGACGCAAAAACCCGTGAAAGGGGCTGCGCGAGTCAGCATTGCCGCGAGGAGCTATCCGATGGGTCTTACCGGGAAGTTTGGACAAACAGGCGGCAAGATGGCCGGGCCCGCAGCGGCGCCGGACAGGCCCGGAAAAATGACCTGGCCGGCGCAATTTTTCAAAAACGCCCTGGAGAAGCTGCATCCCGCCTATTTCGCCCTGGTGATGTCCACCGGGATCGTTTCGATTGCGGCCTATTACCAGGGGTTTGTTTTTTTTGCCAGGGCCCTCTTCGGGGTCAATGTCGCCGCTTACGCAATTCTCTGGGTGCTGTATATCTGCCGGATCATATTCTTCACCCAGCGCTTCCGGAACGACTTTTTGGAACATACGCTCGCCACGGGATATTTTACCGTTGTGGCCGCATCCGGTGTTCTCGGCAGCCAAGTGATCCTGTTAACGGGAAGTTTCAAAGCAGCGGCGGCATTGTGGTGCATCACGATCGCACTTTGGCTGTGTCTTATATACGGCGTATTCACAGGCCTGATCACAAAGGAGAAGAAGCCCACCATCGCCGAAGGCATCAACGGCGGCTGGCTGCTGGCCATCGTGGCGACACAGTCGGTCACGGTTTTGAGTGTCGTTCTGGCCCCCTTTTTTCAGCTGTACCGCGAGCCGGTGTTGTTTTTGGCCTTCATCACCTGGCTGTTCGGAGGCATGCTCTATATCTGGGTGATTTCCATGATTTTCTACCGCTACCTGTTTTTTTACTTCTCCCCCCGGGACCTGACGCCGCCGTACTGGATCAACATGGGCGCGGTGGCCATCTCCACCCTGGGCGGTGCGGGGTTGATCGCCAATGCACTGCCGTCTTCATTTCTATATGAGTTGCTGCCGTTTTTGAAAGGATTGACCTTTTTGTTCTGGGCCACCGCCACTTGGTGGATTCCGATGCTGATCATTCTAGGCGTGTGGCGGCACGGCTACCGCCGTTTTCCGCTGCGCTACGACCCTCTGTTTTGGGGCATGGTCTTTCCGTTGGGGATGTACACGGCCTGCACCCGAAGGCTGGCGGAAGTGACTGGTGCGCCTTTGATCACAGCTATTCCCGAAGGTTTCGTCTACATTGCCATGACGGCCTGGCTGGTGACCTTCGCGGGCATGCTGCATGGAATTTTCGCCAGCCTGCGGGAGCTTCGGTCTTCGAAATAGGGAAGGCGGCCGGATTCACGGGCTTTCGGTCCGGCTCGGCTGGATAATCACATCGATGCGCCGGTTTTGCACACGACCCTCCGAGGTCTCGTTGGAAGCAATGGGGCGCGTGTCGCCATGCCCCACCGTGGCGATTTTCTCGAGGGGCAGGGTGTACCGTTGCGCCAGGAATTGTTTCACCGACTCGGCACGCTGTTTGGAAAGCGCCCGATTCTTTTCCGGGGCGCCGGTGTTGTCGGTATGGCCCTCGATGATCACCTCGGGGGCGCCGAACGTCAGAATGGCGCGCTGCACTTTGTTCAGCAGCTCCTGATCCGCCTGCTGCAGTGAGGCACCGCCCACCGGAAAGCGCAGTCCTTTGAGGCGGATGATCATCTGATCGGATTGTCTGATGACGTCCGCTTCCTGCGCCTGAAAATATCCCTGCACCTGGAAAAACAACTCATTGAACCGGTTTTCGACGGCCAGACGCTGGTGTTCCAGCATGACCTGCTGGGCCTCGCCTTCCATTTCGGCCAGCCGGCCGGTCATTTTTTGAATCAACAGGTTTTTGTCTTCGACCGATTTGCGCGCCAGCGTCAGCTCGGACAAGATGCCATCCACCGTGGATAAAATATGGTCCTGTTGCTCTTCGAAAGAGGTATTGCGCTGGTCCTGCGTCTGTAAGCGCGACGTGGTTTGAAACAGAAACGTTTCCATCCACAAGGCGATATCCTCGGGCGTCATCTGTTGAAGCCTACGGCCGGTTGCGGCGATCACCAGGGAGCGCCGTGCCAGAAAGCGGGCCCGATCGGAGTGCTCCTTGATTCCGGCCCGGTCATAGCGATTTGCGACAATAAAGTTTTCGGCCTGGCGAAACGTCTCCTGGGCTTCCAGGAACGTTTTGGGGGCCATCTGGGGAACTTTTGCATCCGCGGCGTTTTGGAGCAGCTCGCGGACATCCCCCAGCGCCGCCTGATCGATGGCGCGCAATTCGAGCGCGCGATAGGCTTCGACGACCTTCGGGCTCCGTTTGCGCGCATATTCGAATTCATTGTCTTCCATGGCCCTGGTGAGCTTCAAGAAATCGCTTTCCACCTCGTCGTATTCACGGCCGAACTGCTGCGCGTGGACCGAGCGGGCTGCATTACGGCTTTCGATCGCCTCGGCCAACTGGTCGCGGGAGCGGATGGCCACCACTTCGGCTTGCTGCAACTCGGCGCGGGCGATCGCGATATTTTTGAGGATCTCTTCCGGCGGTGCGTTGCTTTCAACATCCTGACGGGCCCGGGCATAGGTGGACCGGGCCCGTTGGAACCAGGTGGGCGACAGGACATCCACTTGGTTGTGACCTGCGCGCTCGATTTGGCGGCCAAGCTCCTCGATCGCATCCTGCGGGTTCTGTCCGGGGTCGATCGGATCGACCGCCAATGGGGCGCCTGCGCACCCCCATAGCATCAGCGCAATCACGATGGCGACGGCATTGAGCCAGCGGCTGAAATGTTGCTTCATAGGTCCACCTTTCTTCGGGCGGCAAAAAAGGTTATTTACCGTTTCCCACTCAACCCGGGCGACCGGAAATTTGCTTCAAACAGCAACGGCTGTGCGCCGCAGCGGCTGCTTGGCTCCAAATCGATGGGGGGATGAATGGGATCAGCGTGATTGAAATGATCGTCGCAGCCGGCAAAAGCCGTTGGTGCCAATGAAAATAAACACAAAGGCGCCAGGTGCCACTATCCGACGAATTGCCGCCTCAGGATGGTGTCTTTTTTCCAGGTGTGGTCGTCTCTTTGGGGATATTGCAGATTGTAATGCAGTCCGCGGCTTTCCTGGCGCTGACGGGCGCATTTGATGATCAGTTCGGCGACATGGGCGATGTTGCGCAGTTCGATCAAGTCGGGCACCACTTTAAAATGCCAATAATAGTCGTGAATCTCATTTTGGATGATGTCGATGCGGCGTTGGGCGCGTTCCAGCCGCTTGTCGGACCGCACGATGCCCACGTAATTCCACATGAGACGGCGGATTTCGTCCCAATTGTGGGTAATTACGATGGTTTCGTCGCTGTCGCTGGTTCCCACATCATCCCATGCCGGCAGCAGGGGCCGGGGATTGAAAGATTTGTTTTGCAGTTGCCGGATCACCTCCAGGGCCGCGGTCTGGGCGTAGACCAGGGCCTCGAGCAGCGAGTTGCTGGCGAGCCGGTTGGCGCCGTGCAGACCCGTGCAGGCGGTTTCGCCCACTGCAAAAAGATTCTGGATATCGGTGCGGCCGCGATTATCCGTGACCACCCCGCCGCACATGTAATGGGCGGCGGGCACCACGGGGATGGGCGCCTGGGTCATATCGATGCCCAGGCTCAAGCATTTGGCGTAAATATTGGGAAAACGTTCCCGGATCAGGTCCGCCGGCCGATGGGTGATGTCCAGAAAGACCGATTCGTCCCCGCTTTTTTTCAGTTCGGTGTCGATCGCCCGGGCGACCACATCCCGGCAGGCCAGATCCTTGAGCGGATCGTAATGGCGCATGAACGGGTTGCCCGTGCCGTCGATCAGGATGCCGCCCTCGCCGCGCACGGCTTCCGAAATGAGAAAATTTTTGGCTTGCGGATGATACAGGCAGGTCGGATGAAACTGGACGAACTCCAGATTGGCGACCGTGGCCCCGGCACGATAAGCCATGGCGATTCCATCGCCCGTGGCGATATCCGGGTTGCTCGTATACAGGTAGACTTTGCCGGCGCCGCCGGTGGCCAGCATGGTGATGTGGGCGGCGAAAGTTTTGACCCGCAGGCTGCTGCGGTCGAGCACATAGGCCCCGCAGCAAAAATCCTCATGGGTGGTGGTGACCAGGCCTCTCTTCATGCGGGTTGAATGGGTAATCAGGTCGATGGCGATATGGTTCTCGTATAACTGGATGTTGGGATGGTTGCGCACCTGGCTCAGCAAAGCCCGTTCCACTTCCTGTCCGGTCATGTCATTGGCATGCACAATCCTGTTGCAGGAATGGCCGCCTTCCCGTCCCAGATCCAGGGCATGCAGGTCATTTTCAAGCGCTGCGTTGTTGGCCTTATTGAAACGGACCCCCAGCTTGATCAGTTCCCGGATGCGCTCCGGGCCGGCCTTGACCACCATTTCCACCACATCGCGATTGCACAAGCCATCGCCCGAGTTCAATGTGTCGGCGATGTGCATGTCAAAGCAGTCCAAATCCCCGAACACGGAGGCGATGCCGCCCTGAGCCAGGTTGGTGCTGCTGTCCATGGCTTCCTTTTTGGTCACAAGGGCCACGCTGCCGACCTCGGCCGTTTTGAGGGCGAACAACAAACCGGCCACACCGCTGCCGATCACCAGGACATCAGTTTCAATATCGATCATCGCAACACAACCATGGGTGATTACCGGATAAAACCAACTTCAGCTTTCCTCTTTACATCAGCGGCGAGCGGCGCTTGGGCCGCTTCAGGATATAGCCCGCCAAAAACCCGAAAACGATCAAACCGCCGCCGTAAATCATCCCTTCGTACAGTTGACTGCTGGCCAAACGGTTGAGCTGGCTTTCAGCCTTTTCAGCTTTTCCCCGGATTTCGATCAACTCCTTGCGGTTCTTTTCATAATCAGCCTTGAACTTCATGAAATCGGACGAGTCGTTTTTAAGGCCTTCATAATTGGCTTCCGCTGCGGCCAGCGTTTCCTGAGTTTGTTTCAGCTGGGCGCTCAAGGCCCGGTTTTCAGCGGCCAGATCGGATACTTTTTTCTGGAACTCCTTGTTCTGGGCCAACATTTCGGTGTGCCTGCTTTCCAGGCGGGCCAATTGCAGCGCACTCGGCATTTTATCGGTCAAGTAACGGGTCAGGATCCAGCCTTCCTTGCCGCTGGGCAGCCGTACCTCGGACCACTCTTCGCCCTTGTTGATCAGCTCGACCACGCGGCCGGCGGGCACCATGGCCAGGATTTTGCGGTCATTACCGGGTCCGCTGCGAAAAGTGACTTCAAACTCTTCAGAGACATACAGTGTTTCGGCCGCATGGAGGGTCGCGCCCATCAACAACAACAGCACCACTAGAAATCCGGTTTTCATCCGCACAGGCATTGGCAATACTCCTCTTGGATCTATTTTTGAGTTCGCAAATGAACTCTCTTCCGCATGCAGAATGGAATGCATATCATCATGGCATCAAAAGGCCAAGCAGCGCGACCCGTAAAATGCGCTCAAACAGATGCGCCGCGCCAGAGAGCATCCGCGGAACGCAGCGTAATGTTTGATGAAAAAGAACGTTCTGTCAATTAATTTCTTTCATGTGGTGCGCGCATGTGGTATTTTGCTGCGGATTTCAACAAAAAGGGTGGAAGGCATCATGATCGCCTATGATTTACAATGCAGCGGCGGCCATCGCTTCGAGGGCTGGTTTGAGGATTCAAAGGCCTTTGAGCAGCAATGCCGTCAAGGCTTGATCGCCTGTCCGGTTTGCAACGATACCGATGTGACCCGGATTCCATCCACCTTTGCCATCAAAGGGATCAAACATGCGGCCCCCGCGATCCCGCCGCAGCGGAGGCCTCTTTCCGAACAGGAGATCATGGCCCGCGCCGTCATGCACTTTGTGGAAAACAATTTCGACAATGTGGGCACCGACTTTGCCAAGGAGGCCCTGAAGATCCACTACGGCGCGAGCGAACCCCGCAACATCCGCGGGGTCAGCACCGCCCAGGAGGAGGAAACCCTGCGGCGTGAAGGGGTTGAATTCTTCAAAGTTCCCCTGCCCGATCCTTCCGAGTCCACCCCCTCGTCCTCGGATTCCTAGTACGCTGTCCGTTCGCCCGTGGCCTTTACCCCGTGAACTTGGTCCGGCACCTGATCTTGAGTCCGCCGCTCGCTGCTTGATCCACAGCCGCTGTCCGCTGCGCCCGGGATCGTGTAATGCTGGTGTTGGGGCAAGGGGCTAACCGGCCGGCGGGCGAACGGCATCACACAGTCGCCACGCCAGCCAGGATTGACGCCGGCGGGGCTGATCGGCCTGAACTGCGACGCGCACGGCTTTGGCCGAGCCGATCAGGATCACCATGTCGCGGGCACGGGTCAGGGCGGTGTAGAGCAGGTTGCGCTGCAGCATCACATAGTGCTGCGTGACCACGGGCAAAATGATCACCGGGTATTCCGAGCCCTGGGATTTGTGCACGGAAATGGCATAGGCCAGAGCCAGCTCATCCAGATCGGCTTCATCGTAGGCCACCGTGCGGCCCTCATATTCTACCAGCAACCGTTTTTCCCCCGCATCCACGTCGCAGATCGTGCCGATTTCGCCGTTGAACACCTCTTTTTGATAATTGTTGCGCAGATGCATCACCTTATCACCCCAATGAAACCGCCCTCCCAAAGAACTGCTTTCGGCCGCGCCGGGATTGAGAGCGGCTTGCAGCAGGGGGTTTAAATGCAGGGTGCCGACCGTGCCTTTGTGCATGGGTGTAAGCACCTGCACGTGGCGCATGGCATCAAGGCCCAGCTGCTCGGGAATGCGATGGGTGCAAAGTTCGATGATGGTGCGGGCGATCTCCTCCAGGGACCCCTGTTCGATAAACGTAAACGGCATCAGTGGATCGCCCGGTGCCATCGGCGCCAGATCGGGCAGTTCTCCTTGGCGCACCTTGTGGGCGTTGACGATGATCGGACTTTGGGCGGCCTGGCGGAAAATTTCCTCCAATCCGAAGGTCCGCACCGCCTCGGAGGCAATGATATCGGCCAGCACATTGCCCGGTCCCACGGAGGGCAATTGGAACACATCGCCCACCAGAATCAAATTGGCCTGCAGCGGCAAGGCCTTGATCAGATGCCCCATCAACACGGCATCCACCATCGAGGCCTCATCCACGATCAGGGCCTGCGTATCGAGGGGATCATCCTGGTCGCGTTCAAAGTGTCCTTCGGACAGGTTATATCCGAGCATTTTGTGCAAGGTGGCGGCCGGCCGTCCGGTCACCTCGGCCATGCGGCGGGCGGCCCGGCCGGTGGGTGCGGCCAACAGGTAGTTGCGTCCGGCGGCTTCGAATACGGCGGCGATGGCGCGAATCAAGGTGGTCTTCCCGGTGCCCGGCCCCCCTGTGATGACCACGCAGCGATGGTGAAAGACGCTTTCCAGTATGGCCAACTGGGCCTCGGAAAGTGCAATGGCCATTCGCCGGACCACGGCGGCCATGATTTCGCCGGCATCCATGGGCGCGGGGGGAACGGGAATTTCGAGCATGGCGCGAATGCGGCGGCTGATTTCGTTTTCGGCGGCGTAGAGCGGGGCCAGGTACACCGGCGAATCGGGGGCGCGGCTGCAAAGCGTGATGCATCCTTGGGCCGCCAGATGGTCGAGCGCCTCACGTACGGCGTGGTAATCCAGCTGAAAAGCGCTGCAACAGCGCTCCAGCAGATCTTCCCTGGAGACACACACATGGCCGTCGTCGCAAGCCTCTTCAAGCAGGTGGCGCAGGCAGGCTTGCGCGCGCTCGCATTCGTCGACGGGCAGATCCGATTGGCGCACCAGGGCATC
Source organism: Desulfobacteraceae bacterium (assembly GCA_003599575.1). Classification (GTDB taxonomy): domain Bacteria; phylum Desulfobacterota; class Desulfobacteria; order Desulfobacterales; family Desulfosarcinaceae; genus Desulfatitalea. The sequence continues at coordinate 23,911 of QZKV01000173.1, read as the reverse complement.
GGCGATATAAAAACCGATGCGCGGGATATCGGCGGCCAATCGATAAGGATCGTGACGCACAATTTCCAGGGCATCGGCGCCATATTGCTTGTAGATGCGTGCGGCATAAGCCGGTTTGATGCCCTTGGCCTGCAGGAACGCCATCAGGGCGCGCACCTGGTGGTGCGCCTGCCAGGCCGCGCTGATGGTGCGGGCCGTTTTCGGACCGATGCCGCGCACCTGCGTCATTCGTTCAGGCTCCTGCTCAATGACCTTCAGGGTCTCTTCCTTGAAATGCTGCAGCACCCGTTCGGCCATCTTGGGGCCGATACCTTTGATCAAACCGGAAGATAAATAGCGGCGGATTTCTTCAACTCCGGCGGGAAGGAGTATTTCGAAGTGAGATACGGCGAATTGCTGGCCGAAACGCGGGTGATTCTGCCAGGTTCCGTTCAATCGCAGGGTTTCGCCCGGTTTTGGTTCGGGAATATGGCCCAGGACCGTGATCAGGCCGGCCCGATCGCTCGGGCGGAATTTTGCGATCATGAAATGGGTGTCTTTATTGCGGAAGTTGATGCGTTCGATTTGACCTTCCAGAGTGCTCTGAACATGATCTTGCATGGCCGCTCGAAGGAGTTTGCCCTGTTACGTGAATAGGAAACAGTTTGGGATGCGCCATTCATTCCCTGCCGTTTAACGGACTGAACAATTGCCTAAATGTGCACAAGTGTCAAGAATGATGCTTGGGTGCCCTGCGTGCAGATTTGTATGATCAGGCGCCGGTACGGGCTGGGCACGCGGGAGGGTACCCAATGATTCAGACGGGCTTCTTCAATCTTTCTTGGGTCGCAAATCCATTCCCAAAAGAACCTTATCCTTATTGGACATATCGCCGATCAACTTGCGCAGGGGCGCGGGAAGTTGCTTGATAAGGGTGGGGGTCGCTACGATCTGCTCGTGACTGGCAAGCGTGGGGTGTTCCCGGATATCAATGATCTCCAGCTCATAGCGGCCTGCCAGGTGCTCCTCGCAAACCCGCCTGAGATTGTCGATGGCATTCGCGGAGGTGCGCTCTATTCCGGCAATGTAAAGGCGCAGAAGGTATTTTTCTTCAGCGGCCGTTGTGGGTTTAATTTTATATGTGCCCTTCGCTTTTTTTTCTGACATCAGGGTTTCCTTTTCGATTTCTTGGACGATCTGCCGGCAGGCTGCAGGTCCAGGCCGACCAGTACGTGATCCGTGTCCGCCAGGTTTCCGATGATCTTCTTGACCGGTTCGGGCAGCTTCTTTACCAGCGTGGGCGTGGCGAAGATACGGTCTCCCTTTCCCAGTTCCGGGCTTTTCAGCAGGTCGACGATTTCGATCCGGTATTTCCCCCTGAGGTGTTGGTCGCAGATTCTGTTGAGATTGGCAAAAGCGGCGATCGAATTCGGCGTCTGCCCCGCGACATACAATTTCAGTATCCAGACCTCATCGAGCGCATCCGTCCCGGTTGCCTTCTTTTTTTTGGCAGGCGGACTCTTCATCTCGAATCCTCTCCCGCTTTTTTTATGTTTGTATGCCGGGATTTGAGCGAAAGCAGCTTGCCAAAGCCTTCTGTTATCTGCATGTGCCTGGCATTACCTCATCGGGAATTTAGGTGAGCCTCAAATCTAAGGGGGATAAGGGTCTAATGCAATACCAATTTATTACCAGGTAAGTTCTAGTATACGATGGGTTTAAAGGAAGGTGAGCAGGTGGGATCTAAGATTGGCGCGCTTGTTTTTCAAACCAAGTTTCGTTCTCAGGCTGTTGCGGTGGAATTCAACCGTTTTGGCGGTGATATTCAGCGTTTCGGCGATATCTTTAACTGACTTGCCCTCCTTGACGAGCGTCGCGATCTGGATCTCCCTGTGCGTCAGGTTCAAATATTTGGTTTTCAGATTGTGGAGGAAAGAAGCGGCGATATGGTCAAGGTTGGTTTCGGCAATGGTCAGCAAGGTGATCTGTTTTTCAGACAATGCGGTCGTCTTCAATTTGTCAATATAGGGTGAAACCAGTTCCCTGATATTGGACAGGATTTTCTCCTCAAGTTCCCTTCGCCCTTCTTCCACTCTTTTTAGCAATACCTTCAATGCCGCGTTGACCTCTTCAAGGCTCTGGGTTTTTATTCTCAACTCTTTTTCGCTTTTCTTCAACGACTCCTCGGAGTATTTCTGCTCGCTGATGTCGGTCGCCACAAGGCATATCGCGCCTGCGGCGTTGATGCTCTGGAAATTACTCGCCGAGAGCAAAATAGGGACGGAAGTCCCATCGCCTGCTCGCAGGGCAATCTCCTGCCTGCCGCCGCTGTTGACCCCTTCCTTTATAAGGGTCTTGAACAGCTTCTTTTCCTTCGGCTGGATGAACTGGTAGATCGATCCGCCGATGATTTTTTCAAGGGGTGTTTTGACCATGGCGGAAAAGCATTGGTTGCAATAAAAAATTGTGCCGTTGTGGGCCAGGATGGCCGATCCCTCGTTCATCATTTCAATCATCAGCCGATAGGGATGCTCAGCGCCGGCCAGAGTGAAGACCTGCTCGCCCTCTTTGGTTTCGACAACCAGCGCATCCACCTCGCCGCTGCGAATGGCGCGCAGGGTATATTCCGCCTCTGCCAGCCGGGACTTCAGGTGCTGCAATTCTTCACCGAACCCATCCACTTTCAGCATTTCATTCATTGGGCAGCCTTTACCGTCTTCCTGGGTTGAAATCAATTCCGACTAGAAATTTCTCCGTATCGGACATATCGCCGATGAGTTTTCGAAGGGGAAGGGGGAGTTTCTTGATCAGGGTCGGCGCCGCAATGATCTGCTCACCCTTGGCCAGCGTGGGCTGCTGGTAGATATCGATGACCACGAGCTCATAGCGGCCCGACAGGTGTTCGTCGCAGATTTTTTTTACATTCGTGATCGCTCTGACCGATTTTGGAGTCAACCCGGTGACAAAAAGGCGCAGGTCGTACCTCGCGGCCTGGGACTCTCCCAGGGCCTTTTCAAGTTCCTTTTCGGTTGCTCCGTTTTCTTGTATACTCATAAGGGTTGCTCCAATGGTTATTAGGATCTTTCCGGCAACCTGTAGTCAATAGGGTTAATATAAGACCTCTTTGCAAGGCAACAAATGACCAGCCAAAACATAGAAATATCAGCTTAATCCTTTTTTGGCGCATAGTGAAGTTGTATTTTCGGCCGGCGAACCGCCCGGGCTGCATCCGGCGCTGCGATCACAAAGAAGAGGTGTTTTCGGGAGGAGATGACAGCGGCATATGACTGAAATGCAGTGCTCAAGGGGATTCATAGCAGGATCGCCGGAACCGCTGCGGCCCGGTGTACTATCGGAAATATTTTCGAAGATAAAAAGGATCGTCGATGATGGCAACGGCCTGCAGCAGGTCGCCGGTCACCACATCCGGATGCGCGTTTTGATCCGCCAGCGCCTTTTCTGCCTCAAGGCCGTTGCCGGTGCGCACCAGGATGGTCATCCCGCAGCCGGCATTGCGCCCGCAAAGGATATCCCTGGCGCTATCGCCGATCATGATGCTGTCCGCCGGGTCGATCCCGTAGCGTTCGCATGCCTGGCGCACAAGACCCGGCTTGGGTTTGCGGCAAGCGCAGTTTTCATCCGGCCGGTGCGGGCAGAAAAAAACCCCTTCGATGCGCCCGCCTGCTTCCGCGACCGCCGCGCGCATGTGGCTGTGGGTGTGATCAAGGGTTTGCTGCGCCACAAACCCTCTTCCGACGGCCGACTGGTTGGTAATCAGGATCAGCGTATAGCCCTTCCGGGTTAACCGCGCGAGCGCCTCCAGGCTGCCGGGCAGGAACTCGAATTCCTCCCAGGATTTGATGTAATCGGCCGATTCGCGGTTGATCGTGCCGTCCCGATCGAGAAAAATCACTTTTTTTGGGTTCATGGCCGTTGATTTCAAATTTCAAATTTGAAATTTCAAATGCTCTCTCTTACTCAGCTACTATGAATACCCCCGGATATCCATTTTCCGAAAGCGTGCGCTCATACTGTACGGCCTGATCCAGGTTGGTGCTGCGGCCCACGCGCACGCGGTAAAAGGTCCGGGTTCCGTCGGAATAGGTGACCATGTGCGCATTTTCAAACTGCTGATTGAGCTTTTGCACGAGCCGTTCGGCGTTGGCAATTTCGGCGAAGGCGCCTACCTGGAAAGTAAAATTGCCCGAGTAGTAGTCCACCGGCCGGTAACCGGCCGGTTGTCCCGGCGCTTGCGGCTCTGCCGGTGCTCCCAGGGCCACGACTTTGACCGGTGCCGTGCCCGGCCCCAGCACGCCGAGCTCTTTGGCCGCAGTGTAGGACAGATCGATAATCCGCCCCCTGACAAAGGGTCCGCGGTCGTTGATACGTACATCCACGCTGCGGTTGTTGGAAAGATTGTGTACGCGAACATAGGTTCCCAGGGGCAGCGTTTTGTGTGCCGCGGTCATGGCGTACATGTCGTAGATCTCTCCATTGGAGGTTTTGCGGCCGTGGAATTCTTCTCCATACCAGGAGGCGATTCCCTGCTCTTCAAAACCGCTGGCATTGGTCAGGGGATGATACCAGGCCCCATAGACCCGGTATGGCTTGGGCTGGCCGGGCAGGGCAGGCGGCGGAAGCTCTGTCCGGCCCGGGGGATGGCTCGGAACAGGTTGAACGGTGGTGCAGGCCTGCAGAAATAAAAACAGCAGCAGTCCCATGGCTGGTGTCACTAAGCGGGGGAGAAATTTTTTCGATGGCATGATTCTGGTTCTGAAGGCAATGGGTTGATTCAGGTGATCCGATGAAGATTTGGAGCAACTTCTACTCGATTGCGCAATACCAACATAGAATCATTTCTACCGACCGGCGATCTCGGTTTCGGGCGTATCGGCATCTATCGGATATCGACCATTGCCATGCTGCCGATGGGATGCCGACATCACCCTGAGCCTTATCTAAAAGCTGAAAGCCCGCCTATTCTTCTATCGCAATCTTCAGCACATCGATCATTTTATCGACAAAATGGAAATTGATCTCTTTTTTCACTTTGTCGGAGATATCGATCAGGTCTTTTTCGTTTTCTTTGCATAAAATGATGGTCTTGATGCCGGCGCGGTGCGCGGCCAGTACTTTCTCTTTAATACCGCCCACCGGCAGGACTTGGCCCCGCAGGGTGATTTCGCCGGTCATGGCCAGGTCCCTGCGTATTTTTTTGCGGGTCAGCAATGAGACCATGGCGGTCAGCAGGGTCACGCCGGCCGAAGGCCCGTCTTTGGGGATGGCGCCGGCCGGGACGTGCACATGCAGATCGTGTTGATCGAAGAAATCTTCATCGATTTTCAACTCCTTGGCATGCGAACGGATGAAGCTCAAGGCCGCCGTGGCCGATTCCTTCATCACATCGCCCAATTGTCCGGTCAGGGTAAGACGGTTTTTCCCTTTCATGGCCGTGGCCTCGATGAAAAGCAGGTCACCGCCCACCGGCGTCCATGCCAGACCCATGGCCACACCCGGAGTGGTCATGCGGGTTTTGGCCTCGGAAGTAAAACGGATCGGACCGAGGTATTCGGCCAGATCCTCGGTCTTAATGGCGGCTTTCTTTATACTTTCTTCGGCCACCTTGGTGGCCACGCCGCGGCAGACCGTGGCGATTTCGCGCTCCAGGTTGCGCAAGCCGGCCTCGCGCGTATAGCCGGAGATGATCCTGCGGATGGCGCCGGAGGAAAAAGTGATCTGGCCGGCCTTCAAGCCGTTTTCCCTGCGTTGGCGGGGCACCAGATAGCGCTGGGCGATCTTGACCTTTTCGTCTTCGGTGTAGCCGAGCAGTTGAATGACTTCCATGCGGTCGCGCAAGGCCGAAGGAATGGTGTCCAGCACGTTGGCCGTACAGATGAACATCACCCTGGACAGATCGAAGGGCACGTCCAGGTAGTGATCCGAAAAGGTATAGTTCTGTTCCGGATCCAGCACCTCGAGCAGGGCCGAGGAGGGGTCGCCGCGAAAATCGCTGCCGACCTTGTCGATCTCGTCCATCATGAATATGGGATTGTTGGAGCCCACCCGGCGCAGCCCCTGGATGATGCGTCCGGGCAATGCGCCCACGTAGGTGCGCCGATGGCCGCGGATTTCTGCTTCATCGCGCACGCCGCCCAGGGAGATGCGATGAAATTTGCGGCCCAGGGATCTGGCGATGGAGGCGCCCAAACTGGTTTTGCCCGTGCCCGGGGGACCCACAAAACATAAAATGGGACCTTTGGAATCGGGTTTGAGTTTCCGCACCGCCAAGTACTCGATGATACGGCGTTTGGGTTTTTCCAGTCCGAAATGATCGTCGTCCAGCACCTTGCGCGCTTTCTGAATATCCAGATTGTCCACCGTGGTGACACTCCACGGCAGTTCGATCAACCAATCCAGATAAGTGGCGGCCACGGTGTACTCGGCCGAGGAGGGATGCATTTTGGAAAGGCGGTCCAGCTCGCGCTCGGCCTCCCGGACGGCTACTTCGGGAAGTCCGCGCTCGGTGATCTTGGCTCGGTATTCTTCAATCTCAACCGTGCTTTCTTCGCTTTCGCCCAATTCATCCTTGATCGCCTTGAGTTGCTGGCGCAGGTAGTATTCCCGCTGGCGCTTATCCATGTCGCCCTTGACCTGGGATTGGATTTTGTTTCCCAGTTCAAGAATGTTCAGCTGGTGGTTGAGCAGTTTGGTCACCAGCTTCAGGCGTTTGGTGGCATCCTGGACCTCCAGCACCTGCTGCTTTTCCTCAGAGCTCGAATTGATGGTCGAGGTGATCATGTCGGCCAGAGTGCCGGGCTCTTTGATGGAGTTGGCCATCTGGGCGATTTCCGGGGGCAAACCCGGCGACAACTCCACTATGCGGCTGAATTGCTTGACCAGATTGGCCATGAGAGCCGATGCTTCGTCACTCTGATGTTCGATATCCTCGAAATGATCCACCTGGGCCTGCAGGTAGGGTTTGCCCTCAATAAAAGACAGGGTCCTGAAGCGGCTCAACCCCTGGACCAACATCTGGGCCCGGTTGTCGTCGGTTTTGGCCATTTTGAGAATCAGGGCGCTGCAGCCGATTTTGGCCAGATCGGCCTCCGGATCGGGCCGCGAATTTTCCTGCTTTTTGGAAACCACCAGGCCGATGATGCGGTTGCGCGCCATGGCCTCGTCCACCAGTTTGATGGATTCGCCCTGCATGACCACCAGGGGCAGCACCATTTTGGGAAAAAGGGCTGCGTCGTATAAGGGCAAGATGGGCAACACGGTGGGAAGGCTCCCCGCGTTGTAATCCCCCGCAGGCTTGTTTTCGGGCATCAAAACCTCCTTGTTGGCGGTTGAGCGCTTGCGTGCTTCCATAGTTTTCTCTCTCCCGTTGTACGAGGTGTGGTCTCGGTTGGACCGCCGGGGCTGGGCCGGCTATCCGTCGCTGATAGGTACTTTGTGGGTTTTCTGCATTTTCAGCTTGAGCATGCGCAGGGAAAGAAAGCCGTTGGTGAAATTGGACGAAACCACTTCCGTATCCACCGGCGAGGGGAGGTACAGCACACGTTCGAACTTACCGTAACGAATTTCGGCCAGGCGGTAGGCGCCATCCGCGGGTTTGGGCAGTTCTTTGCGCAATCCGGCGATGCGCACCGCCTTGTTGTTGATTTCTACTTCCAGATCATTTTTATCCACGCCGGACAATTCAGCCCAGATGAACACCTCGTTTTCGGTCTCATAGATGTCCATCTGCGGAATCCAACCGCAATCCTTGCATGCGAACATGGGATTGATCGGCCGCGGGCGGAAGAAGTCCTGAAGCGTCCTTTCCAGGTGGGATCCGAAGCGGTCGAATTCATCCCCGAATCGGATTTTGATATAGTCCATGGGCGACTCCTGCGGGCTATTGGCGAGTGTCTCCCCTTCGCCGGTGGATCGCTGATGGCATCTGATCAGTTGCCGGGGGCCGGGAGACCTGCAGATTGCAAAAACCCCCTAAGGGCGACAAAGTGCCCGCAAAGTAACATCGCCGGTGAAGTTTGTAAAGGCGCTTCGGAATCCGTGCTGAATCCGGCCGGGAACGGGATTCCAGCCTGAGCGGCATCCCCCTGCCTCTTCGGCACGCGCATGGATGTCCCAGACCTGTTATGCGTCCGGCAGCGGTGCGGTGCCCAAGGTTCCCGCTGGTTCCCAAGCTCCAGCTTGGGAACCCAGTCTGGAAGCTTCAGCTTCCCATGATAGATAGAAAGCCCCCATCCGTTATGGCGCCGCCAAAAGACGCACACAGACGTTCCAACATGACTTTTCGGCCCGATGAAAATGCGGTTGCTCTCAGCCGTTCAACGGCAACCTGCGGGAAGGGAAGCGGAGCTTCCCGAAACGGGTTCCCAAGCTGGAGCTTGGGAACCAGCGGAAAAAGCAGTTTGCGGCCGGTTGGACTTTTCGGGGTCGGGGTCGGTATCGGGATCGGTATCGAAACAAAGTCGCCGATGTTGTCCGGTGCAAAAGAACGCCCTCTCTCGACTGACTGCGATAGCGATTGCGACCCCGATTCCGACCGACCCCGCGCCGGCTACCTTTTTCACGGCTCGATATGACTTTGACGGGTCCCTGGGAATCCGTGCTGAATCCGGCCGGGAACTGGATCCAGCCCGAGCGGCTTTCCCCTGACTCTTCCGCGCGCGCATGGATGTCCCCCTCCATGCTCTTGCGCCGTGCATCCATCAGCCGACTCTTCCGCACGCGCATGGATGTCCCAGATGTTTCGGCAAACGATTATTTAGTGCATGCGACTCTTCCGCACGCGCATGGATGTCCCAGACCTGTTGTGCGTCCGGCAGCGGTGCGGCGCCCATGGTTGACAAGATCGCGGCGGTGATTTAGTTTCCGGCCAAATGCGCAAATTGCCTGGATGATCAAGGAGGTGCGTTCATGCCGGTTATAAAGTGGGACCCGTTCAGAAACATCGTCGCTCTTCAGGATCGCATCAACCGATTGTTTGAGGATGCTTTTCCGCGAACCCCCGGCGAGGAGGAAGAAGACCTGACGGCGTGCTCCTGGCGGCCGCTGGTGGATATCTTTGAAGAGGACGAGGGGATCGTCATGCAGGTGGATCTGCCGGGCGTCAAAAAAGAAGACGTTTCCGTCGAAGTCAAAAACAACCTGCTGCTCATCCAGGGCCAACGGCAAATCGAAACAGGCGTCAGCGACGATCGCTATTTCCGGCGCGAACGCAGCTGCGGCAGCTTTCAGCGTTCATTTTCCCTGCGCTCCGCGGTGTCGCCCGACAGCATCCAAGCCTCCTTCAAAAACGGCGTGCTGACCATCCGCATACCCAAACCCGAGGAAGAAAGACCGAAGAAGATATCCGTGTCCGTCGATTGAAATTCAATCCCAAATGGCTTTCATGTTTCTGTGCTTTGAATTTCGAACTTTGGAATTGTTTTGAATTTCGTGCTTCGGATTGCGGGTTTTCCCTCCAGCCCCAAACCTTTCCGCGATTGAATCGCCTGCGAACGGGCGACGGCCAAAAGGCGGGGCGAACGTTTTAAATTGCACTTTGAACGTCCTTTCCCTATCATGCCGTGCATGCGATTTCACCCCAACCGGCGCGGCCCCCTGACGGCTCAGTACTTCTTGTACTTCGGCGTTATGGGCATGCAGCTGCCCTTTTTCAATCTCTACTGTTACCATCTCGGCTTTGACGCCTGGCAAATCGGCGCCTTACAAGCCACTCGATCCGTAGTGCTGATCCTTTTTTCCATTTTCTGGAGTATTCTGGCCGATCGGTTCCAGACAAGGCGGCCCATCTACTTGTTGTGCAATTTTGCCAGCGCTGCCATGTGGGCTCTGTTTTTGCTGACCACCCATTTTTTCTGGATGCTGATCATCACCGTGCTCTACGGTGTCTTTTACGCTCCCTTGATCGCCTTTCTGGAAGCCTTTGCCATGGATGCGCTGGGCCTCGACAAGAAGCGCTACGGCCGCATGCGCGCATGGGGATCGGCGGCCTTCATCCTGGTTGTTCTGACTCTGGGGCGCATGATCGATGCCTATGGGGTCAAAATCATCCTCAGCTTTATTCTGGCCGGGTCCTGGTTGCAGGCGCTGGTCGCTCTCGGATTCCCCAGGTCCGACGGGCCGCAAATTCCGGCTTTCAACAGATGGCGCGATATGCTCAATGTGCGGGTCACCCTTTTTCTGGTCTGCGGTTTTTTGATGCTCGTCAGCCACGGCGCCTATTATACCTTCTATTCCATCCATTTGGCCGAACTGGGATACGGGAACTTTTTTATCGGCATGTGCTGGGCCGCGGCGGTCGGCGCAGAGATCGTGGTCATGCTCTTTTCGGAAAGGATCTTCAAAAAGTTCCGCTACGAAACCGTGTTGATCGTTTCCTTCGGCGCGGCCGTGCTGCGCTGGACCGGAATGTGGGGGGCCGAATCGGCCGCGGTCCTCCTGATGTTGCAGGTTGTGCATGCATTCACGTACGGCACATTCCACATGACGAGTATTTTGTACATCGATATGCTGGCGCCCAGGGAGACCAAGACATTGGGGCAGGCGGTCAACAATGCGGTCACTTACGGACTCGGGTTGATGACCGGCTCATTTCTCAGCGGCGCCCTGTACCAGCAGATCGGCGCCCGGGGTTTGTTTGCGCTCAGCGCTTTGATTGCCATGGCGGGCGGAGCACTTTTCGGCAGCCACATCCTGCTGCGCAAACGATGGATGAAGGTAACGGAAAAAAAGACCTTCTTTTAAGACCAGCGAACGCTCTCTCCCAAAGGGCCCCGCCTATGTCTTTGCCTTCCTATCTTTGAGAAGTATTTCTTTCTCGGGCGGCGCCTTAGTGCTCGATGTGTGCAAAGACCCGCATCACTGGCCTCCGAATTCAAGCCTGTAACAGGTCCCCTGTTTGCTGCGGTCGACTTCAATCCGGCCGCCCAATTGATGGACCGTCAAGCCCCTGACCAGCCTGAGCCCCAGAGTGCTCGCATGATGCAGATCGATATGATCCGGCAATCCGATACCGTTGTCTTGCACCAGAAGGACGTAATGGTCCTTCTCGCACGGAAAGGCTTCGATGCGAATTTGGCCTGAAGGGCCGCTAAAAGCGTGTTTCAAAGAGTTGGAGATCAGTTCGTTCAGGATCAGGCCGCAGGGAATGGCCTGATCCATGTTGAGCCGACAACCATTGGCCTGGATTTCGATTTGAACGGCACCCGCGTCATACATCCGTACCAGGCTGTCCGTGAGCCGCTGGAGATACTCACTCAGATGAACTTCGGAAATGGAATTGGATTCATAGAGTATATTGTGGATCAACGCCATTGCATTGACCCGGCTGCTGGCCTCCTTGAAGCTTGATTGCACTTTTTCTTCTTTGATTTGGGCAGACTGCAGGTGCATCAGGCTGATAATCACCTGCATGTTGTTTTTCACCCGGTGATGGATTTCCTGAAGCAGAATGGTTTTTTCTTCGAGTGCTTTTTCAATCTGCGCTTCAGACGCCCTAAGCGCCTTTTCCGTTTTCTTGTGCTCGGCAATCTCCTGACTGAAGCGCTCATTGAGCCGCTGCAGTTCCGCCGTGCGATGTTCGAGCTGATCGAAAAAAGTTTCCTTGAGCACGACCAATTCCAGGATGGAGTTGCTGATGTGTTTGGCGGTGGTAAACGTCAGGACGGCAAACAGCACCGTCATGAAGGCCATGGCAAGGTGCAGCGGGTCACCTAACATAAAGAAGCGAATGATGAGCGGCAACAATGCCGGTATGCTGAAGGCCAGAAAGGCGGCCATGACCGCGGAGAAAGTGCCGACCGCGCCGGCCACCATACCGGCAATCAAAAATGCGATAAAAGCCTGATGGGCGGTTGAACCGGCCGGAAACAAAAAGATGGCGCTGGAACCCCATAAAATGCCCGAGAGCCCTAAGCCGAAAATCAGCCATCTTCTCCAGTAATGGATGTTGCGCGCAAAATTCTCCTGCTTTTTAAATTTTTTAAGGACGATCAAGCGGATGCCTGCGGACAGCAAGGTCAGGGCCATCCAAACCGTCAGGGTGATATTGGAGATGAGCCCCCATAAAAGATAGGTGAGAATCGATGCGTTGATCACTGTCCCGATGACCCCAAGGCCGGCCCGGTTGTAGACCTGTGCGACCAAAACGGGGAGAATGCGCTCATCAGGGAGGTTCTGAGTATCATCCATAGCGCCTGCTTTTCATCAGCCCGGAAATGCCGAAGGTAAATTGCAAATCGCCGGCGGCGTTCAGTTCAGGCGAGCGGAATTGAGATCGAAGAGGAGCCGGGAACCGGGTGAAGCTGTATGAAACATAATGCACTATTTCAAAACGGCACAAGACAATTGAAAACAGGGGGTTTTTTAATGGCTGAAGAACCCTTATGCGCCGTGCTTGGGAAACAGGCAGTGGCGCAGCCAACTGAAGAAGGTGTTGCCTTTGAGCACAGCCTGCTCCCAGCGCATGAATTCGCGGGCCAGGCGGGCCGGGTCGGCATACCAGTGGGCGCGGGTAGTGAAGGTTTCGTTTGGATCGAGCTGCCGGACCACGCGGGCCGGGTTGCCGACCGCAACGCAGTTGGCCGGAATCGACGAGACCACGATGGCGCCCGCGCCGATGATGCTGTTTTCCCCTATGGTGACACCCTTGCAGACGATGGCGCTGTCGCCGACCCACACGTTCTTGCACAAACGAACCGGTTCGGCATGTCCCATGGAAACGCGATCATAGATACCGTGCCAGTCGCTGTCGGTAATATAGACACCGTTGGCCAGCATGCAGTTGTCTTCGATGGCGATCTCCTTGGCCGCGCTGATGCGTACACCGGGGCAGACCAGAACATAATCGCCGATGATAATCCGCCCCTGATCCTTTGGTGCGGGCCATACCGAAAGGCGCACTTTCTTGTCTGATGTGGCGATGAAGGTGGCATATTGTCCGATGGCGATAGGACCGCCGAACAACTGCACATGCCAGGGACCCAGAAAAGCAAAACCTTTGCCCAGCGCCTGCAGCTGCGGCGCCAGGAAATGGTGAGCATAGAACTTCTGGAATTTCAACCAGGCCTTTTTGACGGCATAGGGTCGGTAATCTTTACGCACGACCGTTAAACTTCCATATTCAGCCAGTACTCATGTGAGAAAAGGTGGCCTGCCGGAGTCAGCGCAAAAAGTGCATCGGCGGCCATCAATACGGCGGCATTGGTCCAGGAAATTTTCTCTTCGGGCCATACGACCATGTCGGGAAAAGTAAACCCGCACCAGAAGGTGCCGTCCTCAAAGGTACGGTCACAGATCCAGCGGTAAACGATCGCAGCCTTTTGATGATCGCCCAAAGCGCCCAGGGTAAGGATCAGTTCGCACGATTCGGCGACCGTTACCCAGGGACGATCGGAAACACACCGCACGCCCATATCCTGTACTACAAACTTTTTCCAATAGCTGTCCAGGCGATGCTGGGCCTTCTGACCGGTAATGGCCCCGCACAGAATGGGGTAGAACCAATCCATGGAAAAACGCGCCTTGGTGGTATTGAAGCGGTGGGGTTTGCTTTCCAGGCAAGCCTGCAGCAGCAGCAGGGCCTGGCGCCATTTGGGACGGTTTTTCCCAAGCACGCGGGCCAGGGCCAGTGCGCACTTCAGGCTGAAGGAAATGGAACTGCATCCGGTCACCAGGGCCATGCGATCGACCCGGCCATGGGGACTGACCGCCCAGTAAATCTCTCCGGATGGATTTTGGTGACGGACGGCGAAGTCGATGGCATTTGAAACCACAGGCCACATGCGTTTTACGAAATCGAGATCCTGGGTGCTCAAATAGTAGTGATAAACGCCGACAGCGACATAGGCGGCATGGTTGGTCTCGCGGGTGTGATCGGTCGGACTCCCGCCGGTATAAGCGGCATACCAACTGCCGTCCGGCAGCTGTGCTTCTTTCATCCAGTCAAAGGCCCGGCGGGCTTCGGCATAAGCGCCCCCGATGGTCAGGCCCATGGCCGACTCGACATGATCCCACGGATCGGTTTTATGCCCCGGCCACCAGGGAATAGCGCCGTCAGCTTGTTGCGTGGAAAGGATCAGGTCCAATACAGCATGAAAGTCGACGGAAACTTTGTGCTGGTCCAAGCCGGGCTGTAATAGAGGTGTCACGGCACGCATGCTCCGGAAAGTTAAGGTTGCATCGATGGTGGAAGCTTGGAAAAAAATTACCATATACTTATTCAAACGCTTAAAAACAAGCCAAAAATCAGCGCCACCCGCACCGCCGCAGGCGCCGGGAGTCACATAGAGCAATGCGAGGTTTGGGGCCGGGGCCGCTATTGGAATGGCGCCAATTGGGAAGTGTTCGGTCCGGCCGGCTCACCGGTCTTCTCCTTGACAAGGCGGGACGATCTTTTTATCTATATCGCGATTGGATGAAATCACCGGTTCATCCTCTGGAAAAAAGATCGGATCTGGACGGGATTGCTTCAAAGGAGTGGACAACCATGGAGGAGCTCACGCGACAAATAGATCAGCAGCACGCGCTGGTCGATCGCATCCGCAACGAAATCGCCAAAGTGATCATCGGTCAGCGGGAACTGATCGAGGGCTTGCTCATCGGTTTGTTCTCCAAGGGCCATATCCTGATCGAAGGCGTTCCCGGGCTGGCCAAAACCAGTGCGGTCAAAGCGTTGGCCGATACCGTGCAGGCCGATTTCAAACGCATTCAGTTCACCCCCGACCTGCTGCCGGCCGATCTGGTCGGCACGGAAGTCTACCGGCCCAAGACCGGCGATTTCGTGGTCAAGAAAGGGCCTGTCTTCAACAACATCATCCTGGCCGACGAAATCAACCGCGCGCCTTCCAAGGTGCAGTCGGCGCTGCTGGAAGCCATGCAGGAGCGCCAGGTGACCATAGGTGAAACCACTTTCCGGCTGCCCGACCCGTTTCTGGTGCTGGCCACCCAGAATCCCATCGAGCAGGAAGGCACCTATCCGCTGCCCGAAGCCCAGGTGGACCGCTTCATGCTCAAACTGCTGATCGATTATCCAGACAAAATCGAAGAAAAGCTGATCATGCAACGCATCGGGTTCGAGGCCCCGCCGCGCTTGGCGGCGGTCCTCTCCGCCGAGCAGATCGATGTGATCGGCCGCCTCATCAGCAGCATCTATATGGATGACAAACTGCGCGATTACATCGTCGAACTGGTTTTCGCCACCCGCAACCCCGCGGCGCTGGGAGTCGGCATCGACGAATACATCCAATACGGCGCCTCGCCCAGGGCCACCATCTTTTTGAGCCTGGCCGCGCGCGCCTATGCCTTTCTGCACGGCCGGGCCTATGTTACGCCCCAGGATGTCAAAAGCATTGCGCCGCTGGTACTGCGCCACCGCATCATACCAACCTACGAGGCCGAAGCCGAAGACATCACCACCGATCACATCATCACCCGGATATTCGATGCGGTGCCGGTGCCCTAGAGTTTGCCCCGTTTGCCGGTCAGCCTGTTTGCCCGCAGGAACACCTGGCTTTTTCCCGGGGACGGGAGACAAAAATGAGAAGCATGCAGATACTGATGAGGACCGACGGAACCATGCTGCCCCACGACATCATCAAAAAAATAAAAAAAGTCCACATCCGCACGGGCCGGACGGTCAACACCCTGATGGCCGGACAGTACAAGTCGGTGTTTCGCGGGACGGGCATCGAGTACGAAGAGGTTCGCGATTACGCCCCCGGCGATGATGTCAAGAGCATCGACTGGAAGGTTTCGGCGCGTCTGGACAGGCCCTTTGTCAAACGCTACCGCGAGGAACGCGAATTGATCGTCATGCTTCTGGTGGACTTGAGCGCTTCGGGCCGGTTCGGCACCCGCTCGAACAGCAAACAGGAGGTGGCCGCCGAGACCGCCGCCATCCTGGCCTTCAACGCCGTCCGCAACAATGACAAGGTGGGCGCCGTTTTGTTCACCGATCAGGTCGAGCGCTACATTCCGCCCCAAAAAGGCAGCGGCCACGTGTGGCGCCTGATCAAGGAAATTTTCACCCATGCGCCGCGCCATTCCGGCACCGCTATTTCCGAAGCCGTGGCGTTTTTGGGCCGGGTGTGCCGCAAGCGCTCGGTGACGTTTGTCATTTCCGATTTTATTCTTCCCGGGGGCGGCGCTGTGGTGGACCGCTCCATGCGCGCGGTGAGCCGCAAGCATGAGCTGATTCAAGTGCGTATCAGCGATCCGGGCGAATTCAGTCTGCCCGCGGCCGGCATCATTTCCATGCAGGATCTGGAAACCGGCCGATGGGTGCAGCTGGATGCAGCGCATGCCGGCACCCGCCGGGAGTACACGCAGCGCCGCCTGGCCGATTTTCAACGGGTCGGCGACCAGTTCAAGGCCGCCGACCTGGATTGCATCGAGATCCGGACCGACGCATCGGCGGCCGATGCGCTCACCCGCTACTTCCGCGTCCGGGAGCGCCGCAGACGATGACCGACATTCACGACATCAAACCGGTCCTCGATATTCCCATGCAGTGGGGCTGGTGGATGGCGGCGCTGGCCGTCCTGATCCTGCTGGGTTCCGGGGCCGCTCTGTTGTGGCGCCGCCGCCACCGCGCTTCCGCGGCAGGACCCTTATCGCAAGCACTGGCCAGCCCCCAGGAGGAAGCCTGCGCCCAACTGGATGCCCTGGCGGCGGAGGGAACCATCGCAGGCAAGCCGTTTTACTTCCGCCTGTCGGCCATCCTGAGGCGCTATATGGAGCGGCGCTTCGGCATACCGGCCGCAGAAATGACCGTTGAAGAACTGCTGCCCGGCGTGGAGCGGCTGCCGCTGCCCCTTGATCTCGTCCAGCCGCTCAAAGCGCTTTGCCGCGCGGCCGAACCGATCAAATTCGCCGAGAGGCCTGTCGATCCGGAAAGAATGCCGCGCGACCTGAATTTCGTGCGCACTTTCGTGCAGCGGACCACACCGGTTGGACCCGTCGCCGGAGCGCAGCCGGACAACAACCCGACAACCCAACAAACCCAAAAACCCAACAAACTCAATTAGCCCGATGTTCCGTTTTGCCACCCCATATGCCTTTGGACTGCTGTTAGCGATTCCGCTGATCGTATGGTACCGCCATCGCCGCCAGCGGCCCGCCATGGCCGCCTCCAGCGTGCAGGCGGCTGCCGGCCTGGCGGCATCGCCGGCCCTGATGTTCCACCGGCTGCTGCCGTGGGCCTATTATTTTGCCCTGGTGCTGCTGGTCGCGGCCCTGGCACGGCCGCAGTGGGGAATGCAGCGCCTGCCAATCGAAACCCCCGGCATCAACATCATTTTGGCGTTGGATCTGTCCGAAAGCATGGCGGCCCTCGACTTTCAGCATGACGGCAAAATCATCAACCGCCTGGCGGCCGTCAAGACCGTGGTGGCCGATTTTATCGGCAAGCGCAGCACCGACCGCATGGGGGTGGTGGTATTCGGCAGCCAGGCCTACACCCAATTGCCGCTGACCCGGGATTATGCGACCATTGCCGCCATTCTGGAACGGCTGGAGATCGGTGCGGCCGGTCGCTCCACGGCCATCGGCGATGCCATCGGCATCTCCCTCAAACGGCTGGCGGACATCGAGAGCCGCTCCAATATCATCATCCTGATCACCGACGGGCGCAGCAACAGCGGGGAGCTGCAACCCGAGGTGGCGGCCGGGATCGCGGCCGGTCAGGGAGTCAAGATTCACACCATCGGCGTGGGCGGGCAGGGGCGGGCGCCGTTTTTGATCAATGATCCGGTTTTCGGCCGGCGTTATGTTTATCAAGAGGTGGACATGGACGAGGCCGCCCTGAAGGCCATTGCCGAAACCACCGGCGGGTTGTACTTTCGGGCGCAGGATATGGAAGAACTGCAAGGAATCTATACGGTCATCGACGCCATGGAAAAAACCAAGGTCCAGGCGCCGGGCTTTGCCGAATACGAGGAGCTTTACCTGTTTGCCATGATTCCGGCCTTTGCCTTGCTGGGAATCTGGATCATATTAAAGAATACGAGGTTCATCAGCATTCCCTGAGTTCGCTTGGCCCGCTGCCGGGTGGCCGGCCCCCCCAAAAAGGTGCACCGCACCGGATCGGTTCAAAAGGGTTTGCCCAACGGGTAACAGGTAACCAAAACCCATGAAATTCGCTCATATTCACATGCTGTTTCTCATCTGGGCCCTGCCCTTGCTGGTGCTGGCCTACCTTTACGGCCGGCGCAAGCGGCGCAGGGTTTTGCGTGAATTCGCCGATGAGCGTGCCCTGGGTCTGCTGGTGCCGCCCAGCCTCACTGCGCGCCGGCGGCTGCGGAGTCTGCTGGTTTTGGCGGCCGCCTTGCTGCTGGTGATCGCCATGGCCGGGCCGCAGTACGGTTTCGAATGGCGGGAAATCGAGCGGCGCGGCGTGGATCTGGTCGTTGCGCTGGACTGCTCGCGCAGCATGCTGGCCGAAGACATTGCGCCCAATCGCCTGGCGCGCGCCAAGCATGAGATCATCGACTTGCTGGGGATGCTGCAAGGCGACCGGGTCGCATTGGTGGCCTTCAGCGGCAGCGCTTTCCTGCAATGCCCGCTGACCCTGGACTATGCCGCATTCGATCTGTTTCTCAATGTGCTTACGCCCGATTACCTGCCCCTGGGGGGTACCGATCTGATTGCAGCCGTACAGACCGCCATAACGGCCTTTGATCCGCGAAGCGGCGCCGACAAGGCCATCATCTTGATCACCGACGGCGAGCATACCGGCCGGGGCGACCCGCAGGAGGCGGCCGAGGCGGCCCGCACGGCGGGCATAAAAATATTTAGCGTGGGCGTGGGCTCGGCCGAAGGCGTGCCGGTGCCTTCCGCGCAAGGCGGGTTCAAAAAGGACCGCGGCGGTCAGATCGTGCTGACCCGCACAGACGAAGCCCTGCTGACGCGCATGGCCATGGCGACCGGCGGCACTTACGTGCGTTCGGTGGCCGGCGATATGGACCTGGATGTGATCTATCGCGACCGGATCCGCGGCGGCATGGAACAGGCCACCCTCGAAAGCGGGCGCCGACAGGTGTGGGCCGACCATTACCAATGGCCGTTGCTCCTGGCCCTCGTGCTGCTGATGACCGCCCTGGTCGTGCCTGAGGCCAAAAAGCCATTGACCACCCTCATGCTGGGTTTGGCTGTGTTGATCCCATCGGGACCCTCGCAGGCCGGTCCGCTGCATGAAGGCTATCGGGCATACCATCAGGGGCACTATGATGAAGCCTTGGGGAAATTCATAGAAGGGCAGCTCCGGGATCCGGAAAACCCTGAATTGCTGTACAATCTCGGCAACGCCTACTATAAAACCGGTGAATACGAGGCCGCCAGAGCGCACTACAGCCAAGCCCTGTCCGAGGCTGCTGCCGATTTGAAAGCCAGATTGCTGTACAATATGGGCAATGCGTCCTATCGCCTGGGCTCGCTGGGGGAGGCCGTTCAGAATTATAAAGCCGCTTTGCAGCTGGCGCCCGATGATGTGCAGGCCCGCGAAAACCTGGCCTTTGTGGAAAAGCAATTGCAGCAACAGCAGCAGAACAAACAAAATCCTCAAGACGGCCCACAGGAGAAGGCAGGACAGGATCCAACCCGGGCGGGCGCTGCGCCGCAATCCGGGGAAGAACGGCAACAGCCCCCGCCGGCGGACCAGAATTCAAACGGGAACCCTCCGGACGGGGCCGGCAAGGCTCCCCAATACGGCTCCGCAATGGAGGATCAAGGCAATTCCACCGACCGCGCAGCCACCGCCGCGAATCCTCAGCAGGATCCGGCGGCGGACCGCGAGGCCGGCGACGCCCGGCCGAAGATCCCTTCTTCCCAAGCCGCCCATATGCTCAACCGGCTCAAGGACGAACCCGGCCGGGCCATGATGCCCGCCTACGGCAAGCAGCCGGTGGACAAGGATTGGTAATGAAAAGGCCGCACAACAAATTCTCACGCACCCCTGGGTCAAAAAGTCGCGGCACTGTTTCCGATCGACCCCGACAATTCGTACGGGGTTGCCCTCCGCTTTGGATTGCAAGGGTATGTCTCCTGGCGTTTTTCTTCCATTGCCT
The DNA here is from genome assembly GCA_003599575.1 of Desulfobacteraceae bacterium. Taxonomy (GTDB): domain Bacteria; phylum Desulfobacterota; class Desulfobacteria; order Desulfobacterales; family Desulfosarcinaceae; genus Desulfatitalea. The sequence continues at coordinate 3,857 of QZKV01000173.1, read as the reverse complement.
CTGCCCGGCGGCGCTGTCCGCCAGCGCGGGGGCCGACGGCCGTCCCCCCGTGCGCGCGCAGGTGGACCGCACCCTTTTATCTCCGGGTGAATCGCTCCAACTCACGGTCACCGTTGAAAACGGCGAAGGTGAGGTGGACGTCGGCGGCGTGACCGATTTCAAGGTTTTCCCGCGCGGCACCGGCACCAGCATCCGCATTGTCAACAATGTCACCTCGCGGGAACAATCCCACACCTATTTGCTCGTTCCGCGGCGTGAGGGGCGGCTGACCATCCCCGGGTTGACCGTTTTGGTTGGCGGCCGTTCCTATCGGACCGAACCGATTTTCATCACCGTCGCGGCCCGGCGGCCTTCCCCCGGACCAGACCAGGATACGGAGGTCTGGGTGGAAAGCACGCTGTCCGCCCCGCAACCCTTTGCCGGACAGCAGATCACGTACACCTTTTCACTTTATCAGGCCGTGCGGATCAGCAACGCCACTTTCCAGGCGCCGGACTTCAGCGGTTTTTCAGCCGAAGAAATCAAGGAGCGCGGCTCGGAGCACCGGATCATCAACGGCCGGGAGTATCTGGTCACGCACATTCATTATCTCTTGACGCCCTTGAACGCGGGCGACCATGAAATCGGACCGGCCGTCCTGCGACTCGGCATCGTGCGGGCCGACATGCAGCAGCGCCGGTCCCCCTTCGACGACTTTTTCAGCGAGCCTTTTTTCAACCGCGGCCGGGTGGAATCCAAGGTGCTGCAAAGCACGCCACTCAAGGTGCAGGTCCGCCCGCTGCCGCCCTATGAGGGAAGCGAACCTTTTTCCGGCCTGGTGGGCCGTTTCGAGATGGAGGCCCGCCTAAAAGAGACCCGGCTGAAAGTGGGCGACTCCACCACCTTGACCATCCTGGTGCAAGGCAACGGCAACATCATGGATGCCCAGGCGCCGCAGCTTGCGATGCCTGAAACCGTGAAATCCTATGCCGATGCGCCCGAAGAAGAGATCCGGCTTGCCCCGGACGGCTACAGCGGTAAAAAAATGTATCGTATGGCTCTGGTGCCGGTTTCGGCCGGCGGCATTCACCTGCCTTCCGTGCGCCTGACTTATTTTGATGTCGCGCAGGCGCGCTACCGCACCTTGTCCGCCGAACTGCCCGCCTTGACCGTGCAGCCGGCCGCCGATGATGCCCAGGCCGCGCCCCTGACCGTCACGGCCGAGCCGCAGGGCCCGCGCAAACAGAAGGTGGCATTTACGGGGCGCGACATCCTGCCGCCCAAGGAAGATCTGGATGCGCTGCAATCCCAGCGCCTGCTTGCATGGCCGCTTTTTCTGCTGTGGCTGGGCGTACCGGCACTGGCTTTCGGCACGCTCTGCCTTGTGCAACAGGCGCGGCGCAGGGACAACGGCCCCAAGGCGCGCATGCGCAGCAGGGCCCTGCGCGCGCTGAAAACCGCCCGGAAGGCCGGTGAGGCGCACGAGCTCTTCCTGAGCGCGCTCTATCGTTCGCTCAGCGCCGCGATATACGCCTTTGCCGGACGCAGCGGCGAGGCTTTGACTTGGAAGGAGGCCGAAAACCTGCTGTGTGAAAACGGTCTGGACAGCGCCACCGCCCGTCAGGCCGCCGAATTGCTGGCGGCCATCGAAACCCGCAAATTCAGCGCGGCGCAACCGGCGGCCGAGACACGCGAGGACTTGCTCGAACGCACCCGCCGGATGGTACGGAGGTTGGCGCCATGAGAACCAATGCCCCGCGGGTTTGGATGTGGGCGGCCTTGGCGCTGATGGTGTTCTGGTCTGCGCCATGTCGGGCCTCGGACCAGGCCCGCACCTTTTTTTCGGCCCTGGAGGCTTACAAGGCCGGCAATTATGCGGCCGCCGTCACCCAGTTCGAGGCCATTGCCCGGTCCGGCGTGCGCAACGGACGGCTGTTCTATAACCTGGGCAACGCCTGCCTGAAAAACCAGCAACTGGGGCCGGCCATTCTTTGGTATGAACGGGCTTTGCACTTGCTGCCCGACGATCCGGACCTGCGCTTCAATCTCAACTACGCGCGCTCGCTGACCAAGGATGCCTCCGAAGAGAGCATTTCGCCCCTGCTGCACATTCTTTTTTTCTGGAATTACCATCTCAGCAGCAGCGCCGTCATTTTGCTGGCCCTCCTTTTCAATCTGCTGCTGTGGCTGCTGCTCGGCGCCTTTCGCCTCACGCGCCGCCGCGAACTGGCGCGCAGCGCCATCGTGGCCGCGGCGGCCGCCCTGGTTTTCATCCTGACGGCCGGCTACAATTACCATGAGGCCGGCCGCCCTTCACTGGCCATCATTTTGCCGGAACGGGTGGCGATTCGCTCGGGCCTGGAAGAAAACTCCACCCAACTGTTCATCCTGCACGCCGGCGCCAAGGTCAAGGTGCTCAACGAGCGCAAGGATCACTACCAGATCCGCTTCGCCGCCGATAAGATCGGATGGGTGGGCAAGCAGAGCGTAGGTCTGATTTAGATCAAGGTCGGCGCCTTGATTTCAGACACTTTATCTTCTATGTTCGCTGTGGCGTCTTAAAAGCCGCCGGATCGTTCGGTTCAGGAGCTATCGGCATGCCCAAATATCCATTCAGCGGCGTCATCATTGCGGACCAGCGTTCTCTTCACACCAATGGGACGGCGCCCGCCCGCGGCGACGGCGCCCCGGGTTTCCCCGCTGCCGCCATCGTGGAGAAATTCGAGGCCTTGTTTGAAGAAGTTATTCTGGTGGCGGCCGATCCCGCAGCCATGCTGGACCGGGACGGTTTGATCGTCAGCGATCATCACGCCCCGGCCGGACTTTTGAGCGGCATTCATGCCGGTTTGTTTGCGGCGCGCCATTTCCAAGTTATTGTCACGGCCTGCACCCTGCCGGAGGTGCCGGCGGTGCTGATCGATCTGTTGCTGGGAGCCTCGGGGCCGCGTTATGACGCCGTCCTGCCCGACAGCCAAGACGGATTGCAGCCGCTGCCGGCGGTCTACGCCAAATCGGCTTTGAAAACCCTGTCACGGCAACTGGCCCACAGCCGGCCGTCGGTGCGCGCATGGCTGCGCCACCTCCGGGTTCAAACCCTTGCCGGGAGCGCCCTGAAGGCATGCGAACCGCTGTGGGAGCCCTGTTTCCGCATCGCCGCGGGGGAGGCGGCGCAATGACCCGTGCTTGTCAAAGGAGAATCGCATGGATATCAACGCCTTGATCGAACGGATCAAGCAGGGCCCCGACTCTGAAAAGGTAGGTATGATCTTGTGTCACCAGGGGGTGGTCCGATCGACATCCCGGCTGGGACGGGCCGTGCGGGGCCTGCGTGTAGAGGTCGATCGGGATCGCCTGGACCGGGTGCTGGCGCAAGCCAGGCAGCGCCAGGGGATCGTGGAGGTATTGGTTCAAATCAATGCCGGCCGCGATCTGCATGTCGGCGATCCGGTCATGGCCCTGGTGGTGGCCGGCGACATCCGTGAGAACGTGATCAGCGCCTTGAGCGCTACGCTCGATGCCATCAAGTCCGAAGTGACCCGTAAGACCGAGTTCTTTGTCGATTAGCCGATTGGCGCGTCGTTGAGTGTTTCGGCTGGGTTCCACGCTCCGGCTGCCGCTTTACTGCTGGTTCCCAAGCTCCAGCTGCCGCTATACTGCTGGTTCCCAAGCTCCAGCTTGGGAACCCAGGTCTTGGAAGCTCCAGGTCCCATTGTCTAATGGAAGGCGGCTGTGCCATTCTGTTGCTGTGGACGGGAAAGGAAGCTAGAGCTTTTCGGAACGGGTTCCCAAGCTGGAGAGACTGTGTCACAATTAATTGATTCAGCAGGCAGCCAGTTGCACAGGGAATCAGCCGCCATTTTCAGTCCCGGTAGTAGTGA
>QZKV01000060.1 GCA_003599575.1 Desulfobacteraceae bacterium | reverse complement strand
TTCTGTCCGAAACCAGCTTTGCCAGGGCGGTTTCGTCATTGAACGCCTGGCAGTGTACAAATCCTTCCGGCAGCGGCTCGAAACCCGCATGGTATTTGGGTTGCACCGTTGCCGTCAGCGTAGCCAGGGTCCGGCCGTGGAAAGAGCCCTGGAAAGTGATGATTTCCCGCTCCTGCGGCTTTTTGCCGCGCTCCGCCGCCCATTTGCGGATCAGCTTGATGGCCGCCTCGTTGGCCTCGCCGCCGGAGTTGCAGAAAAACACCCGCGCCGCAAAGCCCGATGACTCCACCAGTTCCTGCGCCAGTTTCACCGCGGGCTCGGAGAAGTAAATATTGCTGGTATGCCACAATCGTCGCGCCTGCGCCGTGAGAGCCTCCACCAGGGCCGGATGCCGATGCCCCAACGCGTTGACGCCGATGCCCGCGCCCAGGTCGACATAATCATTGCCCTCGATATCAAACAGCCGGGAACCCTCTCCGCGATCGAAGATGACGTGCCGCGGTTTGTAATTGGGCACATAATACTTGTACCCGGCGGCGACGAGATCCTCGGTTTGCCGGCTTGCCCGGCTGTGTTCCGTGCGGTCCATGCGCCTCCTTTGGAATTTGAACATCGCGATCATACGGCAGGCACAGGCCGGCCTGCCGAAAGATAATCAGAGATAGTCCGTTGTACGCGCTCTCGTTCTCGTACTCGATCAAAATGATGTGTTCGCGAAATCTTTTATTCTTATTCGAGTACGATGAGCACACAGTATTGAGTGGCGCATGGAAAACGCTTTCATGAATCCCATTCGCCGGGAATGGCTGCCCTCAAAGCCCCTCCCATTGACCCCAAGCGCTTTTCCGGGTATGGATCTTGCACCAAATTGAGCTGATGAATGAATCAACCACTGTGCGCTGTTCAAGAGGTAGACCCCGATGTCCACGCCGACCGCCGGACCGCCTTTTTTTCATCAACCACCCAGACAACAACCGATCCGGATGATCTTGATGACCCTTGCCGTGTTGGCCGCATCGCTGGGCGCCGGTCACGCCCGGCTCATGGCCGATGAACCGGATGCCGCTCTCTGCGACACGTCCCGGCAACAAAAAATTGAGACTTATCTGGAATTTAAGAGCCGCTGCGAGGATCGTGATTTTGTCCTGAAAAAGTGGCCTGTTACCCGAACCATCCACAACAACGGCCAGACGGAAGCATCCTCTTTTGAAATTTACAGCATCGCCTTCGGCGCCATAGAGGACAACCTCAGGGAATACAACCGCAATGCCACACGGATCGTGCGCACGCCCACGAACGCTCCAGGCCCGGCCCAATTGAGATGCAGCCGGGAATTGTACCTGGAGCGCTACGATGAGACCGGCCTGTATCCCGCCGTCGCCTGCCTGGACGAAGCCGGGCTCTCTTACCCCGTGGCGTTGATCTTCCAGACCCTCAGCGCGCAAGAGTGCCAATCCATTGTCATGATCAATGAGTTCGGAGACGGGGATGTGGACATCCAATTCTTTCCCGAGCATGCCGGTGACCCTGCCTTTGTGGAGCGCGTGTGGGCCAAGCTCGCCGCAGCCGATGAACACAATGACCGCCAGAAACCCCCGGCGCGCATGGAGCCCATCATCCCTTCGGAACGGCTGCGCGTCTCCATCGTCCACATCGATCGCGACGGTGCCGGCGAGGCTGAATTCGTGCTGTTGCCCTACAGCATCGACGGCAGTTTTTTCGATCAGGACCCGCATAACAACGCGGTGCACGTCGCCCTGAAGTATAAACTGATCACCCGCCAAGATCTGGAAGGCAAACGGGCCATCCAGAGAGCCGCCCTTGAGCAACGGCTGGGGCTCTGGATGTGGAACAAGCCAGTGGAGGTTTTGGTGGACTTCGCCGGGCACCCCGGTCCGGATATCGCTTTCTACGATCAAGGCATCGTCATCAACGGCTGGATCATCGATCCCAAGCCGGACGGCGAGTTCGATCGCTACGAATTTCTCTATTGAACCCATTCGGCGAGGGTCATGACTGCCGGCAAAGCCGTGGCTTGAGCAGCCCTGCTAAAGGGCATGTTACCGGTGCCCTCAAGGAGGCGCGTGCACGTGAACGTGCGCGTGCAGGTGCACTTCTCCAGCGAACCCCGGAGTTTTAGCTTTTGAATTGCTGCCGCGCCATTCGTTGACACACACGCGGGATGCCTTAAATTAATTTTACGGTTTATGCTCAGAAGAGGCCACTTGGCTCCAGGCTAATCTGAAAGCAACCTGAACGCTTACACGCACCTGTTTTATCTTCCGGGCGGATAATGAATCCTGAACCACCGTCCAACGGCTCCATCAATGCTCAATCTGTTTCCGCGATGTTCCTGAGCATCTTGTGATATTCATGCAATAAGCCCGCGTGGTCGCCGCATGATTATATGGCCGATCAACGCAACGTTCTTCCCTAAAGCCGTCTCTGCAGACGGCATCCCCCATACCTCTTCTGGGCGGGGAGAGGGACTTTGTCTCCCGCTGCCCCAGGCCGCTGTCCAGTCGGAATCATCCGCCGCACCGTGACTCGCAGGCGATTTTAACAACAACCTCCTTCATTGTCTCAGGGAGTGAACACCATGACCTCAACAATCAAACCACCCCAAAAAAAACAACTTATAAAAGGCATCGGCGGGGTTACCCGGCGCCAATTCATCAAAACCACCCTGGCCGGCACGGTCCTGGCCGGGACCCGCAACCTGATGTTTCCCCGCTTTGGTGCCGCCAAACCCAAAACCCTCAAGATTCTGCAGTGGGTTCATTTCGTCCCGGGCTATGACAAATGGTTCAACGAAACCTATGTTAAGGAATGGGGCGAGAAAAACGATACCCAGGTCATCGTCGACAACATCGGTCTGGCCGGTCTGAACGCACGGGCCGCGGCCGAAGTATCGGCCCAGAAAGGCCATGATCTTTTCATGTTTCTATGGCCCAAACCCGACATGGAAGAACAGGTGATCAACCACAATGAGGTCTACGAAGAACTCAACCGCTCCTTTGGCAAGCCGATCGACCTGGCGGTCCGGAGCACCTTCAATCCGAAGACCAAGAAATTTTACGGCTTCTCGGACAGCTATGTCCCGGACCCGGTCAACTACCGCAAAGATTTGTGGGATGCGGTGGGCATGGCCCCCGATACCTGGGACAATATCCGTATCGGCGGGGCAAAGATCAAAAAAGCGCACAACGCGCCGGTGGGCATCGGGCTGGCTTCCGAAATCGACACCAACATGGCCATGCGGGCGATCATGTACTCCTTCGGTTCATCCGAACAGGATGAGGAGGGCAATCTGGTCCTGAACTCCAGGGAAACCCTGGAAGCAGTCAAATATGTCACATCGCTGTACAAAGAGTGCATGACCGACGAGGTGTTTACCTGGGATGCTTCCTCCAATAATCGCTTCATGGTGTCCGGCAAGGGCTCTCTGGCGCTGAACGCCATCTCCGTCACCCGCACCGCCGAAAAGACCGATCCGGAGATGGAAAGCAAAATATGGCTGGCCAAGGCGCCCCGGGGGCCGGTGCGCCGCATCGGCCTGGAACATGTCATGGACGTGTATGTGATCTGGAAGTTCGCCGAAAATATCGACGGGGCCAAAAAGTTCCTGGTGGATTACGTCAAGGATTTTCGTACAGCCTTTTTGGCCAGCGAATTCTACAACTTCCCCTGCTATGCGCAAACCGTTCCGGATATCAAGCAGCTCATCGCCCATGACCCTAAAGCAAAACCGCCCGACAAGTACAAAGTCCTCGAGGATGTGCTGGACTGGGCCACCAACGTGGGCTACCCGGGTTACGCCACGGCCGCCATCGACGAGATATTCAGCACTTGGGTGATTTCCACCATGTTTGCCCGGGCTGCCGCCGGCAGAATGAGTCCGCAGGAGGCCATCAACGCGGCCGAAGCCAATTGCAAGGTCATCTTCGAGAAGTGGCAGGCCAGGGGGTTGGCATAACCGCCGGCGCCCGGAAACAAGCTGGGCCGGTTGAACTTAATCCGGCCCAGCTTGAAATACGAAGCACGAAACTCGAAATACGAAACAAATTCAGATCAAAATTCGAATGCTCCAAACCATGCAGCGACAGCATCGACCATGTTTCGGCCTCGCGTTTTGAACATTGGGAATTCGGATTTGTTTCGAATTTCGATATTCGAATTTTTAACCGCTATGAATCAAAAACGTGGATACTTCTGATAAAGGGCTAACATGAATTTTACTGGAAAAAGAGGATAAGGGAAGGAGACTCCGTTGGAAGGCGAAACGCGCCGTCTCGTGAAGTATTTCGATGATGTCAGGGCCGTGGACGGAGTGGACCTTGCCAGCAGCGCGGAAGAATTCCTGGTTCTGCTGGGACCCTCCGGTTGCGGCAAGACCACGCTGCTGAGAATGATCGCCGGCCTGGAGCAACCCACGTCCGGAGAAATATTGATCGGCGGGCAGGTGGTGAACCACCTCCCGCCGCGGACGCGGGCGATCGCCATGGTGTTCCAAAGCTACGCCCTCTACCCCCATATGACCATCTACAAAAACATCGCCTTTCCCCTCAAGGCCATGAAGATGCCCAAGGAGAAGATCCGCCAAAAAGTGGTCTGGGCTGCCGACATGCTGGGGATCGAAAGGCTGCTTACGCGCAAACCGCGCGAGCTTTCCGGCGGCGAACGGCAGCGGGTGGCCCTGGCACGCGCCCTGGTGCGCGAGCCCAATGTGTTTCTGCTGGACGAACCGCTCTCCAACCTGGATGCCAAGCTACGGACCTCGGCCCGTGCAGAACTGTACCGTTTCCAAAAGGAGGTGGCCATCACCACCATCTACGTAACCCACGATCAGGTGGAGGCCATGGGCATGGGCGATCGCATCGCCGTGATGCATGAAGGCAAGGTGCGCCAATTGGGAACGCCCGAAGAGGTCTACTTCGATCCGGCCGACACTTTCGTGGCCAGCTTTCTGGGTTCCCCGCCCATGAACCTGGTTGAAGCGCAGGGAAGGATTATCGGCTTTCGGCCGGAGAGTTTTCTGCCCCGGGAGATGCATACCACCGGCAACGATGTACTTCCATTGCGCTTTGAGGTCACAAGGGTGGAGAATTTGGGCGCCGATCGACTGCTTTACGGCAGGCTCAACGATCGCTTCGTCGATTCCACGGTGATCGCCAATTTGCCTACCAGCTTCACGACCTATCCCATTGATACCGGCAAGACGTATGCGTTTGCCGTGCCGCACGGCGCCGTCAAATTTTTTGATGCCAAAACGGGAGTGAGAACGGCGCCCGTACCGCTGTGAGGAGAATTGCATGGATGCCGCCGCCAAACCCGAAGAGATGCTGGTCATCGACAGAAGGAAACCGCTGGGTTTTTTCTTCGACAACGAGAAGATCCTGGGATCGCTGATGATCGCCCCGGCGCTGCTCTATGTACTGGCCCTGGTCGGTTTTCCGCTGGTGATGGCCTTTGTCTACAGCTTCAGCGATGTCAGCGTGGGCAGGGTCGATTATCACTTTGTCGGGCTGCAGAACCTGAAACGCATCGTCGCCAACGTCGAGTTTCGCATCGCCCTGAAGAACACGCTGCTCTTCACCGCGGTCTCCATGCTGATCGTCCTGGTGCTGGCCAAAATCCTGGCCCTGCTGCTGGTCAAAAAGTTCAAGGGCAAATTCCTGGTGCGGGCTTTGATTCTGATGCCTTACGTGGCGCCCATTTCGCTGGGCGTGATCGGTTGGCTCTGGATGCTGGACTCCATTTACAGCCCCATCAACTGGTTGATGCGCGAATCAGGCCTTTTCGGACCCGATTTCTGGCCCATGTGGCTGGGGAAACCGCAACTGGCCATGGCGGCCATCATTACCGTGCATGTATGGCGCATGCTGCCGCTGGCCACCGTCATCATCCTGGCCGGGCTGACCTCCATCTCCCAGGATATCCAGGATGCCGCCCTGGTGGACGGCGCCGGTTACTTCCGGCGCCTGTTTCAGATCACCATTCCCATGATGCTGCCCATCATGCTGGTGGCGGTGCTCTTCGGCATTGTCTTCACGGCCACGGACATCATCATCATCCTGGTCCTCACCCGCGGCGGCCCCTATGATTCCACCCAGGTGCTGGTCAGCCAGGCCTTCTATACGGGCATCGATGCCGGCGACCTGGCCGGCGGGGCGGCCACCGCCCTGTTCCTTTTCCCGCTGCTGGCCGCCGTGGCCATCGCCATGCTTCTCATCGCCCGCCGTGCGGAGGTCACCTGACATGGAAACCCGCCATCATCCGGCCAGACAGGCCGCTTTGAAAATCGCCCATTTCGGGGCTCTGGCGCTGTTTGCACTTTTTGCGGCGCTGCCTTTTTTGTGGATGCTGATCACGGCCTTCAAGCAGGATCCCGATCTCTACAACCGCACCAACAACCCCTTCATCTTCAACATGGCGCCCACCCTGGCGCATCTCAAGGAGCTCTTCAACGAGACCCTGTTTGCCAAGTGGCTGCTCAATACCGCCTTTGTGGGCGTGGCCGTGGTGCTCATCACCCTGGTTCTGGCCATCCCGGCCGCCTACAGCCTGGTGCGGCTGGCCGGGCGCTGGGGCGAAAAACTGGGCATCGGCATTTTTCTGACCTATCTGGTGGCCCCTACGATTCTCTTCATCCCCATGTCGCGGATCGTGGCCAAGCTCGGCCTGCAGGACTCCCTGTGGTCCCTGGTGGTGGTGTTTCCCTCCTTTACCGTGCCGTTTGCCATCTGGCTGCTGATGGGCTTCTTCAAGGCCATCCCGCCGGACCTGGAGGAAGCCGCAATGATCGACGGTTACAGCCGCTTCGGCGCGTTTGTGCGCATGGTGATTCCCATTTCCACTTCGGGCATCCTGACGGTGGTGATTTTCAGTTTCACGCTGGTGATACAGGAGTATATCTATACCCTGACCTTCGTCACCACCGCGTCCCAGTACACGGTCAGCGTGGGGGTGCCGACCTTCCTGGTGCGCGGCGATGTCTACAACTGGGGCGCCCTGATGGCCGGCTGCCTGATCGCTTCCGTGCCAGTGGTGATCATCTACAATTTTTTTATCGAACGCTTTATCCGCGGCCTGACGCTGGGCGCCGTCAAGGGCTGACGCCCCTGGAGAAGAGGAGGAATACCATGGAATTCGGACGCATCAGAAACTACATCAACGGCGAATGGGCCGCATCAACCTCGGACGAGGTGCTGATCAACCACAATCCCGCCACCGGCGCCCCGATCTCGGAGGTGCCCATGTCCACCGCGAAAGAGGTCGATGCGGCCGTCCGCGCCGCTCACGCGGCCTTCGAGGAATGGCGCCGGGTGCCGGCCGTGACCCGCGCCCGCTACCTGATGCGCTTCCGGGAGCTGCTGGAGGCCCATTACGAGGAGTTGTCCGTCATCCAGACCAAGGAGCACGGCAAGACCATCGACGAGTCGCGCGGCGAAACCCGGCGCGGGATTGAAAATGTGGAAGTGGCCTGCGGCATCCCCACCCTGATGATGGGCGAATCGCTGGAGGATGTCGCCGGCGGCATCGATTGCCGCGTTATGCGCGAACCGCTCGGCGTTTTTGCCTGCATCGCACCGTTCAATTTTCCTTTCATGATTCCTCTGTGGTTCATGCCCTATGCGCTGGCCACGGGCAACACCTTCGTGGTCAAGGCCTCGGAATACGTTCCCAACACCCAGACCCGCGTCTTTGAAATCATAGACGAGCTCGATCTGCCCCCAGGGGTGGTCAACCTGGTGCACGGCGGCAGGCAGACGGCCGAGGCGCTGATCGACCATTCCGACGTGCGCGGCATCACCTTCGTGGGCTCCAGCCCGGTGGCCAAACAGATTTATCGGCGTTGCGGCGCCATGGGCAAGCGCGTCATCGCCCAGGGCGGGGCCAAGAATTGCCTGGTGGTCATGCCGGACGCCGAATTGGACCCCACCATAGCGGCCAACCTGACCTCTTTTTTCGGCAGCACCGGCCAGCGCTGCCTTGCGGGCGCCAATGCCCTGGTGGTGGGACAAGACGGGCGCTTCAACCGCCGCTACCTGGAGACCCTGGCGGACGCCGCCGCCGAAATCAAGCTTGGCGACGGGCTGGACGAAACCACCCAGATGGGGCCGCTGCAGGCCCATTTCCGCAAAGAACGCGTCATGACCTATATCGACAAGGGCATCGCGGAGGGAGCCGACCTGCTGCTCGACGGCCGGCAGCATGCGCTCAGCACCGCAACCGCCGGCTCCTGTTTCCTGGGGCCCAGCATCTTCGACAATGTCCGGCTCGACATGAGCATTGCCCAGGATGAAATCTTCGGTCCGGTGGCCACGGTCATCCGCGCCGGCAGCCTGGAGAGCGCCATCGACATGGTCAACAGCCTGCCCTATGGCAACATGGCCTCCATTTTCACCTCCAGCGGCAAAGCCGCAAGGACCTTCGCCCATGGGGTCCAGGCCGGCAATGTGGGCGTCAACATCGGTGTTGCCGCGCCCATGGCCTTTTTCCCCTTCAGCGGCATGAAAAACTCCTTCTACGGTGTGCTGCACGGACAGGGCAAGGATGTGGTGCGTTTCTTCACCGAGAGCAAGGTGCTCATCGAACGCTGGTTTTGAACCAAAGAAGTTAGTTTAAGCATACCTTCACCTTTTGCTGAAGTCGTACTCGTCCGCGTACTCGTTCTCGTATTCGAAATCAGTGACGAGTACCGCTTCGCTGAGTACGCGTACGAGTACGAGCCCCTTTGGTGAAAAGGTTTTTAAGTTCATGCCATGGGGTTTAACTCATAACTGCAAGTAGAAGAGGTGCCTGATATGCAACTCAACACTGCCGCGGCCCTGATGGCTTACATCTTTCAGATGGAAGGAGGGGCAGCCGATTTCTACGCCCATTGGGCCGATCGTCTTCCCGCGGCAGCCGAACGCCTCCATGCCCTGGCGCGCGAAAACCGCAAGTTCGAACAGCGCATCCGCCAGGCCTATTACAATGCGGCCAGCGATGCCCTGGAGACCAATTTCAGCTTCACCGGGCTCACCGCGGAGTTGCAGCTCCCCCAGATGGACGATGAGACGCAGCCGGAGGCCGTGCTGAAGGCCGCTTTGCGGATGGAAGACGAGATCCAGGCATTCTACGAGCGCGCCGCGGCCGGCTCCGAGGCCCTGATGCCGGACGTGCGCCGGGCCATCCGGAGGGTGGCCCAGGCCCGCGCGCCCCGCAAACAAACGCTTCTTGCGGCCTTGGAAACTTTGGCAAGCAGCCCCTGAAGTCGAAAGTGAAGCTACCGGAGCATATCTACCATCTGGCCGAAGCCTCGAACTGGCTGTCAATTCAACGCCACGGCCTGCTTTCGGCAAGCAGGCTTCTAAGTGCCGCCGGTCTCACCGGCGCTGGCCGAGAGAGCTTGGAGCGCACGCAGCGGCAGGAGCACACCGAGCTTCCCGACAACCGGGGGCATATCCGCGATCAGCGCCCGATGCCGCCGGCGGCGCTCGAGAAGTGTTTGTGCGGCATGAGCCCAGCCGATTGGTACTCGATGGTCAACGCTCGCGTGTTCTTCTGGCTTGACCCGGATCGCCTCAACCGGCAGAAGGTTGCTTGTGAGCCGCGGCCCCAGGTAGTGATGGTCATTGACGCGGCCGCCCTGCTCGCAGCTTACGAAGAGCAAGTGGCAGTCACCCCGATCAATACCGGCAACGCGCGTCGCAAACCGGCCCGTCGCGGCGCCGCCACGTTTGTCCCGTTCGCGGAGTGGGTCAGGTCCGGGTGGACGAGCGAGGCCGCGGCGCTGGGCACCCCCTTGCGGAAAAGATCGCATCGACCCGTCGAGTTGGCCGTAGCAGACGCGGTACCCGACATTATGCGCTACGTAGTCGGCGTCTACGCGCTGCCCATTGGCCAGCCGTTCGTGCCAAATCCCGCCTATCCAAAATTCGAGCGGATGCGGACGGCCGTGCTGCCATTTGCAAAGGCCCCCGGCGCGCCGACCAATCCAGCGTTTATATGTCTTCAACCATAAAACATTGAAAACAGTGAGGTGATTCTTTGTCAACCAGGAGATCCGTCGTTGAATGTTTTCTTGTAATTATTGCGCTGCTGCTATCGGCAAATCCCGGGTCTGCTCAGGATGAAACAGTGGAAACTGCTGAAAAGCTGATGATCTGGCAGTTGGAGGCTTTAAAAAGCAAAGATCGCCGGCAGTTCACCGAGCATCGAAATAAGGCATTCAAAGACCTCATGGATGAATATGCGTTTGATTCTTTAGTAATGCAGAGGAGAGAGAAAGTAGCAAAAGGATATAGTTTAGAATATCTCGGCGCTATAAGAAGTATCGGCATGCGAAAGTATTTGTGGAAGGTCCATATTACTGGTGATAAATATCAGCTGCTGGGAAGTGACACTTTTAAGCGGGCTAAGATCTTGAAGAGAACAGGCCGCATCCAGTGCCGCCAATAAATCCTCCGCGGCCTCCGCGTCCATGCTTCGGAATTTGGTTGTCTTGCCCTCTTCATAAAAGCGCTTGGTTTTGCTGTCATATTTGAAGATAGTGCAGACGGGGAGGGGAGAGCGGCATTATTGCGAATGCGAATGTAAAAACATAAAGGGGCCCCATCCCCCCTTGTGGTTGATGCCGATAAGTCCTATTTTCCTGATGACTTACGATAACGACCGCCGAGCATTCATGCGCCAAACATCGGCGATCCGGGTGAAAAGCGCACGCAAAGGAGAATCGATATGAGTGCAGCGGAGAACAAACAACTTTTACAACGTATCTTCTCCGAGCTGTCTAAAGGCAACAGCAGGCCTTTTGTGGAGAGTTGGGCGGATGACTTTTCATGGACGATCACCGGCACCACCAAATGGGCCAAAACCTACAAGGGCAAACAAACCGTACTCAAAGAGCTCATGGAGCCATTGTTCTCACAATTCGCCGGTCGATACACGAACACGGCCCAGCGCTTTATTGCTGAAGACGATTTCGTGGTGGTCGAATGTCGCGGGCGGGTCACCACCAAATCGGGCAAGCCGTACAACAACACTTATTGCTATGTCATTCGGCTCGAAGGCGGCCAGCTGCGCGAGTTGACTGAATACCTTGACACGGCGCTGGTCCAGGCGGCGCTGGAGCCTCCGCCGTGAGAACGTGACGGGGTGGGGACGTGACGGGGTGGGGACGCCCTTTATATTTTTACATTTGCGTGGAGTCGCTTGAGGCGAAACAAAGAAATTCATTTTTGAAGCTAGTGCAGAGGGGGAGAGCGGCATTATTGCGAAGGCGAATGTAAAAATATAAAGGGCGTCCCCCTGCATATCCGTCCCCCTGCAAACCCGGCGGCCGGATGAGGCGATTGCAACTAAAGGAGGACACTATGACTGTGCAGTTCAATCACACCATCATAAGGGCACGTGACCAAGAGGCATCCGCAAGGTTTCTCACCGAGATTCTCGGACTGCCCGACGCCACCCGTTTCGGCCCGTTCCAGGTGGTCAAGGTGGAAAATGACGTGAATCTCGACTTCTACGAGACCGACGGCGAGATCGCATCGCAGCAATATGCCTTCCTGATCACCGAAAGCGAGTTCGATGAGATCTTCGCCCGAATCCGCGAGCGCCGCATTGACTACTGGGCCGACCCGGGTCAGAGCCGGCCAGGCGAGATCAATCACAGGGACGGCGGTCGCGGTTTGTACTTCGAGGACCTGAATGGGCATCTCCTCGAAATCCTCACCCGCCCCTACGGCAGCGGTGACTGACCCGAGGATGATTTAACCTGAGAAAAAAGGGATGCACTTGAAAAATTCCGCCATGCCCACTATTCCATGATTCCATCACCCCATTATTCTCCCCCTGTGGCGGGATGAACGGAGCGAATAAAATTCAGCCTTTTTGGCGACGATTCGATGACGATATGCCCATGGCAGCTCCAAAGCGTCCATGTTCACGCGCAAAGCCGGGCGGCGGTCCGCCGCCATCCGGAAGGCGCCGACCTGAAGGCAGGCCGCTGCGGCCGGATCTGCCGATCATCCAGGTAGCGGAAATAGATGGCCGACTTAGATCGGCTTAAGGTGGAAAGGTGAGGGCGAACACGCAGGTTCGCCTCCACGGGGTATCGGGAGCCGATAGGCGGCTACACGCCGAGGTATGCGCCGACTTTTTCCCGGTCGGCCCTGAAATCGTCACCCGATTCTTCCAAGGCCACCTGGCCATTCAAGAAAACATAGGCCCGGTCGGCAAGGGTCTGGGCCATTTCCAGGTTCTGTTCGACCAGAAGGATGGCCATGCCGGCGGATATCAGGCGGCGACAGATCTCCTCGATCCGCCGGATGACCGCCTGGGAGAGCCCTTCGGAAGGCTCGTCCATCATGAGCAGCGAGGGGTTGGACATCAGGGCCCTGGCCACCGCCAGCATTTGCTGCTCGCCGCCGCTGAGGCGTCCGCCCCCCACCTTGGCCCGTCTTGCAATCTCCGGGAACAGCTCGAAGATCGCGCCCATGCTCCAGGGCGAATCCTTGGGTTGTTTGGAACCGGCCAGGCGAAGGTGCTCCTCGACGGACAGGGATGGGAACAGAAGGCGGCCCTGGGGAACGTAGCCGATTCCCAAGACCGCGATGTCATGGGACGCCAGACTTATGATCTCCCGACCGGCGAAGATGATGGAGCCGGTTCGCCTGACCGGTGGAAAAGCCAGAACGGATCTGAGAAGCGTCGTCTTGCCCATGCCGTTTCGTCCGACCACGACCACCAGTTCGCCGGGCTCGACGGTCAGGCCGACTCCCTGAAGAACGTGGCTCTTCGCATAAAAGGCGTTCAGATCAGAGATGTTCAGAATCGGTTCAGGCATGGCCGCGACCGTTGCCTTTCTGGCTGAGCGTGTAGATTTCCTGAACCAGGCGGTTGGCCCGAACCTCGCTGGGCGTGCCTTCGGCAATGATCCGTCCCTGGTGAAGTACCGAAACTTTGTCGGCGACCCTGAAGGCGATATCGATATCGTGCTCGATAATGAGGATGGTGATCCATCCCCGCAGGCCCATGATCAGATTCGTCATGAAGGCCCTCTCGTTGGCCGAAAGGCCGGCCATGGGCTCATCCAGCAGGAGCATGGCGGGTTTGTGGCCCAGCGTCAGCCCAAGCTCCAACTGACGGTGCTCCCCGTGGGACAATTCCGACACCGGGACCTCGAGTTTGTTGTTCAGGCCGACCTGCTCGGCGACCTCCATCACCTGGGTAAATTGCCGAGCATATCCGGTCCATGCCCTGAATAGGGTGGCAAGGGGGCCGGCAGGCGGACGGCCGCGTTTCCAGACCGACAGGAACAGGTTTTCCCGTACGGTCATGTCCATGAAAAGATTTGAAGTCTGATAGGTTCGGCCCACCCCCAGCTCGATGCGCCGCCGGACCGGTTGGTGCGTGACGTCCCATCCGCGGACGAGAATCCGGCCTTTGTCCCGCGGGATTTCCCCGGTGATGAGGTTGAAGAGGGTGGATTTCCCGGCGCCATTGGGTCCGATCAGGGCCCGGCTCTCGCCCGTAGCGATCTCCATGTTAACGTCCACCACGGCCTCGATACCTTCGAAGGACTTGGATACCCCATTCAGGCTCAAAGCCGGCCGTTGATCGGACCCGATGACTGCCATGTGCTTCAACCGTTGACGACGATTACTTCCAGCCGCCGTTCTTTTTAAGGTTATCTATGTAGTCCTGCCCGAAGTACTTGGTGATTTCCTTGAAGTACTCCTCCTTGTCTCCCGGGGGATAGTCGCGGGTGGTCGCCGGCGCAGCCATGTACTTTTCGGCCAGAGCGGTGTAGGGCCCGAACTGCGAAACCTCGGTGAAGGTCTTGACGGCATCGTTCATGAGCTGACCGTCCTTCTTGATCACCTTCTTGATATAGATGTTCTGGACAGGGTTGCCGTATTTGTCGAAGTAGAACGGACCGCGGGGCGATTCGTCGGCGGTCATCTTGACCGCACGCACGGCCTTGATGAAAGCCTGCTGATCGTCGACCTTGCCGCCGATGGCTTCCATGGCCTTGAAGGCGACCCGCATGGCATCATAGCCCTGAACCGCGATTACGTCGGGATACCGTCCGTAGGCCTTCTTGTACCTCTCCCGGAACTTTTGGTTGGCCGCGGACGGATTGCCGTCGTAGTAGTGCAGGGAAGAATACACGCCAATTGCGCTGTCACCCAATTCGGGCAGCATGGATACGATCGGCACGTTGGCCTGACCCAGAATCTGGGGATATTTCTTATCCAGACCGAACTGTTTCCACTGCTTGAAAAAGGCGATCGCCGGAGCCCCGCCGGCATTGCACAGCACCGCGTCATATTCGCCGGCCAGGCTGGCCAGGCGCGCCATGATCGAGCTGAAATCAACCGCCTCGACCGGGTGCCAGATCCGCAGGACCTTTTCGCCCCCGTTTTCCAGGAAGCCGCGGGTGAAACCGGCTGCCTGGTCCCAGGGATAGGAGTAGTCCTGGCCGACGACGATGACCTTTTTGTAGCCGAGGTCCCTGGCACAGTACTGGCCGAAGTTGAAGATGACCTGGGCTCCGGTCCAACCGGGACGGATCACGCTGCCGGTGGCCTTGCGCATGGTGATGTCTTCGGGTGCCGAGTAGCCGATGAGCATCGGAACGTCCGGATTCCGGGCGCCCCAGTCCACCGCGGCCATACCCTCGTGACCCAGGGAGGGACCGATGATGAAATGGACTTTGTCGCGGCTTTTCAAGGAATCGAGCTTGGTGGTCATGACCTCGACGTCGGCCTTGGTGTCCTCGCTGAAGACCTTGATCGGAATTCCGTTGAGCTTGTTGTCCCGTTCGGCCAGGGCCAGCTTGATTCCGTTGAGCACTCCTTCGCCGAAGATGGTCGCCCACCCGGTCGTCGGGCCGATGTGGCCGATCCTGATTACATCCACTGCCTGGGCAATTCCACCTGCCCCGACGGTGAACGCGAGAACGATGGCGACACAGAATAGCATCCTCAGTCGACTCATTTTGCCCCTCCTAATGGTTTGGTGAACTGTTGGTTGTTTCGGTTTCAATCGAAGCCTTGGTGCCCGGCCGCCCCACCTTCGGGCCGAATAGGTCCAAGACGCGATTCACGAGCCCATGCCAGTATTTCCTGGTCGAACCGACGAGGCCCTGCGGCGCGAACATGATTACCAGCAGGAACATGCTGCCCATGATGAGCAGGTATCGTTTGGTTACCCCGCTTAAAACCACGTCCAGCGTCTTGAGGATGACCGTTCCCAATACGGCGCCGAAAAGAGAGTTGATGCCGCCCAGTATGCCGGCCAGAAGCGTTTCCACGTTGGCTGTCAGCGAGACGGCGTGCGGATTTATCAGACGGGTGAAGTAGGTGAAGAAGACACCGCCCACCGCGGCCGCGAGGGCGGCGAAGATGAAGGCCACGTAACGCAGCGCCGCCACCGGATAGCCGAGCATGGCCATACGTGTTTCGCTGTCACGGACTCCCCGGAGCATCAATCCGAAGGCCGAACGCTTCAATGCGTTGAGCAGCCAAGCTGTGGCGAGGAAGAAGGTGAGCTGAAAGAAATAGAATACGGTCTGGGACTTCTCGGCCGAATAGCCGAACACGATCGGGGCCTGAACGTTGGTTATGCCCGTGTCGCCCTTGGTCACCGAGGCCCACTGGCTTGCCAGGGCCCACGTCAGTTGGCCCAGGACCAATGTCAGCATGAGGAAATAAACCCCCTTGGTCCTGATGGCCAGCAGCCCGAACAGTGCGGCCGCGACCACCGCTGCGGCCAGGCCGGCCAGCGGCGGAATGGGAAAGGGGAGGTGATAACGCGTCTGCAGGATGGCCACGAAGTAGCCGGCGATTCCGAAGAAGGAGGCCTGCATCAGCGATACCATGCCAAGTTGCCCGGCCAGGAAGACCAGACTCATGCTCAGCATCCCGAAGTACATGACCCGGATGCACATCATGACGAAGAACCCGGAGGCGAACCACGGAACCGCCGCCATGACAATCAAGGCCGCTGCCGCCACCAGCTTCACCGCCAGGGGGGATCTGCTCATACCCTCCCCCTTCCGAACAACCCCTGGGGCCGGATGGACAGGATCACCGCCACCGGCAGGAAAAGGAAAAAGAGGGAGAACTCGGGGACGTATGCTTTGCTGAACTCGGAGATGACTCCGGTGATCAAAGCTCCCAGGACGGTCCCGCCCAGGCTGCCCATGCCGCCGATGATGATGACGATCAGGGTCAAGGTCAGAATCCGCCAGTCCTCGCCCACCTGGAGCATCCAACTGGTGCCGCCGATGACCCCGGCCATCCCGGCCAGGAATCCGGACAGGACGAAAACCAGGGTGAAGAGCCGTTTGACGTTGAAGCCCATGGCCGCAACCATGTGGAAGTTGTCCACCCCCGCCCGAATGAGAATGCCGGTGTTGGTCTTCTTCAGGAAGAGCAAAAGGCCCAGCCCGAGGGCCACGGCCAGTCCCAGGGTGAACAGACGGAAAAGGGGATAGGGCATGCCGATTCCCGGCAGGTCTACCGCTCCGGACAGAACGGCCGGGATCTCTATGTTGCGGGGGTAGCCGGTCCAGATGACCAGCACCAGGTCCGAAATCAGGATGGCGATGGACAGGGAAACCAAGGTTTCAATGAGGTCGTTGCCCCGAGCCCAGCGCAGGAAAAATCGCTCCTCCACCAATGCCAGGATGCTGACCAGGCTTCCGGCGGCCAGTAAGCCCAGCACCCAGCTCCCACTGATCTTATAGACCGTCAGGCCGGTGAAACCGCCGCACAGATAGAAGGCGCCGTGCGAGAGGTTGACCACCCTCATCAGGCTGAAGGACAGGGTGAGTCCGCTGGCGACGATGAACAGCACCGCGCCCAGCGTAAGTCCATTCAGGATGCACATCACCACCAAGAACACGGAAGTCTTCCTCGATTTGGGCTGAAATCCCCCGGACCCGGGGACGGAAAGAGCGGCCTTTGCGATCTCGGCGCCGCCGACGCCGGAGAGAAGCCTCAGCCCTCTCCGGTGGGGGCCGTGGATCATTTAAACCGGATGGCCTTGAACTTCTTCATCTGTTCTTTGATCGCCACCTCGGCGGGCAGCCGCTCCATGCTGGATGCGCCGTAGAAGCCGTGCACGCCCCTGGTGTTCCGCAGCACGTACTCGGCGTCCTCGGGCATGGAGATCGGGCCGCCGTGGCACAGGCAGATGACATCCGGATTGACGCTCTTGGCGGCGTCACACAGTTCCTGGACCTTGGCCGGTGAGTCCTCGAGGGAGAAAGCGGTTGTCGCACCGATAGAGCCCTTGGTCGTCAAACCCAGGTGGGCAACCACGACGTCAGCCCCGGCTTTGGCCATGGCCATGGCCTCGTCAACGTTGAAAACGTAGGGCGTGGTGAAGAGATCCATTTCGTGAGCCAGTCGGATCATATCCACCTCAAGGCCGAAGCCCATGCCGGTTTCTTCGAGGTTTTGGCGGAACAAGCCGTCGCACAGACCCACAGTGGGGAAATTCTGAACCCCGGAGAAACCCACTTCCCGGACTTGCTTGAGGAAGACCTCCATCACCCGGAAGGGGTCGGTCCCGCAGACTCCGGCCAGAACGGGAGTGTTCTTGACCACCGGCAGAACCTCGTTGGCCATCTCCATAACGATGGCGTTGGCGTCCCCGTAGGGCATGCACCCGGCCATAGAACCGCGGCCGGCCATGCGGAAGCGCCCTGAATTGTAGATGACGATCAGGTCCACTCCGCCTGCCTCCTCGAACTTGGCCGAGATACCGGTGCCGGCACCGCCGCCGATGATCGGAACTCCAGCCTCTATGCTCTTGCGGAGACGAGCTAAAACCTGCTGCCTGGTAAATGCCATTAGGTATCCTCCTCTCTTGTTTGTGTCTATTTCTGGGTCATCAACGCCATCAGCATTTCGACGGCCTTGTCGGCAAAGGCCTTGTCGTTGATGTTGGCATCCAGCTCAACCACCTCGATGCCCGGCTTGAGATTCTTCTTGATGGCTTCGAACATGGTGCGGTCGGCTTCGGGCCACCAGAATTTTCCTCCCTCACTGTCCAGGATGGAGACGCCCTTCAGCGGGAAAAGGAAGGCGACCCGACCGGTGGCCTGGTTGGCCTTGCGGGCGAAGATTTCGCCCATTGTTCTGTTTTCCTCAATGTCGGTCCGCATCAGGGTGACATTTGGATTCCATACGTAGAGCAGCCGGTCCTTGTATCTTTCCGGGACGGTTTCGATGGGTCCGAAGTTGACCATGTCGACGCACCCCGGAACAATCAGATGGGGAATCCCGGCACGTCCAGGGGCGGATAGCCGGTCCGGTCCGGCCGAGAATGCGCCGCCGCAAATTTCGTCGGCCCACTCCGTGGTGGTGATGTCCAGTACGGCGTAAACGTAGCCGTCTTCCACCAGACCCTCCATGGTCCTTCCGCCGGTACCGGTGGCGTGGAAGACCAGGACCTCGTAGCCCTTGGCCGTCAAGGCCTCCCTGCACATGTTGACGCAGGCGGTGGTGTTGCCGAACATGGAGGCGCAGATGACCGGTTTCGGCTGGATGGTCAGGGTGTAATCCATGCCGATCATGCCGCAGATGGCTCCGACCGCCTCCTTGAAGACCTTTTCGCTGATGGGGTTGAGACCGGCCACGTCGACGATGGAAGGGATCATGGTCACGTCCTTGACCCCCGTGATGACGGTCGTGTCGCCCGCAGCCACGGTGGAGACCAAAACTTTGGGCACCCCGATGGGCAGGGTTCGCATGGCCCGGGATATAACGCTGGTGCCGCCGCTGCCGCCCATGCCGAATATGCCCTTGAATTTGCCCTCCCCGTACAGTTTCTGGACCAGCACCGCCGTTCCCCTGGCCATCACCTCCATGGCCGCGCCTCGATCCTGGTCCTTGCGGAGCTTCTCAATATCGCCGCCTCCGGCCCTGGCCACCTCCGCGCCGTCGATGTCGATCGGAAAGAGGTCGGTGCCGCCCAGAACGCCAAAATTCATGGTCAGCGTTTTACAGCCTTGGGCTTCGATCAACTTACGCGCGAAGTCGTACTCCACACCCTTGACGTCAAATGCTCCGATCATCAATACCGTTCCGGTCATGATGCCTCCTTTTTGCGGTAAAGGCCTGGATACGGGTCACCACCGGTTATTGGAAAGGCAAGAACCGGACCAGGGCGGACTCCCGGGCCGACTTGCTGAAAGGAGCCGGGGAGGTAAGTGCAGATGAATTAAGCGTTTATTTTATGATGGGTTTGCGGGAATTTTCATCTGCGGGCTTGTTCTCAAACCGCGGACCTGTTACTCTCGGTAACATATATGGGCTAAAGGAAACACATACATAACCTATCCATCTGGGACATCCCTATGCGTGCAAAGTCCGAGCTGAGGACAATCCTGGGGAAAGCCCGGCGCAACCGGTTTCCCATCGTCTTCGTCATCCCCGGTTCCGGTCAGATCGCCCGCTTCGCCATCGAGGGCGGGGCCCAGTTCCTGATGGTCCTCAATGCAGGGCTCTACCGGATGGCCGGCGTCGGTTCCATGGGCGCGTTCATGCCATACGGCAACGCCAACGATCAGACCGAGCACCTCATCAGAAACCAGATACTGCCCCGGGTCAGAAACGTGCCGCTGGTCGCCGGCCTGATGCCCAACGATCCGGTCAAGCCGATGAGGAAACGGCTCGACACCCTGGCCGAATTGGGCATAGCCGGCGTTGTCAACTGGCCCCCGGTGGGAATAACCGATGGCACCTTCCGCCGGGCCATGGAAATGGAAGGCCATACCATCAAGGCCGAAATTGAGATGCTTCGCGATGCCGGCCGGGAGGGTTTCGTTACCTTCGCCTTCGTCTTCAACCCCGAGGAGGCGGCCGAGGTGGCCGGGTCCGGGGTCGAAGCCCTGGTGCTCAACATGGGCTGGACACATGAGACCCGTGACATCTACGAGAAGGCCGATCGCCTCGAACACGCCGCCGTGAAAATAAATCAGATGCTCACGGCCGCCCGGGACACCGGGACCGATCCGGCCTGCTTCTTTTACGGCGGGGCGGCCCTGCTGCCTGAAGACAGCGCCCTGCTCTATGAGAGGACCGGGATCCACGGTCTCGGGGGCGGAAGTTCCTTCGAGCGGATACCGGTGGCCAAGCTGATTGCCGACAATGTCCGCAAGTTCAGGGCTGTTCCCCGTCAGCCGGATGGCGATGCCAGCCTGACCGGCATGGGCAAGCTGGTCGGGGTCAGCCCGTCCATGACCAAGCTTTACCGGTTGATCGAGCGGGTGGCGCCCTTTGAAGTGAGTGTCTGCATCGAGGGCGAATCGGGAGTCGGCAAGGAGCTCGTCGCCACCCAGATCCACCGCCTCAGTCACCGTAACGCCCAGCCGTTCATCACGCTCAACTGCGGGGCTATCCCCGATACCCTGCTCGAAAGTGAATTCTTCGGGCATGAGAAAGGGGCCTTCACCGGCGCGGTTTCCCGCCGGTTGGGCAAGTTCGAGTTGGCCGATCGGGGGACGCTCTTCCTCGACGAGGTGGCAGAATTGAGCCCCAAGGCCCAGGTCAGCCTTTTAAGGGTGCTCCAGCAAAAGGAAATATCGAGGGTCGGCGGCGAAAAAGCCATCAGCGTCGATCCCCGCATCATCGCCGCGACGCATCAGGACCTGAAGGCCATGGTCGATCAGGGGCGGTTCCGGGCCGACCTCTACTTCCGTCTCAACATGATCACCCTGAAGGTCCCCCCTTTGCGTCAGCATCCGCAGGACATCCCGGCCCTGGTCAACGCGCTCCTGTCCGAGCTCGGGGCCCAATTCAACCGGAAGGTGATCGGTGTCTCGCTGGGATTCATGGGCCGACTGATGAGTCATTCCTGGCCGGGCAACGTCAGGGAGCTCAGACACACCCTCAGCCGGGCCATCCTCCTCGAGGACGGCCCCATCCTCGACGGCGATGATTTCGTGCCGGATATGAACTACCAACCTCGGGCCGTTGAGCACACGCCCCGCCGCATCCTGGGTAACGCCCTGCAGCAAACCGAGAGCAATCTGCTGCTCAACGCCCTGAAAGCAGCCGGCGGCAATAAATCCCAGGCGGCCAGGATGCTCGGCTTGAGCCGAAAAACCCTGTATGCCAGGCTGAGGCTGGTCAATCTCTATCCCGGCCGATAACCAGGCCAGCTTCGGTTCCGTGGCGTCCGCGTCTAAAAACTTTCCTGCAGCGCTTCCAATATTCAAGAAAAGCCATCCTGTTGCGACTGGGCGTTGAAAGCCATTATCTGAGGTCGGTGCTTCTGCAATTGCCCATGGCTCCGCCAGGCCTGAAGAATTCATGTAAGATTCATATTTCCCCATCGACCACCATGGCACGATTCCTAGCGACTGCCTATCTCGGACAAGGATCTCATCGATCGAAAGGGAGGAATTAATATGAGAAAAATCTTTCATCTGCCGCTCATTGCAGCGGCATTAATGATGTTGACGGCGTTTAGCTTTGAAAATGCCATCGTACCCAAAGAGGAGATCGTCTCAGGCGGCGTACCCAAAGACGGCATTCCCGCCATACTGGAACCGAACTTCGTTGCGGCTCCGGAAGCGGATTTTCTCTCCCCTGACGATCAGGTAATAGGTGTTGAAATCGGAGGAAAAACAAAGGCATACCCAATAAAGATACTCACCTGGCATGAGGTGGTAAACGATACGATCGACAATGAACCGATCGTGGTGACATTCTGACCCTTGACTCAGACGGGGGTGGTCTACTCCCGAAAAATTGACGGCAAGGACTATACCTTCGGGGTTTCAGGAAGGCTATACAAGAGCAACGTCGTGCTCTATGACCACCAGACGGAAAGCCTCTGGTCGCAGTTGATGGAAAAGGCCGTTGCCGGCTCTCTTGCGGGAAAGGCGCTCAATAAGATCGAGTCGACGCGAACGAGTTGGAAAGACTGGAAGAGACGACACCCGCAAACGCTCGTCCTGTCAACCAATACCGGTTATGCGCGCGACTATTCGCAGGACCCCTATGAAGGCTACTACAGGCTTGGGACGCTTTGGTTTCCGGTCGGTGAAGTACGCAAAGACCTGCCGGTCAAAGAGATGGTTCTTGGTGTTGAATTGGATGGAAAAGCCAAAGCTTATCCGCTTTCCGAGTTGAGGGAGCGCGCGGGCGGCACTCTTGAAGACAAAATAGGCGGAACAGGAATAAGGATCGACATTTCTCCCGAAGGCACGGTAACCGGGGCGAAAAGACAAGATGGAGAAACCCTCAAGCCGATCTTCAGTTACTGGTTTGCATGGCAGGCATTTCACCCGCGAACCGAAGTCTATCAGGAATAAGGGGCCGGCCTTCGCAAGGAGGTCAAGTGTCCCGGGGCCATCCGTTAAAGGGACGGCTCTACTTTTATTTTAATTCCGCTTTTTAGCATCTTATGGACTGGGCAATGCAGGGAAATCCTGAACAACTTTTCCCTCTCCTGCAATGTAAGATGGCCCTCAAAACTCACGGCCATGTTGATCTGAACCCAAAGACAACCAAGAGCCCCAGGCCATCAACAGAATGGGCCAGAAGGGGGCAATCACGGTTCCGGGCCGGATTTTCCGTTTTCATAGACAGGAATGCTGTATACTAAATACAACAACTTCTGTTTTGACCATGCGCACCCGGATTGCAGGGCTCGCCTTGCCACATCCGACCAAAACGTTGTCCCCCAAATCATCGGAAAGCCAGGTTTCTGTCCAGCCCGAAAAAATCGTCTTTTGTAAGATTCATATTTTTCCATCGACTGCCCCCTCAAAGAGGACGACAGCACGATTGCCGGTCCCATGATATGAATCTACAAACGGCAGGGAGGTTCAGCATGAGTAAATGGACACATGTGATGGTTTGGGCAGCCGTCCTGGTTGCCGCGTATTTTTTTATCGGAAATGCCGCAGCCGGAGGCGGTGACATCGCGTTGAAGGCAGCAAAAACGCATCCCGGGGCAAGCGGAACCCTTCATCTGACAGATGGAAGTATCCGCCTTATGGCCGATGGCCTCAAGTCGGGCGAGGTATATACCGTCTGGTTCGTTAACATGAAGCCTGAAAAAAGCGAGGCAGGAGCAGGGAGCCCGCCGTACACGTTCAAAGCGGACTCTAAGGGCAAGGGAATCTATGAGGCCGCCCTGAGCGAGCCCCCATTCGGCAAATGGGAGATGATCATGGTGGTGCAGCACCCGGACGGCAACCCTTCGAACATGAAAAATATGGTCGAAGCTCTTTCGGCCAAAATTCCGCAGGCAGGTTAATCTCGCCAACAACCGCAGGGAGGATTATTTCTCCCTGCGGTCATGATACCTACCCAAAAGAGAGGTGGATGGAATGAAAGATATTTACAACCTCCGAAACCTTTTTATTATGTTGACGTTTTACATCAGCCGGATTTTCGACTGGTTTGCCGACGACTTCGGAGAGGATATCGTGGGGTTTTTCCGCAAATACGCCGCCGGTGATCTGAAGAAGGTCCTTGATGACCGGGGGGATCGGATCAGGATTGCGTATCTCGACTACGACTGGTCTTTGAACGGGAAATAGGCGGGCCGCTTTTTTTAAAGGAGGATGAAATGGCCAAATATGATTTTGACATGGGGATCGTCGGAGGCGGCGCCGGCGGCTTGACCGTCGCATCCGGCGCTGCGCAGCTCGGAGCCAGGACCCTGCTGGTGGAAAAGGAAAAATCCCTGGGGGGAGACTGCCTGCATTTCGGCTGCGTGCCCAGCAAGACCTTGATCCGAACAGCCCATGTCCGTCATCTCATCAAGCATGCAAAGGATTTCGGTCTTCCCGAAGTGGATGTTGCCGCGGTGGATTTCAACCACGTGGCCGCGCGGATTCAAGCGGTAATTTCAAAGATCCAGGAGCATGACTCGCAAGAGCGGTTCTGCCGGTTGGGCGCAGAGGTGAAATTCGGAGAAGCGGTCTTCACCAATGACCACACCATTAAGATAAATGGAACACCGTATTCGGCCAAAAACTGGGTGATTGCCACCGGATCATCGGCGGCCATACCTCCCATTCCGGGCCTCAAAGATTCCGGTTATATCACCAACCGGGAGCTCTTTTCCCTTGCGCGCCTGCCCTCATCCATGGTGATCCTGGGGGCCGGTCCGATCGGCATAGAGATGGCCCAGGCGTTTTGCCGGCTGGGCAGCCGCGTGGAGGTGGTGGACATGGCCGGCCAGATCCTGGCCAAGGAAGACCCGGACATGGCCCGGGCGTTAATGGAGGTGCTGGTTGCCGAAGGGGTCGTGTTTCATCTCAAGGCGACCATAAAAGAGGTCCGCACCAGAGGGAATCAGAAAGAAGTACAGATCGAAGACAGTCAGGGCAATGTCCGCCTGCTCAAAGGGGATACCCTTCTCGTGGCCTTGGGCCGGCAGGCCAACACCGGCGGGCTCAACCTGCAGGAAATCGGCGTGGACTTTGACCGCCGCGGTATCCAGGTGGACCAACGCATGCGCACCAGTCAAAAACACATCTATGCAGCCGGAGATGCGGCCGGGGGATATCTCTTTACCCACGCAGCCGGTTACGAGGGAAGCATTGTATTGGCCAACGCCATATTTCACCTGCCCCGCAAAGCCGATTACACTTACTTTCCCTGGTGCACGTATACGGACCCGGAGCTGGCCAGCATCGGGATGAACGAAACCCGGGCCAAAGAGGCGGGAATCGATTGCTCGGTCTGGACGGAAAATTTCCGGGACAATGACCGCAGCCTGGCCGAAGGGGAACATGCCGGCAAGATCAAGCTGTTGCTGGATGGGAAGGAAAAGCCTATCGGGGTGCAGATCCTTGGCCCCAGGGCCGGTGATTTGCTGGGCGAATGGGTGGCCGCCCTTTACGGAAATGTAAAACTCTCCACTCTGGCTTCGGCCGTTCACCCGTATCCGACCATTGTTGAAATCAACAAGCGGGTGGCCGGTTCGTTTCTTTCCACCAAAGTATTTTCCAATAAGGTGAAAAAGGGTTTGAAATTCTTCTTCAATCTCAAGGGCCGGGCCTGCGGGGAGGCGGCCTGACCAATGTACTTATAAGAATAAACGGCTTTCCGAATCCATCATTTCGATCGAGGACGAGAACGAGTACGTGTACGAGTACGACAAGAGAGACACCTTTCTGGAAGGGTTGTCGCGACTGAATGCCATTCCGCGAGAATTGCGGGACGCATTCGGGAGAGCTTTACAGCGGTTTCGGGCTTTGATATGCGAACAGGAGGCTTTTGGCGCAACATCCTTCCGGTAAAATCGCATAACCCGATTGGGGCGGGCGAAATGGTTGACCAGGGAAATCCAACCCGTCTACAGGCGGCAAACCCGCAAAGCTGGGTCGAGCAGCATGGCGACTACCTTTTTCGATACGCTCTGCGCAGGCTGCAAGATCGCCAGGCCGCCGAAGATCTGGTTCAAGAGACTTTCCTTGCGGGCCTTCACGGCTTGGAAGACTTCCAGGGGCGTTCGAACGAAAGGACATGGCTGCTTGCAATCCTCAAGCATAAGATCATTGACTATATCCGCAAGGCCAGCAAAGAACGAAGCCTTCGCGAAGACAAGGATGCGGAAGAATTCCTGGAGCACTTTTTCAAACCAGACGGGACATGGGCCGTCCGGCCGTCCAGATGGCCGGGAAATCCCTTAAAAAAAGTAGAGCAAGGGGAATTCTGGAAGGTTTTTCAGATATGCTTGAAACAACTGCCGGAGCGAATGGCGCATGCCTTTGCCCTTCGAGAACTGGAGGGACTGGGCATTGATGAAATAAGCAAAGTGCTGAGGGTCACGGCAAACAACATGAGCGTTATTCTTTACCGTGCACGCGCTTTGCTGCGGCATTGTCTCGAGAAAAACTGGTCAACTTAGAGGACGCCAATGCTAACATGCAGAGAGACAACTTACCTGATTTCTCAATCGTTCGACCGCAAATTGAACCTCGGTCAGCGTTTGGCCATAAGAACGCATTTGCTCATGTGCCGGTTTTGCTCCCGTTTCAACAAGCAGCTCAAGTTGATCAGAGCTTTCACGAATTATATTTCCCGAAAGGAACAGAGCGATCATCTCTCCGGCTTGTCCGAAGAATCCTTGAGTCCGGAAGCCCGCAACCGTATCATGCAATCCATCCAATCTGATCTGCACAAACATTAGTCTTAACGATTCATCTTTGCCAGGTAAGCCGGACCGCCCAACCGGCGGACCTGTTCCCCAATTTCGGTTGCGCGCTGCCGTACATAAGGTGAGGGCGGCGAAAGGGAGTAGCTTTTCGGATTGGGCAATACCGCCGCCAGCAAAGCGGCTTGGCGCTGGGTGAGCCGCGCCGGGGAGACGCCGAAATAGCGGCGGCTGGCGGCGGACACCCCGAATGTATTCGGACCGAACTGGGCGATATTCAAATACACCTCCAGAATCCGCCGTTTGGACCAGCACAGTTCGATGGCGAGCGTCAAAGCGGCTTCCAGACCCTTGCGCACCCAGCTCTTGTCCGACCACAGAAAAAGATTTTTGGCCACCTGCTGTGAAATGGTGCTGGCGCCCCGCGGGCTTGAGCGCCGATGATTGGCTTTCAGTGCATCGCCGATAGCTTTGACATCGAACCCCCAGTGGTCGGGGAAGCGCTGGTCTTCGGCCGCCACCAGGGCGATCGGCACAGCCGGAGATATTTTTGACCAAGGCACCCACTGGTAGGCCGGCTTTTGGCCGTTAAGATGTTGCGTCAGCATAAAAACGCTGGTGGGCACAGGCACCCAGCGCAACAGCACAAGCAACACCAAAACGGCTGCCACCGCACCCGCCCCACCCAGGAGAATCCATTTGACGGCCCTGCGGAAGAAATCCAGAATGCGCTGCGGCCTTTTGCGCCGGGCAGCCGGGCGCTTGTCATGATCAGACCAGAACAGGTTGTTTTTGAACATTGTTTTCCCATCGAAACAGTTTTGCTTGGGGCGCTGCGACAGCGCGGTCTGGTGCCGGTAACAGGGAGCGGATTCTATGGAGAAGCGGCCCTGCCTGTCAAGGAACAACCTTTTCCGGTTTTCAGTATTTTTTGTGATGAAATACAAAAGGGACCTTATTCCAAGCACCACCCCGCCATGTTCATCTTAAGGGGCCCTTGCAGGTGCCCCAGCGATGCAGGTGCGACCACGGCCATGCGCGGCCTTGCGGAACGGCCGCGGTTCAAAGCCGCGCTTTTTGCTTGAGGGCCTGTGACGGCCGTTTTAGTGGCAGCTCCATTTAAGTCCCGGAGATACTCACGAGCGGGTACGCCGGGATCGAATACCCCGGTCGCCGGAACGGTTGAGGCGGCGTTTTACCATCCCACACAAAGGCTGATATATGAATGATCAAGAACTGATCGATGCGTTGGCTGAGCTGCTCCAGATGAGTGTCGATACGGTCTATTCCTATGAACAGGCCGCGCCCAAGATAGAAGACGAAATCATGCGCAGCCGCCTGGAGGCGTTTCGCAAAAGCCATGAGAAGCACATTCAGGAGCTTACGCAGGCCATTACCCACATGGGGGGCCGGCCGCCGGAATTCTCAAAGGATTTCAAAGGCTATATTATCGAGGGGGTGGCGGCGCTGCGCAGCCTGAGCGGCACCAAAGGCGCCCTGAAAGCATTGCAGTCCGCCGAGGAACGCACCAATCGATCTTACGCGGAGGCCGTGTCCTGGGGAGTTCCCGGCAGCGCCCATGACTTGCTGCGAAAACAATTCAGCGACGTCAAAATCCATTTGGACTACATCATCAGCAATTTGAAGGCGCTTGCGTGACGGAAAACCTCATTTGATGGGAACTGTCACTACCGGCGCCTCGGCCGTCAGGCAAATCTCATCGCCTTGATGGCGCAACTTCAATTCCTCTCCCTGCCGCAAGGTATACGTAGCCGCAGCCTGGTTCATCTCCACGGCCAACACCCGGCCGAAAACAGTCAATTGAAAGCGTATGGACGCGATGCGTTTGGACAGGTGCGGATCAAAGGTCAAAGCGCCCCTGTAATCCCGCATGCCGGCAAAACCACACACAAACACCATCCAGACGGCGCCCATGGAGGCGATGTGAACGCCGTCGCGGACATTGTCGCCCACATCGCCCAGGTCCATGAGCACCGAGTAGCGCGCGTAGCGCAAGGCCTTGTCAAGATAGCCGAGTTCGGCCGCCAGAATGCTCTGGATGCCGACCGAAAGGGACGAATCTCCGGTGGTCAATGGATCGTAGAAATCGAAATTGCGGCGCTTGTCGGCCTCCGAAAAGACATGACTGAGCAAAAACATGGCCAGGACCATATCGGCCTGCTTGATCACGCGGTGGCGGTAAATCACCAGCGGATGATGGTGCAGCAGAAGAGGGTACTTATCCGAAGGCGTGTTCGCAAAGTCCCACTCCTCTTTGTCCAGGAAGCTGTCGTCCTGGGGATGAATGCCCATTTCTTCATCATAGGGGATATACATCTGCCGCGCCGCTTTTTTCCATTCAGCCACTTCCTGCATGCTCAACTGGGTCCGATCCACCAGTTGATCGAAGCGTTCGGGATGACGTTCGTAAAGGGTCTCGACGGTTTCCACGGCGTACAGCAGGTTTTCGCGGGCCATCAGGTTGGTATAGGTGTTGTTGTCAACCACCGTATTGTACTCATCCGGTCCGGTGACGCCCTGGATGCAGAACCTGCCCTGGCGCCGCCCCGAGTAAAAGCCCAGATCGTTCCAAAGACGAGCTGTTTCGACAAGCATTTCGGCGCCTTGGTTGTAGAGCAGGTCCGTGTCGCCGGTTGCATGGACATATTTCATCAGGGCATAGATGATGTCGGCATTGATGTGATACTGGGCGGTGCCGGCCGCATAATAGGCCGAGGCCTCTTCGCCGTTGATGGTGCGCCATGGAAACAGCGCGCCTTTTTGGTTGACTTCGCGGGCGCGCTGGCGGGCTTTCGGCAGCATGCTGTAACGGAACATCAGAATGTTTTTGGCAATCTGAGGACTGGTGTAGATTAGAAAAGGCAGCACGTAAATCTCCATATCCCAGAAGTAGTGCCCCTCGTAAGCGTGACCGGTCAGCCCCTTGGCCGGCACGCCGGCGCCCTCGGCCCGGCCGGCGGCCTGCAGAATATGAAACAGGCTGAAGCGAATGGCCTGTTGGACCTCCAGGTTGCGCTCCGGTTCCTTGTGCAGCATGTCCACCTGCAAATCGCTGCGCTGCCAGAAGTCATCCAGATATTGCTTCTGCCCGGCCTGCATGGCGGCAAATCCCCGTCCAAGGGCGCGGTCCAGACTCCACTGCGCGCGATCGGCCAATTCTTCCGCCGCGCTTGTGTGCGAGGTGTGATAGGTTATGAACTTGACCAGGCGGATCGGCTGTCCTGCCTTGGCATTGATGGAAAACACCACTTTGCCCGCATATTCGGATGCGCTGGTTTGACTGCTCCAGGGCGACTCCAGTTCAATGACATGATCGACCCCGCAGACACATGACATTCGACTGGTTTTGGTCTGATGGCCGATGAGGATGCGGCGATCGCGGCTGACATGGAGCCGCGGCATCAAGATCTGCTCTTTGAAGGCCCGCGCCAGACGCGGATCTTCGGGCAGCGGCTGAATGGTTCGGGCCAGGAACATCTCCGAAGAGATCACCACCGGGGCATCTGCATTCAGTACGGTCACCTCATAGGAAATGGCAGCCAGGTGGCGGTTGACAAACGAGGTGATTCTTTGTGATCGAATGGACACCTGCTTGCCGGCCGGCGTTTCCCAGAGAATATCCCGGTCAAGGAAGCCCTGCCGCATGTCGAGGACGCGTTCAAAGCGGATCAGATTGGCGGTGGGCAGAAAGAACGGTTCATCATCGACATAGAGTTTGAGGGTCTTGGCGTCCATGGCGTTGACGATCGTCTGGCCGTGTTTGGCAAAACCAAAGGCCAGTTCGCCATAGACGATCGGCCAGGATTCGTAAAATCCATTGATAAACGTCCCGTGTTGAAAAACAGGCGCACCCTCCTCGAAATTGCCGCGCAAGCCCAGGTATCCGTTGCCGATCGAAAAAATGGATTCACTGCCCTCCAGCAAACGGGGATAAAACTTCTTCTCCACGATCCGCCATTCTTCCGGCGGATAGACATACTTGGGCAGCTTGACGCGATCCCGGTGAAGCATTTCTTACTCCCGCCCGATTTTTAAACTGCTAATCAATGTTCTTCCTCGAACCAGATCTGCCGATGACGCACAAACTTCTCCATCCGATAGGGGATCCTGATCCTGGGGTACCGTGCACAGTCTTTCTCTTCGGGATCGCTGATTGGCCGGCGGCCGGCTTGACTTCACAGCATCTTCGCCGGCTGCCCGGTCGATGCAAGCACGTTTTTCCAAATCCGGCTTTCCGGATCGATGCGCTTGCGCTCGGAGGCGGCCAGGGAAATCGGGACGTGCGTAAAGTGATTCTTCCAGTATCCCACCACCATGTCGGTGCGT
Organism: Desulfobacteraceae bacterium; assembly: GCA_003599575.1. Lineage (GTDB taxonomy): Bacteria > Desulfobacterota > Desulfobacteria > Desulfobacterales > Desulfosarcinaceae > Desulfatitalea. Next base: position 12,259 of record QZKV01000060.1, on the reverse strand, counting down.
CCGGCCATACCGGCATGCACCGCATTGTGACCCAACAGGAGACAAAATACGGAGTCATGCGGATTGGCCGGCATGCTCCGGATGGTATAGCCGGGATCGATGTACTTGAGCGTGAAGTCCATGCCTGTTTCCTGGAAGTATTGCCTGATCTGCGTTTTCAGGTAAACGCCGATATCGCCCATGCGGATATTGCCGGACGCATCCCGCCGGCCGGTTTCCTCCATCAGCTCCTGCCCCGCGCCCTCCGCGACCACGATGACGGCGTGGTGCTTATTGAGCAGTCTTTCCTTCAAGGAGCTCAAAAAGGCGTCGCGGCTGAATCGGACTTCCGGAATCAGGCAGTAGTTGACGTCGCTGTTGGCAAGCGTGGCATAAGCGGCGATGAATCCGGAGTGGCGGCCCATCAGTTTCACCAGGCCCATGCCGTTGATGGCGCCGGTGGCTTCGATGTTGGCCGAGTAGATCGCCGTGCGCGAGGCGGTGACCGCGGTTTCGAAGCCAAAGGACTGCTCGATGTAAGCGATGTCGTTGTCGATGGTCTTGGGAACGCCGATGACGGAGATTTTCAGGCCGCGCCGCGCGATTTCATCGGCAATGGCATGCAGGCCGCGTAGCGTGCCGTCGCCGCCGATGGCGAAAAGAATGCCGATCCGCATCCGCTGCAATGTGTCCACCATTTCGCCGATATCCTGGGGCCCGCGCGAAGTGCCCAGAATGGTTCCGCCGTTCAGATGAATGCCGTCCACGCGCTTGGGCGTCAACTCAACCGGGGGATGCGGCGGACGGGCGGACAAACCTGCGTATCCGAACCGAAAGCCGAACACCTTGTCGATGCCGTAGTGGTGGTAAAGGCTCAACACGATGGCGCGAATGACGTCGTTTACGCCCGGGCATATACCGCCGCAGGTCACGATGCCGCATCTCAGATCGGCGGGATCAAAGAAGATCATGGAGCGCGGGCCGGCGATTTCGAACGCCGGCGGCTGATTTCCCTCCCTGAAGAAGCGATTCACATCCTTGGGATCGGAATGCAGCAGGACCCGTTCATGGTCCTCCGTAAATTGGAGGTCCGGCATGGGTGAAGGAATGCGGCAAGCGCCCATCTTCCGTATGGCGTAGTCCGCACTGTTTTCGCTCATATTGTTCATCTTGACCTCCAAACCCAACAAACTCAAACCATGTAGCTGAAAAAGAGGCCCGCTGTACCGACTATAAGGCCATAGAGGAGGACCGGCAAAAAATTTCTCCTGACGATGAGCCCTTCCACGCCGACCAATCCCACCGTGGCCGAAGCGGCCACCACGTTGTGCACGCAAATCATATTGCCCATGGCCCCTCCGACCGCCTGTAAGGCGATGATGATTTGGCGCGGTGCATCGATGGCGCCGGCGATGCCGTACTGAAATTCGGCAAACAGCAGGTTGGAAACCGTGTTGCTGCCGGTGATGAACGACCCCAGGGCGCCGACATAGGATGCCAAAAAGGGCCATGTCCGCCCGGCCAGGTCGGCGGCGGCCGCAGCCATGCTCAACGGCATGGCCGCATATCCGTTGGGGTTGAAAGCGCTTTGCTGCAGAATTTCAACCATGGCCACGGCGAACAGCAGGGCCACCGCCGGATTTCGCAGGCGCAGGAAAGCATCGGTCCACGCCGTTTTGACTTTCCGCGCGGGCATGCGGTGAATGAAAATCGTGAGCAGCGCGACCAGGACAAAAGGGACGATGCCGGGCAGGTACAGGGGCTGGAAGACCCATCTGACGTGGGGGTATCCCAGGATTTGGTCGGCTGTCCAAGTGAACGAGGTGATCCAATTTCTGAACGGAAGGAAAGTGACCCTCGTCAGCACCAAAATTGCGCCGATGAGCAGATAGGGCGTCCATGCGCGCAGCTGTCCCATACGGGGTACCGCCGCTCCCGCGCCGGGCTCGATGTCGCCCATCCATTCCTTTTCCCAGCCGGAGCGGGGCGGGAAATGCCAGGTGCGCGCCGGCAGAAACAACCCCTTTTTGGCGGCCGGAACAACCACCACCAGAGCCGCCAGGCCGCCGATCAAGGCCGGAAATTCTTCCCCGAGCAGAAATGAGGTCAGCAAAAAAGGGATAAGGAAAGAAAACGCTGCCAACAAGGCGAATTTCCAAACCCCGAAACCCTCCTTCCAGGATCGGTTTTCGCCGAAGTAGCGGGTCATGAAGCAGACCACAAAAAGTGGGAGCACGACTCCCGCCAGGGAATGCAGGACGGCCGACCATTGTCCGACCGATTGGAGAAAGTGGGCAAAAGCGCGCACGGGAGCCTCGGCGGAAGCGCCGGCGGTCGCTTCGATCTGGGGCTGCAGGTTTTTAAGACCGAACCATATCGGCGTTCCGACGGCCCCGAAGGTGACCGGGGTGGAGTTGCTGATCAGGCAAATCAGGACGGCCGCCAGGGCGGGGAATCCCAGTCCCAGCAGCAGGGGTGCGGTAATGGCGGCCGGTGTGCCGAACCCTGCCGCGCCCTCCAGGAAAGCTCCGAACAGAAAGGCAACGATGATGGCTTGAATGCGCCGGTCGGCGGAAATGGAGAAAAAGCCGGCATTGATGGTCTCGGTCGCCCCGCTGTCGCGCATGGTATACAACACCAGGATGGCGCCGAATACAATGATCAGCACGGAAAAAGCGTTGCCGAAGCCGGCCAGCGTGGCCGCCAGAACCAGGCGCGGAGGCATCTGCCACACCGCCGTGCCGACGATCGCGGCCGACAGCCAGGCCAACGGAATGGCCCGGACGGCCGGCCAGCGCAGCAGGACCATCACGATCAAGACGACGGCTATGGGAATAAATGCCGCCAGTGCCAGCAATCCGACAGGCATAATGGTCACCCAGTTTCGTTCTTGGCAACGAGCCGCATAAAAAACGCCGTGGTCGGTCCGACCGGCGTTTTCGAACATCGGGTCATTCGGGGTTAGATATTCGGTTTTCTTTTGAGTTGCAACCCTCGTTCTTACGCGGCCCCCTGGAACCGGGAAACGGCCGGGCGCTTAGCGGCCGATGGCCGCAGATCCGGCGGGTCACAATACGATCTGGTACTTTTTGATGAAATTCACGGGGTTGTAAGAAAGCTTGGCCTTGCGGATACCTTCGTCGTCCAGATCCTGCTCGCGGTTGACGATGGTATATCCTTCGGGGGCCTGGGAGAGAAAAATCTGGTTGATGGCTTGATAGCTTCCCTTGTGGCGCGGACAGGCTTTTTCAAAATGAATTATCAGGGTTCCATCCGGCATGGTTTCGGCAATCGTGTAGGCCACCATCATATGGTCCACCTGCAGCGCACCGCCGGTGATGCCTTCCAGCTTGCGCCAGTCATTCAATACGCGGGTGATGGCCTCGTTTTCGGCGGTCAAGGTGTCATCACCTTCGCAGTCGCGCCAAGTGCACCAATCTTCCTGCATGCCCAGGGCCAGATCGACCATGGAGCTGCCGAATTCCATATAGGTGTGGTCGGTCTTCCTGGTGAACTGGTTCAGGAGGTTCTTTTTCTTGTGGAAACGGTTGCCCTTCAAATCGACCAGTTCCTGCACGCTGTACAGGTAATCCCAGTGTTTGCGGGAATCCTCGAATTGAATGTCACCGCGCAGGGCCTGCGTGATTCTGTGCAGCAGCGCTTCGGGGACCCGTATCATCCGGTCGGCCACCGATTTGGCCGACTTCAATGCCGCCGGCCAATCCACGGCGGTCCAGTCGCCCACCGGCGCCCACAAAGCCTTGCGGGGCTTTTCCTGCCGAATCCAAACCAATCCATCCTGCCAGGCCCACTGCAAGCCGTAATGCCCGCCCCAGCCCCATAAATTGATAAAACTGTAATCCGATGCAATCCTTTCACACCGGGCCAATCTTTCACGATAATCCGCCTGCTGTTCAAGCCGGATGGGTTCGAAATTCAAGGGCATTGATAATCCTTTTGTGGAATTGTGAGAAAGCGCTGTCTTGGATCGATATTTGAAGCTGGATCGATAGAACTCTTCCAGGATCTTAAGCCGGTCCCTTTTCGCTATAAACCTATCTCATCTGCTCATTGAGCCTGGAAGCGTTCAAGTTATTGAGGACTTCTGATCACCATTATATTTAAGTCCATTACATTGGTGCCGGTGGGGCCGGTTGTCAATAAATCGCCCAGTTTACGGAAAAAAGGGTAAGCATCGTTGTTTTCCAGATGCGCGCGGATGTCCATACCGGCCTGCCTTGCGCGCGCCGCGGTGGTGTGATCGGCCAACGCTCCGGCCGCATCGGTGGGACCGTCGGTGCCGTCGGTGCCTGCGCTGAGGATGGCGATGGCGTCCCGGCCTTCGATCTCCTGGGCGGCGGCCAGGGCGAACTCCTGGTTGCGGCCGCCGCGGCCGCTGCCGCGGATCGTCACGGTCGTTTCGCCGCCCGACAGGATGCAGGCCGGCGGCGCAATGGTGCTTGCTCCGGCCAGCACATCGCGGGCGATGGCGGCATGAACTTGGGCGACCGTGCGGGTTTCACCCTGGATACTGGCTGAAAGAACATGGGGCCTGTACCCCAAGACCGCGGCTTGCCGCGCCGCGGCTTCGAGCGCCACCCGGTTGCTGCCCACAATGATGTTATGCACGTGTTTCCAGGCAAGCGCATGCCGCTTGGGTGTTTCCGCGGTTTGTCCCCGGGCGCCGGCTTCAAGGTGCGCCCGGACGGCGGGCGGCAGTTTGGCCGCGATGCGGTACCGTTGAATGATTTCCTGGCAGTCGCCGAACGTGCTGCCGTCCGGCACGGTAGGCCCCGAGGCGATCGCATCCAGATCATCGCCGACCACATCCGACAAAATCAAAGTGACCACTCCGGCGGGTGAAGCCGCCTGGGCCAGGCGCCCGCCCTTGATCGCCGACAGGTGCTTGCGGATGGCGTTGATCTCGTGAATGGTCGCACCGCAGGCCAGCAGCAGGTCGGTCGCGGCCTGCTTGTCAAGCAGCGTCAGGCCGGGCGCGGGCAGGGGCAAAAGGGCCGACCCTCCGCCGGAGAGCAACGTGATGATCAGATCCTGTTCCCGCGCCCGGGCGGCCATCTCCAACATGGCGCGGGCCGCGGACAGGCCGTTTTCATCCGGCCCGGGATGACCGGCTTCAATGCAGCGGATGCGCCGCAAGGCGCTGCCGTGACCGTATTTGACGCTGATCAGGCCGTCGCTGATGCGCGCGTCCAGAAGGTCTTCAACAGCCCTGGCCATGCCGGCGGTGGCTTTGCCGGCGCCCAGCACCAGGATACGGTCGATGCGCTGCAGGTCCAGCATGTGGTCGCCGAACCATAACTGTTCTTTTTCCCTGCGGCACATCCGCCGCACGGCCTCAGCCGGGTCCACCGCGCGCAATCCGGCCCGGAAAATGGACTCGGCGTCCGTGCGCATGCGGGCGAGGTCCCGTTTGTTGGTTTGCCCGTCAGGCGGTTCGCCCGTAAGTGAATTGCCTGTCAATCGATTGACCTCCGACTGAAGTTTAAGGCGAAGTTCGAATTCAAAGTAATGAATAGACCATATTGTAGCCAAAGTATGCGCCGCGGGCAAACGTGCCAACGGCCGCCGTTTTTACTTCACGCAACAGCCCTCATCCAGATCGGCTTCCGTGGCATCCGTGGTCTCGATCTTCTTCTTGTAATGAATGCCGAACCGGCGCATGCGGTTCCAGACGGTGACGCGGGTGATGCCCAGCCGCTCGGCCGCCTTGGACTGGTTGCCATCGGCTTCCTCCAGGGCTTCGATCAACTCGATGCGCTGGATCTCCTCCCGGTTGAAGGCCCGCGTGGCGCTCGGTTTGGCCGCCGCGGGGCCGGCCGTAAGCAGATTGGGCGGCAGGTGGTGGGGGCGTATCATGGTTTCCTGGCAGGTCACGAAAGCGTATTCAAACGCGCTTTTCAGCTCGCGCACATTGCCGGGCCAATCGTATTGCATCAGACAGGCCATGGCGTCGTTGCCGATAGCGCTGATGGCCTTGCGGCTCTTAAGCCTGATTTTCTGAAAGAAAGCTTCGGCCAGCAGGGGGATATCTTCCTTGCGCTCGCGCAACGCCGGCAGTTGAATGGGGATGACATTGATTCGAAAGAACAGATCCTGGCGGAAGGCGCCCCGGCTGATCAATTCGGACAGATTGCGGTTGGTCGCCGAGATGATGCGCACATCCACGGAGATGGGACTGGCGTCGCCGACGCGCTCGATCACTTTCTCTTCCAGCACCCGCAACAGCTTGACCTGCGTGGAGAGCGGCAGGTCGCCGATTTCATCCAGGAAGATATTGCCGCCGTGCGCGTTTTCGAAACGCCCGGCCCGGCTGCGGTAGGCGCCGGTGTAGGCCCCCTTGACGTGGCCGAACAGCTCGCTTTCCAGCAGTGACTCGGTAAAGGCTGCGCAATTGACCTTTACGAAGGGTTTGCCGCTGCGCGCGCCGATCTGGTGGATGGCCTGGGCGGCCAGCTCTTTGCCGGTGCCGCTTTCACCCAATATGATGACCGGGGCATCCGACTGGGCGGCGTTGGTCATCAAATCAAATACCCGGCGCATGGCCGGACCGGCGCCGATGATGCCGCAAAAGCCGTCATCTGAACGCAGCTGGCGTTCGTAGGCGGCGATCTGGTTGTCTTTCTCGATCAACTCCGTGATATCAGTGATGGTCTCGACGGCGCCGATCATCTCGCCGTTGTCATCGTTGAGAATGCAGGCGTTCTTCAGGGCATGCACCTGCGAACCGTCCTTGCGTACGATCACGCACCGGCGCGCCGTCACCTGCCGGCCCATGAAGAGCGAACACCATTTCTCGCCGCCGCTGATACGGACCTTTTCACAAATATCGCAATTCAATACGGTGCAATCGCGGCCGATCAATTCACCGCGCGCGTATCCGGTGATCCGCTCCAAGGCATCGTTGACGGAAACGATCACGCCGCGTTCATCCACGATCATCAGCCCGTCGCGAATGGTGTTGACGACCGTCTTCCAATAGCGATCCAACTCACGTTCGATCATTGTTAAAATGCGCCTGTTAAAATTGAACACCTGTCAAAGCGTTTGTTTTTAGCACTTTAACACTGCGGGGACAATGTTTCAATGCCGCCCTGCCGAGAATACCTACTCAATATATTGAATTTAGACATAAATATAACTTTGACCGCAAATCGATCTGTGGTGGCATCCGGTTTGCTAAACATAGATCGCGTTTCATCCGGGTATTGCATGGATTGCCCGGCAGGGCGGCATGCAGTTCGAGGTGCGATTGCCGGGCATGCTGCAGGAGTGAAAAGGAGTGCTCTGTCCTTGAACGAAAAAGCGGATTACAGCCTCGATTTCAGGGGCGCGATTACATCCCTCGGCTTGCTTAAACTAAGGCGGGTGTTCAGGGAAATGAAATCGAATCAGACGCTGGAGGTGATCGGGCTGGATGCGGACACCCGTTCGGATCTGTTCAGGCTGCTGCCTTCGGTCGCCTATGAGCTGATCGCCGTGGATGAGCGTGAAGACGCATCGATTCGCGTTCATCTAAGGAAAACATAGAGGCGTGCGGTGATGATCATGCAGTGCTGATCCGGTATTGGAAAAGCGTTGAGGCCCATTCGCGTGAACACGCGGATGAAAACCAGAAAAGATTGCGAGAGGAAAAAGGAAAGCCATGAGTTTTCAAAAACGATTAGCATCCGGTGAATTTGTGGTTCTTGCGGAGATGAACACCCCCAAAGGCGTGGATATCTCCCAGCTGATCACCAATGCCCGCAGGATCAAGGGACGTGTGGATGCCGTGGTTGTCCCGGACATGGACAACGGCGTCATGCGCATGAGCGCCCTGGCCGGCGGCGTGCTGATGCAGCAACAAGGCATCGAAGCCGTCATTCACCTGTATGGCCGTGACCGCAACCGCATGGCCCTGCAAGGCGATGTTCTGGCCGCGCACGTCCTGGGCATCCAGAATCTGGTCGTGGTGCATAGCGAACCCATGGCCAACGGGGACCACCGCGATGCCAAGACGGTCGACGATCTGGACGAAGTGGGCCTGATCGAGGCCATCCAGTCGCTGCAGCAAGGCAAGGACCTGGCCGGCTTCGACCTGGAAGGCGCCCCCGAGTTCATTACCGGCTGCACCCTGAGCGCATACGCCGACGGGGCGCAGATGGCCGCCGAATTGGAGCACGCCGAAAAGAAAATCCGGGCCGGCGCCCGCTTTGTGGTGACCCCGCCGGTGTTCGACGTGGATCGTTTCGGCGATTTCCTCGGCCCGGCCAAGGCGCTCGGCGTGCCGGTGATCGCCACGATCTTCCTGATCAAGTCCGTGGGCATCGCCCGCTACATGGCCCTCAACGAGCCCGGCGCCCACATCAGCGAAGCGCTGATCCAACGCATCCGCAAGGCCTCCGATCGGGAAACCGAATGTCTGAAGATCGCCGGCGAGACCATCGCCGCCCTCAAAGGCAAGGTGGCCGGGGTGAAGATCGAAACCCACGGCTGGGAGCACCGCCTGGCGAGCATCCTGGATTACGCCGGGATGTAAAAAGCGTGGGATGCAAAACCCGGGATTGGGGAGCAATTCGGGGTCGGCGTCGGTATCGGAATCGGTATCGAATTCGACTGCGACCCCGATCCGATCCCGACCCCGAGGTTTGGCTCTTATCGAACAAAAAGAACTTTTACGGTTTGAAAATATTGACCAGAGAGTGAGCACCTTCATGACAGATCAAGCGACAGACCCAAAACCAACCGTTCTCGTGGTCGGCGGCGGCGTGGGCGGCATCAAAGCCGCCATGGACTTGTCGGAAGCCGGGAAAGATGTTCTGCTCATCGACAAGGCCGCGGCCATCGGCGGACTGATGACCCAATTGGACCGCACCTTTCCAACCAACAACTGCGATTTGTGCACCATTTCGCCGCAGCTTTCGGCAGGCGCCCGGCAGCAGCATATCGAACTGCTGCCGCTGACCCAGCTGACCGGGCTTTCCGGCGAAGCCGGCCGTTTCAGCGTCACCCTCAGCAGTGCGCCGCGCCATATCGACCTTGCCAAGTGCACGGCCTGCGGCGAATGCCACAAAAAACATCCCGAATGCGTACGCTTCTATCCGGGCCTGGACCACCGCGCACCGACCTGCATGCGCTATCCCCAGGCCACGCCCCAGGCCTTTTCCATCGATATGGCGGCCTGCAAGGATGTCGAGGCATTGGTGCGGTGCTGCCCGGCCGGCGCGATCATGGTCGATGATACCGAAAAACAGCATACCCGCACCGTGAGCGCGCTTATCTTGGCCACCGGGGCCGAGCTGTTCGACCCGGGCAGGCTGGACCACTTCGGCCACGGCCGCTATCCCAATGTGGTGACCGGCCTTGCGTACGAACGCATCATGTCGGCCTCGGGACCCACCCTGGGGCAGCTGGTTCGACCTTCGGATGGCAAGCAACCCAAGCGGGTGGCCTGGATCCAATGCGCCGGATCGCGCGGCATCAACCGCGAAGATGTCTCCTATTGCTCCAGCGTATGCTGCATGTACGCGCTCAAGGAAGCCATCGTGACCAAGCAGCGCTTCCAGGACGATATCGAAACCACCATCTTTTATATGGACATGCGCACCTTCGGCAAGGATTACGAAGCCTACTACCAGCGGGCCAAGGAGCAGTACGGCATCCGCCTGGTGCGCTGCCGCCCGCACAGCATCATCCCGCAGCAGCCGGGCGGCGATCTGCAGATCTCCTATGCCACCGACCAGGCGTCCGGGCTCACCACCGAAGCCTTCGATATGGTGGTGCTCTCCACCGGTTTCCGCCCCACGGCCGCCGCCAAACAGCTGGCCGGGACCCTGGGCATCGAGCTCAACCCCCATCAATTTGCCAAGACGCAGAGTTTTCAGCCGGTGTCCACCAACAGGCCGGGCATCTATGTATGCGGTGTCTTCGAAAGCCCCAAGGACATTCCCGAAACCATGGTCCAGGCCAGTGCCGCCGCGTGCATGGCCGCCAAGCATCTGCCCCTCACCAAGGGCGCCGCGGATGAAGACGACTACCCGCCGGAGCGGGACGTGACCGGCGAGCCGCCGCGCATCGGCGTTTTCGTGTGCGATTGCGGCCAGAACATCGGCGGCGCCATCGAGGTGCAGGCCGTGGCGGCCGAGGCGGCCAAGTACCCGCATGTGGTGCTGTCCGAAATCAGCGGGCACGGCTGCGGCAAGGAGGCCCTTGAGCGCATCGGCCGGATGGTGCGCGAAAGAAACCTCAACCGCGTGGTGATCGGCGCCTGTTCGCCGCGCACCCATGAAGCCTTGTTCCAGGAGGCCGTCCGCCGCGCGGGCCTGAACAAATACCTGGTGGAAATTGCCAATATCCGCGACCAGAACGCCTGGGTGCACACCGGCGCCGTCGAACTGGCCACCGCCAAGGCCAAGCAGCTGATCCGCATGGCCGTTTTCAGCGTGGCGCAGGCCGGCCCGCTCACCGATCATCAGTTGCCCATGAACAAGGATGTCCTGGTGCTGGGCGGCGGCGTGGCCGGCATGAACAGCGCTTTGGAACTGGCCGAGCGGGGATTTAAAGTCCATCTGGCCGAACGCAACGGCCGCCTGGGCGGATTGGCCGCCCTGATCCGCAGGAACCTGGAAGGCGACGACGTGCAGGCCTATGTGCGCGAACTGGTGGAGCGGACCCAGGCCCATGCGAACATCGAAGTGATCACCAATGCCATCGTGGTCGATCATCACGGCATGCCCGGCAAATTCACCACCGGTTTCCAGATCGGACCGCGCATGTACTACCGCTCGATCGAACACGGCGCAACGGTGCTGGCCACCGGTGCATTGGCCCACCGGCCCAACCAGTATCTGCTCGACCGTCACAAGGCGGTCATGACCCAGCTCGATCTGGACAACCTGCTCGAGGACCAACCCGCGCAGGTCAACGAATGGCAGAACCTGGTGATGATCCAGTGCGCGGGCTCGCGCACGGAGGGCAATCCCAACTGCTCGCGCATCTGCTGCCAGACCGCCATGAAAAACGCCTTGCGCCTGCTGGATCTCAATCCGGATGTGCGCATCTTTGTGCTCTACCGGGACATGCGCACCTTCGGCTTCAGCGAGGATGCCTACATCGAAGCGCGCCGGCGCGGGGTCATTTTCGTGCGCTACCAGCCCGAGAGCGCGCCCGCAGTCCAGGGGGCCGGCGCCCAGGTGATGGTGCGCTTCACCGATCCCATCCTGGGCCGCCCGGTCGAGGTGACCGCCGACCGCCTGGTCCTGAGCACCGGCTTGCTGGCCGATGATGAGAGCACCGAAGATCTGGCCGCCATCTTCCACCTGAACCGCACCGAAGACGGCCATTTTCTCGAAGAACATGTCAAGCTCAAGCCCGTGGATATGTCCGTGCCGGGCTTTTTCATGGCCGGGACAGCCCATTCGCCGCGCACCATCCGCGAGAGCATCACCCAGGCGCAGGCCGCGGCCGGCCGCGTGCAAGCCCTGCTTGCGCGCGACACCATCAATCTGGGGGCGGTCGTGGCCCGTGTGGACAGCCAAAAATGTGCCACCTGCCTGGCCTGCGTGCGGGCCTGCCCCTACCATGTACCGTTTATCAACGAGAACCGTTCTTCGGAAATCGATCCTGCCAAGTGCCACGGCTGCGGCATCTGCGCGGCCGAATGTCCGGCCAAGGCGATTCAGTTGTCGCGTTTCGAGGATGAGCCGATTCTGGCCAAGCTGGAAGGATTGCTGGAAAGGATTGCCTGATGGAAACTTTTGAACCCGTCATCGTGGCCTTCTGCTGCCACTATTGTGCCTACACCGCCGCCGACATGGCCGGCAGCATGCGCTTGAACTACCCGGCCAACGTGAAGATCGTGCGGGTGCCCTGCAGCGGCAAGGTGGATACCATCCATATGCTCAAAGCCCTGGAAAAAGGCGCCGACGGCGTGCTGGTGGCAGGGTGCCTGGAGGGCGATTGCCACTTCAAGAACGGCAATACCAAGGCCGCCCACCGGGTGGCCTTTGTCCAGAAGCTGCTGCAGGAAGTCGGCATCGAGCCGGAGCGGCTGGGCATGGTGACCATGTCCGCCGGCATGGGCATGCGGTTTGCCAAAATCGCCAATGAATTTACCGAACAGATTCGAAAATTGGGGCCCAATCCCGTGCGCGCCGCCATCCCGGCGCGGGCAGCGGGCAAGGTCGCGTAGGTTCAACATATCGAAATATCGAATAATGAATAACGAACCGCAGAATGACGAAGTGATGTATGCCGCCATTTTATTAAATCGATAGAGCGAAGC
>QZKV01000106.1 GCA_003599575.1 Desulfobacteraceae bacterium | reverse complement strand
GAGGGTTTTCGGCGGGTTTTGCTCAATTGCCAGTGGCACGGCAAAAGCCGCAAACAAAGACGGAGCCTGCAAAGGCGGTGGCGCAAGGACTGCAAGCGGCCAGATTCCAATTGGCTTCGATGCAATCGGACCCATCGGGAAATGTTGGAATGATTGATCTCCAACCGTCGGCCAACCTCATTGCAGCGGTATCCTTGCTCGGTGACCAGTCTGACGGCATCGTTTTTGAACTCGTCGGTAAAATCCTTGCGTTGTCGTTTCTGATTCATTGACACACACCGCATTTCGCGTTGGGTCCATTATATCCTAAATTCAGCAGCTTTGAACCCGCCAAAAAAGCTTATTTGCTCCGACGAGCTACTATGGCCCATTCTCGCAAATAAGTTTTTCGGCTGGCCGCCGCGCCAGATTCAATTGATATCTTCGACCCGTTGGTAATTGCGCTTAACTCGGTGTCCGTTGGCATTAGCCCAAATTACATCATTCCGGGCAAGTCCTCGCGCTCACTGCGCTTGCGGTGTTTGCCACTGCCTTTGGCTTTTTTGATAAGGTGCGCTTGGTGCGATTTGCTTTTGATACCAGCGATAGTTGCGCTGGCCTCTCTGGCGCCGATACCAGGCATAATAGTGCTTGGCACTCCAGCCCATGCCGACGACGGTACCCTTCTGTTACCCTCATACTTCATCAACAGGTGCCCTGCGATGCGATATTTGCTCCAGGCGATTGCCAATCAACCCATCAGTCCTTGATCCTCGGAGCGATCGATCGCTCCCATACCCCCAAGCAGTCTGGCCGTCTCGTGCTGCGTCAGCCGCCTTTGGGGAGCTCGGGGGAGTCGCTATCGGGTCAGCATCGAATTCGATATCGATTCCGATACCGACCCCGAGGCCGACCACCAGCGAAACCTTTTTTATCTCTACATCTTCGAGTGATAAAACTCAAATGCGGCTACCCTGCTGCATTCAGGTGGATACCTTGACAAGGAGAAAGGATTGTGTTTGATAAGCCTTTTCAGGTGTGCGGCACTGGAGTTTTTACCGGGTTTTCAGTATGATAGGAGATTGAAGGTCGAATATGGAAAAAAAAGGGCAGCTTTTGTTTAAGATAAGGGACAGAATATATTCCGGCTATTATTGGCCGCGAGAAAAACTGGCGGAAACAGCTCTTGCTGAAGAAATGAATGTGAGCAGGACGATTATTCGCGAGGTTTTGAAAGAGCTAGCCACAAAAGGGTTGGTAGTCATACTGCCGCACAAAGGTGCTTCTGTCGCCGAGATCTCATATGAGAAGTTAAAGGAGTTTGTTCAGCTCGAAGCAGTTCTGGAAGGTTCGGCCGCCTATTTGGCCGCACAGCTCTTAAGTTCTGATCAAATCAAAGAACTGCATGCTGTTTTAAAACGCTCCGAAAATACGGAAGATCCGCAAGTTTGGTCTCTGATGAATCGAAGTTTTCATACCATCATCAATTCGGGATGCGGCAACAGCAAACTGATCGACGTAATTCGTGATAATGTGAGCTTCCTTAAATTCTGGTTTATTCAACTGTCTACGTCTGACGAAATAGCCGCAAGAAACAGGGTGCATCAGGAAATTTTAAAAGCGCTTGAGAAAAAAAAGCCCTCGTTGGCAAGAGAATTGGTGGAGAAGCATGTTGGCGACTCCTTGGGGGATCTGCTGAAAAGGATACAGGTTTCAAATCCCGCGATCTGCAAATCCCGGACCGAATAATATATTTAGGGCTTCCAATAATTCATAGGCAATGGCCTTACATGCGGCTGAAAGATGCACATGATTCGATTTTCGCGATGATCGTACATCCACTTTTGCTGACGGTACAGCTCATGGATTTTCTTGCTCCTTTTGCTCGCCAGGACCGCAAGGGCTGCCGCCACCAAAAGCATCATCATCTTTGTCGCTCTTATTTGTTCCCTGAAGAGCTTTTTGGCTGATCGATTCATTGATTTTAAAAATTAACTGCTGATTGATCCTCTTTCGAAAGTGGACAAACATTGTCGGATGAAACGGTTGTTCATCACTGCGCAGCTTGCCATCGCTGGTGGCATCATCCATTGTGTCGATCGGATCCCAGAAAAGCCCTGATACCCATTGGTGCTTGCTGCCGTCTTGATGCAGCATCATTCCCGGCCAGGGTGAACGCTGGGCTGCTTTCGGTGTTTGCCCCGGCCCTCATCCTGCAAACCTCCTGTCGCAGCTATAGTCCGTCTTATCGGCTACCCTCCCTAGTAACCTAATTAAACCGCGCAGATCGTGTGCTAAAACCGCGGACAGATTATTTGCCCTTTACACACAAAAAAGTTCTTGACGCAATAATATACATGTTTGTATACAATCCTGCAGATCCTTTGGTACACACTTTACGATACCGGACCAGAGGCAGCCGGTTTATTACGAGAACTCAGATTCCAATTGCTTTCTGACGATTGACGCGCAGAAGATCACGTCTACCCAAATTCTTCTGTAAAATGGAAACCTGTGCACCCGATGAGGTAATGCATGGAAAGGTTTCAAATCCATCCTTGGAGCCCTATATTTCCCGCTGGCTTCAAGATTGACGCAATAAGAACCAGCCGCTTTATACCCGCATCAACAAAGAAGTTCCTACTCGCGGTAAACAACGAACATGAAGGGACTCGAAGTTGTCGAAAAATAAGGAAGAGATCGGCCTGATCATCAAAGACAGGATTTATTCTGGGTATTATTGGCCGCGAGAGCAATTGGTGGAATCCAAGCTGGCCGAGGAAATGAAAGTGAGCCGGACGGTTATCCGCGAGGTATTGAGAGAACTGGCGCTGAAAAGTATCGTAACCATTCTCCCACACAAAGGCGCTTTCGTAGCAGAGCTTTCTTACAAGGACATGATCGAAACGCTTGCACTGGAAGCGATTCTGGAGAGTTCGGCGGCTTACCTGTCTACCCCTCGACTGACCAACGCCCAAATAGCGGAACTGCATGGCTTGCTTGAACATTCAAAAAAACTCGATCACCAGGATATTCAATCATGGGCGGATTATAACTGGCAGTTCCATAAGATCATCATCACTGCCTGTGGGAACCAAAAAATGATCAGCCTCATTCGAGACAACGTCCGATTTGTAAAATACTGGTTTGTCAAATTAACCCTTCCGGAAGAAATCATTGAACGGACCGTGGCGCATGACAATATTTTAGACGCTATAGAAAGGAGAAACGCTGCGCTGGTCAGAGAATTAATGGAAAATCATCTTCTTTTCGCCGCCAATGATTTGCTCTCAAGAATAAAATGTTCCAATCCGACTCTGATTCAAAGTGGCCAAACTAATCTTGCAAGGTGAAAAGCCTGCGTATCGAACGGGCAATCAAAAGGATGATAATGGAAAAACCACTTTGCGGCCTGAAGGTCATAGAATCCGCCCTCCAGTATCCTGGGCCCTATTGCGGCATGCTCTTAACCCAGCTGGGCGCTGAAGTCACAAAACTCGAAACGCCAGGCAGCGGAGATCCCGCCAGAAGCTTTCCCGGCTTTTTTGACAGCATCAATTGCAACAAAAAGAGCATCGCCCTGAATCTGAAAACGGATGAAGGCAAGCAAGTTTTTTACGACCTTATAAAGAGCTATGATGTGTTCATGGAAGGATTTCGGCCGGGGGTGGTTGACAGGCTTGGAATCAGCTACGAGGTGTTGTCCAAGCTCAATCCGGGTCTTATCTACTGTTCGATTACAGGATACGGACAAAACGGCCCATACCATAAGTTACCTGGACACGATCTTAATTACCAGGCGGTGAGTGGGATGCTGCACTGCTGTTTCAAGGATCAACATGGCAGATTTATTCTTCCCGGTATCGCCATCGGCGATGTTACATCAGGGATGTTTTCAGCGCTTTCGATTGTGTCGGCGCTCAATCACAGGAACAAGACAGGCGCAGGCCGGTATATCGATGTTTCAATGACCGAGGGCTTAATTTCTGTTTTAAGCACCCATCTCGGAATACTGTTCCAGACAGGCAGTACAGATCGAATCAGGGATGCTGGATACGACATTTTTAAGGCCGCCGATAACAAGCATATCGCCTTGGGAATTGCTCATGAAGACTGGTTTTGGGAAAAGTTATGCAGCGCAATGGAACTTCACAGTTTGCGAGGCTTAAATGCCTTGCAGAGAAGACAAAAGCGCCGTGAGCTTATCGAACAGCTTCAAGAGGCTTTTTTAAAAAAAAATCAGAAAGAATGGCTTGAACTCCTTTCTGCAGCCGATGTGCCTGTTTCTGCAGTAAATAATTTGAATGAAGCTGTTTCTGACCCGCAACTTACGGCTCGCCAAATCTTTCAGGAAACAACATCCCTTTCGGGGAAAGCCTTGAAATGCACAAATTTTCCTGCCCACTTTTCGCTGGAAATGCGCTCAACAATTCAAAAACCGCCTCCGGAACTAGGAGAACACACTGAAATTGTTTTGAGAGAACGAGGATATACTCTGCAGGCCATCGAGAAATTGAAGCAGAATAAGATCATTTAAGATCAAATTCCTATCCCAAGACGGAGGCTCGATATGAATGTAAGAGATTATATTGCCAAGGCTGCGCTCTACTTTCCTGAAAATACCGCATTGGTCGATACCAATGGGCGGCTTACTGCGAAGGAATTGGTGGAAAGAATTTTTCGTGTTTCCAATGCGCTGTTGAACCTGGGACTCAAAAAGGGGGACCGGGTGGCCGTTCTTTTGCATAACTGCAATCAATGTGTCGAATGCTTCTTCGGCATCCAGTGCGCCGGTCTCGTATTGGTGCCATTAAACGCCAGAAATTCCGTCAAAGAGCACCACTATATCTTGCAAAATTCGGAAGCGAAAGCGATTCTGGTGGGGCGGGAATTTGGTCAGGAAATATTCTCTGTACCGTCCAATCTCGAACACCTTGAAAATTTCGTGCAGGTCACCGGCAGGCCGGAAAATGGTTTTTTGGAGTATGAAAAACTGCTTTCAGATGCTGCCTCGACTGAACCGCCGGTACCAATCGACGAACAAGATGTAAGCAGCCTCCGTTATACTTCGGGAACAACCGGAAAACCGAAGGGGGTAATCCACAACCACCGCAACTACATAACAATGCTCTTCAATATACTTACCTCTGGATTCACCATCCGTGAAGGCGATTCCATCGCATTGATGGGACCGGTGACCCATGCAAGCGGTTCCATGATTCTTCCCCATATTTTAAATGGCGCCAAAGTCATTATTCTTTCGCACTTCGAAGCCGGGCAAATACTTGAGCTTGTTCAAAAGGAGCGCATCACCACCTTGTACCTGGTGCCCACGATGATCGTGATGCTATTGAATCATCCGAAAGTTTCGGATTACGACTTGAGCAGTTTAAGGACGATCAGATACGGCGCGTCGCCTATTTCTCCGGATGTGCTTAAAAGGGCCATCGAGATCTTCGGAGATATTTTCATCCAGGGGTATGGTCTTACCGAAGGGTCCATGCCTGTCACCATTCTCACCAAAAAGGATCACATGCTGGACGGCTCAGAACGGTCGTTGCGCCTGCTGTTATCCATCGGAAAAGAAACGCTTGCTGCAAGGGTAGGGATAATGGATGAAAATGGAAATCTTTTGTCCCCCGGCGAAGTCGGAGAAATCGTTATACAATCGGATCAGAACATGCAGGGCTACTGGAAAAATCCGGAAGCGACGGATCAAGCCTTTCGGTATGGATGGATGCATACCAGAGACATGGGATACAGGGACGCAGAAGGCTATATTTACTTGGTGGATAGAAAGGAGGATATGATCATCAGCGGCGGTTTCAATATTTACCCTAAGGAAGTGGAAGATGTTTTGTACAGGCATCCAGCAGTCCTTGAGGCCGCCGTTTTTGGCGTTCCGGACGATGTATGGGGCGAATCCGTGAAAGCCGTGGTTTCTTTAAAGAAGGATATGAAAGCAACCCCTGAAGAAATCATCGAGTTTTGCCGGGAAAGTTGTGCCAGTTACAAAAAGCCGAAGTCAGTCGAGTTTGTCGATGAATTGCCTAAGACAGCAGTAGGAAAAATCAGCCGGAAAACCCTCAAAGAGAAGTACTGGAAGGATAAAACCCGCCGGGTTTAATCATAATCAGCTCAGATCGGAAAGGATTGAGAAAATGGATTTCGAATTTTCCAAAGAGCAGAAAATGCTCCAGAAAAGCGTCAGGGAGTATCTGAATGACAAAATCGCACCGATTGCTGATGAGAGAGACCGCCTGGGTCCTTTAACAAAGGAGGAAGCGCATCTTTTTTTAAAGGACCTGGAACCTTTCGGTTACGTAGGGACACTTGTTCCCGAAAGCCTGGGCGGCCCTGAAATGACGCATATCGACTGGGCCATCATACATGAGGAGCTTAGGAAGATCTGGGCCGGATTGGGAGGCACCGTCGGGATTACATCATCCACGGCTCACAGCATTTCGCAAACCAGAAATGAAGCTTTGCGCGACAGGGTGTTGCCTGGGCTTTTATCCGGCGACAAGATCGCGTGCACTGCAATCACTGAACCGGATGTCGGCTCAAATGCTGCTTCGATCACCACTGAGGCCCTTCTCGACGGCGATGACTACATCGTCAACGGCACCAAGATGTGGATTTCAAATGGGACCATTGCCGATTATGTCGTCCTTGTCGCCACGGTCGATCCTTCCAAGGGGCAAGGGGGCATTCTGACGCTGTTGGTTGAAAGAGATGTTTCCCCATTCGAAGCACGCGAGATAAAGAAAATGGGCGCAAAGTCCTTTCCAACGGCGGAGTTGGTCTTCAAAAACTGCAGGGTGCCCAAAGCAAATTTGCTTACCGCGCCAGGTGAAGGATTCAAACATACGCTTCGCGGGTTGACTTTCGCCCGCTGCAATGCCGCGATTGCCTCCGTCGGCATTGCGCAAGCCGCTCTGGATGCAGCCGTTCGCTACGCCAAGGGCAGAACACAATTCGGTAAAGTCATCGGAAAATTCCAGCTTATTCAGGAAATGCTGGCGGACATGGCCATTGACATCGAGGCGGGCCGGTTTTTAACCTACCATGCATTTTTTCTCATGGACCAAGGCAAAACGCCTGTCAAAGAAGCTTCTATGGCCAAAGCATTCGCAACCGAGGCGGGTGTGCGGGTTGCCTCCAAGGCCATCCAGATCCATGGCGCATATGGATTATCAGAAGAATTTCAGGTCGAACGATATTTCAGAGATGCGCGCATTTACACCATACCCGACGGGACGACAGAGATACAAAAACTTGTCATTGGCAGAGAAATGCTTGGGATGTCGGCTTTTGTTTGAACGGAACCCACTTTCTGAAGAAATTTTGTTCCGGCCTGTTTCATAGAATCATTTCGAAATAACATTTTGGATTTACAGGAGGTTACCATGGATCTGGAGTTGGCAGGGAAAGTCGCGTTCATTACGGGCGCCGGCCAGGGGGTAGGCAAAGGAATTGCACAAGTATTTGCCGCGGAAGGTGCGCTGGTGGCCGTAAACGATCTTTTTGCAGAACGCGCTGATTCTGTAGTCCGGGCGATTACAGAGGCCGGCGGAAAAGCGATGAATGCGGCGGCCGATATTACCGATCTCGATCAGGTAAAGAGCGCAGTTGCAAGGGTTGTCGACAACTTTGGACCGGTTGACATCCTTGTCAATAACGCCGGTGTGCCCCACGAAGTCCGGTCCGGCGCCGTAAAGAGAACGGTTTTTTCCGGATCAGACCCGATGGTTTGGAAGAAGCAGATCGACCTGAATCTCTATGGCTGCTTAAATTGCGTTCACTCGGTCCTGGATTCCATGATTCAGCGCAACAACGGAAAAATAATCAGCATTATTTCAGAGGCGGGTCGAACCGGTGAGGCAAATTTGGCGGTCTATTCCGGTGCGAAAGCAGGTATTTTGGGCTTTACAAAGGCAATCGCACGAGAAAACGGGCGTTATGCCATCAACGCCAACTGCATCGCCATCGGAGCGACGGCCCATGAAGGCACCAAGCCGATTTTGGATCCTGATGCCACGCCGGAGACCAATGAAATATTGAACAAGATGCTGAAAGTCTATCCGATCGGAAAGGGATTGAAACGAATCGGGCGGCCCTATGATGCTGCTTATGCCGTGGCCTTTTTGGCCTCGCCCAAAAGCCAGTTCATCACGGGCCAGTGCTTAAGCGTAAGCGGCGGCTTTTCTATGGTCGGCTAAGCCTGACTCTATCCTGTGGATTCCATAGATAATGGGTTGAAAGGAGCACGCGATGGGAAATAAGCATCAAATACCAGTGCGTGAAAATTTGTGGCGAGACACAAGCAGTGGGCCTCGTTTGATGGGAAGCAAATGTCTGGTATGCGGGGAGCTATATTTTCCCCGTAAAGACAATGGGGTTTGCACAAATTGTCAAGCCCGGGAACTGGAAGAAGTCGAATTCAGCACGCGGGGAAAGGTTTATAGTTGTACGTGCGTCATGCAGCGACCGCCCGTGTACTACAAGGGAGAAGTGCCTTATGCCATAGGTTTTGTCGAATTGCCTGAAGGTATTCGGATCGAGACGCTGTTCACGGACTGCGACATCGAAGACGTGCATGTAGGAATGCCGGTGGAAATGGTTTTATCCAAGCTGCATGAAGATGAATCAGGCAACGACGTCATCGCATATAAGTTCAGGCCCACGGATTAATGACTGGAGGCAAATATGAAGAATGGAAGGGAAGTTGTCATAGCGGGGGTCGGCTTAACCCGTTTTAACAGCTATGATGGTCAAAAAGACGATCGCCCCTATAAGGAGTATTACGATCTGGGAAGCGAGGCCATTCTTGATGCGCTCGAAAATGCCGGCATGGCCTGGACGGATATTGAAGCCGCCTTCTGCGGAAGTGTTTACTGCGGCACGGCCTCCGGGCACCAGACCATCGAAAAAGTCGGCATGACCGGAATACCCATCGTCAATGTCGAAAACGCCTGTTCCAGCGGCAGCTCGGCCTTTCGACTGGCTTACCAAATGATTGCAGCCGGTGTGTATGATATCGTCATCGCGGCCGGTTTTGAAAAGATGCCCAGGGGTTTTATCCAGAGCACCTCCTGGCCCGAGTGGCAGCGCCTTATGGGGTTCAATGTTCAGCCGGCGAGTTATGCCATGCAGACCGTGCGATATATGGAGGAGACCGGCGCAACCGAGGAGGATTTTGCGCGCGTTACTGTAAAAAACCGAAAAAACGGGGCATTGAATCCAAAGGCGCGGCTGCAAAAGCCGGTTACGGTAGAAGAAGTGTTGGCGTCCCGAATGATTGCCAAGCCGCTGCGGCTGCTGAACGCCTGTCCGCTGGCCGACGGGGGCTCGGCCGTCATCTTGTGCAGCAAGGACAAACTGAAATCAAAGGCGAAGACCGTTACGGTGGCTGCGTCGGTTCTGACCAGCGGTACTTACGGACACACGTATGGCGGCGGCAGCGTGAAAATTAAAAAGCAGGATACGATAAATTATTCAGCCGATATGGCCTGGAATACTGCGGGCCTAGGCCCAGAAGATGTCGATGTGGTCCAGGCCTATGACACGATGTCTTCGGGAGAATTGTGGGATCTGGAAGAACTGGGATTCTGCGGAAAGGGGGAAGCGCCCCGGCTGTTGCGCGAAGGCCATTTTGACTTGAACGGAAAGCTGCCGGTCAATACGGACGGCGGCCTGATGTCCAGGGGGCATCCATTGGGGGCTACGGCGCTGGCGCAGATCATTGAGATCTACCGCCAGCTGCGTGATGAGGCCGGATCTCGGCAAGTGTCCGGTGCCAAAGTCGGCTTGGCGCATGCCATGGGGGCCGGGCCCAACAGCGGCATCGTCATCCTGAAACGATGAAGGCCGGCTCCGAAAATTCTTAATTTTTGCCCGTAAAGCGAAGCTGCTTTATAGAGGAATATCTCTTCCAAACCAAGAGAAGGAGACACAAAATGAAGAAAAATCAGTTTTTGAAGGTATTCTTTGTATCTATTTTTGCTATCGGGTTTCTTCTGACGACGACGCCTGTGTATTCGGGACCGACCGTGCTGCGATGGGCCCATCCGTCACCTAAACGAGGGTTCGAGCCTGAGCATTTTGACTGGATCAAAAAAGAACTGGAAACGAGGACCAACGGCAGAGTCACCATCGAAGTATTCTGGGGCGGCGCACTTGCAGAATTCAAGGAAATGGCTGAAGCTGTAAAGTCCGGAATGGCCGATGTTGGCTGGATTTCCGCGGCATACCATCAAGGCTACGGCGAATTGGCGGGGGTCGCGCATGCGACCTCGCTCTTCAATCCAGAGCCCGACACCGTGGAGTACATGAAAAAGTTCTATGCCATGTTCGAGGATAGCCCGGCTTTTTACGACGATTTTAAAACGGACAATATGGTTCCCATCAGCCTGATCTACTATGACGAATATTGGATTTTTTCAAAGAAACCCATCAAAAGCATAGCCGATTTCAAAGGCGTCAAAATAAGAGGGATCAGCGAGGGACGGCAAGTCGCCATGAAAGAATGGGGTGCATCGCCGGTGTTTATCGGTGCTGGGGAGATGTACAGCGCACTTGAGAAAAATATCATCGATGCCGTCGAGTACTCTCCCGATACGGCCAAGCGTTACAATATTCACGAAATTACCAAGTACGTGACAAAAGCGGGTTTTCAGCCGGGTGTAGCCTATTGGTGCATCAACCTGGAAAAGTTTAAAAGCCTGTCCGAAACCGATCGCAAGACCCTGATGGCCGTCGGTCGAGAGGCCGCAATGCTCAAAGCCGCCTGGATGGGCCAGGAACGGGATGGGGCGCTGAAAACATTCAAGGAAAAAGGCCTGGGAATCCTTGAAATCTCCAAGGATGACAAAATCCAGATGGACAACTCTCCAGAGTACAAAGCGTATGCGACGAAATGGGTGAATGAGAAAGAGTCAAAAGGGTTGCCCGCCAAAAAGGCCCTGAATCTCTACTGCGATGTTTTCGCCGTCGGAAATCCGATGAAGCAATAATTTTGAAAGGCCGTCTCCAACACTTTCGAAGCCGTTGGTGACTTTTCAGCCCTCCGCTTCAAAGCACGCCCGGCAGCCGGCCTTAAATTCACTTTCTTGAGCACACCCACACGAGCTGGAGGCTTGGATGAAGAGGTTCTGGAGCGAAATTAATGACAAGTTAGCCATTTTTTCCGGCATCCTTTTGGGGTTTACCATGTTCGTTATCGGTATAGAGGTTATCGCGCGGTATATATTCAACAGCCCAATCATCGGTGTGGTGGATGTGGTGACCGTTCTCATTCCCCTCTTCGTGTTTCTACCCCTGGCGAGTGCCGAAATTCACGATAAACATATTCGCGTCGAATTCGTTACGTCGCGTTGGCGTCCGATTTGGCAGTCCACGCTGGACATGTTCGCTTATCTTTGCGGTCTCATTTTAATGATCCTCATGGCATGGGTTCTCCTGGGCTTCGCCATTGACGCGTTCAATGCGGGACAGTACCTGCCGGGATTAAGAAGAATCCGCGTTTGGCCGTCCAAATTTGGAATGGCGCTCGGGGCCGCGCTTTTCGCCATCCAATGCCTTATCAATTTTCTGAAGAGCGGCGGCAATATTAAACAACACCTGCTAAAGACCGGCAAATCGACAGGCATTTAAACCTGCAATAAGGATGGCCTGCGGAATAGAAAACGTATGAGAATCACTCTTGTCCAGGAAGGGTTTAAGCAAAGTAGTAGTTCAGTAAGCACTTGGAAAAAACCTCTTTGTAAGGCATGGTTTAACAGCTGCCAACTGGCCCGGGCCAAGAGGTTACGTGAGATCTGCGGCGGTTTGTCCTGCTGCCTGAGTACATTGCGCCATCCGGAAATCAAAAAAGTATCCAGCAAATCCACCGTGTCCCGTGCCAAACCCATCGGCCCTGGCAGGATGTACCAAGAGCTTTTTTATAAAACTCTCGATGCATGCAAATAATATCTTACACGTTCTGCCGCACGGGTGCGATTTTTCCGAAATTACTTCACATGTAGATAAGGCGATTATGACAACCTCAAAGGAGCGCTGCTAAATGGACCTCACAGCCTTGAGTGTTTTAGGTTTTGCGATCATGTTGGTGCTGATATTGTCGAAAGTCCATATTGCCTTCGCGCTGGGAGCCGTGGGTTTAGCCGGGCTCTGGTACATTATTGGACCGAACGCGCTGGCCGTTTTGAAAACGATTCCATGGGCCCATACCGCAAAATTCGAACTTGCTGTGCTTCCGCTGTTCATCCTAATGGGAATGTTCATCGTAAGCAGCGGGGTGGCGGTCCAGCTGTTCGAGGCCGCCTCAAAATGGTTTGGCAATATTCGCGGGGGGCTGTTGATCGCAACCACGGTGAGCGTCGGCCTTTTCGGTGCATGCAGCGGTTCCAGCATCGCCGCGGCCACAACCTTCACCATGCTGGCATTGCCGAGATTGCTCGAACACAAATATGACCCGGGATTGTCGGGGGGTGCCATAGCCGCATCCGGCACCCAAGCCGCCCTGATCCCGCCCAGTGCGCTGCTGGTCTTCTATGGCATCCTCACCGAGTTGTCCATCGGGAAGTTGCTGGTGGCAGCGGTCATTCCGGGGATCATATCCGTTTTGCTGTATATGGCGGCGGTGTGGGCCACGCTCCTTATTTTCCCTGAAAAAGGCCCCGGCCGGATCGCTTACACGTACCGGGAAAAATTCATGTCCATGAAGGGGGTGTGGCCCATTCCGGTAATCTTCGTCGTGATGATCGGCGGACTGTTTTTCGGAATATTCACCCCATCAGAGGCCGGCGCAATCGGTGCGATCTCCGCGTTGGCGGTCGCATTGATAACGGTCGGCTGGAGAAAATCGGGCTTCTTTTCAGCCCTGAAGGAATCGGCGCATGCCAGCGCCATGATTTTCATCATCCTTTTAGGGGCTTTCGTCTTTGCAAAATTCATCGCAGTCACAAAAGTGCCGAACAATATCGCCGAATTTTTGGCCAACTTGAATGCGTCGGCCGTTATGATTCTGATCGTCATCCTTTTTATTTATCTTCTGCTCGGCTGTGTACTGGATGCCGTCGGGATGATCGCGTTGACCGTTCCGGTGATTTATCCGATCATCGAGCTGTTGGGCATCAATGGGATATGGTTCGGCATCTTATTGGTCAAAGTGGTTGAAATCGGACTCATCACGCCTCCGATAGGCATAAATGTGTTCGTTGTCAAAGGCGTGGCCGGCCCGCATCTGGAAATCGGCCAACTGTTTAAAGGCATAATTCCATTTCTTATCGCCGATGTTGTGACGATCGTGATCCTGCTGGCGTTTCCCGGGCTTGTACTTTGGCTGCCCAGCTTTATGTAGGGATGGATGCCGAGCCTTCGAACCCGTTTTTTATTCACTTTCATTCCGATGCAGGAAAGAATCGCCAATGGATAAAGGAAATGGTTCAACAGATCTGCTCCACGGCTACCGGGCCTTGGATTTGACCGATGCAAGCGGGTTTCTGTGCGGCCGGCTTCTATCCGATTTGGGCGTTGATGTCGTCAAGGTCGAACCGCCGGGTGGTGACCCAAGCCGAAGCACCGCTCCATTTTATCACGACCACCAGGACCCCGGGAAAAGCCTTTACTGTTATAGCTATAATGCGAATAAGCGCGGCATCACGCTGGATGTCACCCACCCGGAAGCGAAAACGATTTTCAATCGGCTCATCCGTTCATACGACATCGTCATCGAATCTTTTGCGCCGGGTTTCATGAAAGCCCTGGGGCTCGGTTATGAAGATTTGGCGCATTGCAATGAAGCGCTCATCATGGCCTCGATAACGCCCTTCGGCCAAAACGGCCCTTACTGCGATTTTAAAGGGACCGACCTGATCATCAGTGCCATGAGCGGCTATATGTCCCTTTGCGGCGATCCGGACCGGCCCCCCGTGCGTATCGGATTCCCACAATCCTATCTGCACGCGTCCGCCAGCGCCGCCGGGGCGGTTGTAACCGCCTTGTACTATCGCGGGATGACGGGCAAAGGCCAATACATCGATGTCGCCGCGCAGGCTTGCTTCTTCGATGCCGCCATGGATGCACCGGCATGCTGGGTGGCCGAAGGAAAAAACAACATTCGCGTAGGGGCCAATCGAATCCGGCCGGGAACGAAATATCAGGCCCCCGCGATCTTCGAATGCAAAGACGGCTACATCTACTTTGTCATGTACGGAAAGAAGGTCGGCGAAAAAGCCAATCGGGCGATCGTCCAATGGATGAACACAGAAGGCTTCGCTACCGATTTCATCAACAATATCGATTGGCAAAACTTCGATCCGTGGGACCCCCAGGTGGATCAAGCCTACATGGATGGAATCATGGCTCCCGTGCAGCGATTTTTCAAGCAGCATACGAAAAGTGAACTTTTCGAAACCGGACTTGCAAAGCATATCATGCTGTTCCCGTTGTGTACGACGGAAGACATCGCCAGCAGTGCGCAGCTTGACCAAAGACAATATTGGGTAGACCTGAACCACGCCGATCTGGACGCGGATATCCGGTATCCCGGGGCCTTCGTCAAATTGCCTGCCAACCCGTTTTTCATTAGAACCCGTGCGCCCCTTCCCGGGGAGCATAATTCGGCCGTTTACCAAGAAGAATTGGGATTCTCCGATGCGGTCATAAGGCAGCTGCAGGATCGAAAGGTCATCTGAATTTCCGAAGACAAACCTACACCTTAATGCAGGCATGAACCTATGGAACAACTATTCAGCAACCTGAAATACGTGGAGTTCGCCTGGACCGGCGTAGGGCCCATGCCCGGCAGTTATCTGGCGTCCATGGGGGCAACGGTCATCCGAATCGAATCCGGCACACGCCCCGATCCACTGCGAACGATGGGTCCCTACAAAGACGGCAAGCCGGGCATCAATCGCAGTTTGTTTTACAATGCGGCCAATTCGAACAAGTATGGCTTTTCACTCAACATGAACCATCCCAAAGCCGCCGGCGTGGCCAGAAAGCTGATCGCCTGGGCCGATGTTCTGGCCGAATCCTACACCCCGGGAACAATGAAGAAATGGAATCTGGATTATGCCGCTGTCAAAGAAATCAACCCTGACATCATCTACTACAGTACGTCTATGTCGGGACAAACCGGGCCGTACGCCCGGCTGCCGGGATTCGGCGCCCAGCTCACCGGCATGTCCGGCTTTACCATGATCACCGGATGGCCGGATCGATTGCCCGCCATCCCCTACGGCGCCTATACCGATTTTATCAATATCAAATTGGCGATTTTCGTCCTAATGGCCGCAATCGACTACAAACGGCGGACCGGGCAGGGCCAGCATATTGATTTGTCCCAGTTCGAAGGCGGCGTTCTTTTCCTGGCACCCCTCATGCTCGATTATTTCGTCAACAACCGCGTCGCCGTGAGGAGCGGGAATCGCGACCCCGCCTATGCACCGCACGGCGTCTACCGCTGCAAGGGCGATGACCAATGGTGCGCCTTGGCCGTCGGCTCGAACGACACTTGGCTGGCATTTTGCCGTGTGATCGGCAACCCTTCGTGGTGTGCACAATCAAGGTTCAGTACGCATCGGGATCGGAAGATCAACGAAGATGAACTCGATACACGGGTGGAGCAATGGACCATTGACCATACGCCCAAAGAGGTGATGGGCAGAATGCAGGCGGCCGGTATACCTGCCGGTGTGGTCAACAGGCCATCCGATACCTTCACGGATCCTCAACTGACAGAGCGCCAAGCCTATCGCACCGTCCATCACCCCGAGATCGGAGAGCATTTTGCGTTCAATATGACGGCGGGCACCCATTTTTCCAGAATTCATCCCAAGGTCGAACGATCATCTCCATGCATCGGGGAGCATAATGATTATGTCTGCCGCGACCTGTTGGGGATGTCGGAAAATGAAATGCGCGATTTGGCCGGCGAGGGTGTTTTCGAGTAATCATACGGATCCGCTGCGGTGGACCGCAAGGCAATATTCAACAATTCAATATTATCCAGGAGGTGGTTGAGGTGGCTTACGAGACGATTTTGTACGAAAAAGAACAGCACATCGGCATGGTCACGCTGAATCGGCCGGAACGACTGAATGCTTTGAGTTTCAAACTGCGTGAGGAATTGCTGGATGTATTTACCGAAATGGAAAAGGACGAAGACGTCATCGTCGTGATCCTGACCGGAGGTCCGAAAGCATTCAGCGCGGGCGCGGACATCAAGGAAAGATCGGGTATGGTGGCGACTCAGCCGCAAATTTACTTCAATCAACAAAAAACGCACCGCTTCTTTTCGATGATCGAAAACTTCGAAAAACCGGTGATTGGCGCAATCAGCGGCGTTGCAGTCGGCGGCGGATGCGAATTGGCCCTGGTATGCGATATCCGCATCGCCTCGGAAACCGCCAAATTCGGCGTTCCCGAGGTAAAAATAGGCGTCATTCCCGCGGCCGGCGGAACCCAGCGCCTCCCGAGAATTATCGGCGTGACAAAAGCAAAGGAATTGCTGTTTACCGGGGACTTCATCGATGCCCAGGAGGCGTATCGTCTTAACCTGGTCAACAAAATTGTTCCGGTGGACAGTCTGATCGACGAGGCCAGGGAAATGGCCCGCAAGCTGATCGCCAATCCTCCCTTGTCGATCAAATTCGCTAAGCGCGCCGTGAATGCGGGCATGCAGATGGATCTGGCCTCGGGCTTGGACTATGAAGCCCATTGTGCCGCTTTGCTGTCCGTGTCCGAAGACCGCATAGAAGGATTCAAGGCATTCACTGAAAAACGCAAGCCCCAATTCAAGGGAAGATAAGAAGATCTTGTGAGGCGCAATGATTGCCCCGCCCGCTCGGGGCGGGGCAAGGTTGTGTCACGCTCCTTGTGGCCGCGCATGGGGCTTTAACATGCAGTGAAACCTGCGGGTCGTACAACGAGATACCCGGCTGGTGCTTTGGCGTCAACGCTGAAAGGATTTGGAGAGCCGTATGAATGAAAAAAGGAGTTTACCGGTCAAGGAAAACTTATTCGAATTCGGCCGGGATGGCACGGGCGACATCAAACTATTGGGCAGCAGATGCATTGCATGCGGCGAAAAACATTTCCCGCAGAAATCGATTTGCCCCAATTGCAGCGGAAGACGCTTGAACAAGATTTACTTGAGTGAATCCGGCGCAATCGTTACCTACACGGTCGTCCGGCAAGCGTCGCCTTTATGGCGGGGGCGGGTGCCGTATGTCATTGCAGTGGTCAAATTGGACGACGGCACTGAAATAAGCTCTCACCTCGTCGGATGCAATCCGGAAACCATCCGGATTGGTGCGCGGGTAAGGGTGGTCGCCGGGAAATTGCGGGAGAATGATGACGGGGATGACATCATCGCCCATATGTTCGAGATCATATAGCATAAGGAGGTGCAGATTTGCGCCAGGTAGTCGTTGCAGGCGTTGGCATGCATAAGTGTGGGCGGTATCCTGAAAAGCCCGCCACCGACCTTGCCCTGGAAGCGGCACTCAACGCACTTGATGATGCCGGAATTCCCTGGAATGCGATGGAAGTCGCCTATGCGTCGCATGTGGCTCAAGGCGTTTCCGTAGGAGAAGCGATTTGTGAAAAACTGGGAATGACCGGCATACCGATCATCAATGTGGAAAATGCATGCGCGAGCGGGTCGACCGCAATACGTGAGGCATTCTATGCCATCGCGAACGGTGTGTATGATGTGGCCATCGTCATCGGGGTAGAAAAGATGAACCGCGGTGTTCTGGGAGGCGCCGGTGAAGAGGGCAGCCTGGAAAGAGAACTGGGTTTGAATGTCATGCCGGCCAGATATGCGCTGAAGGCGAACAAGCATATGCATGCCTATAGCACCACGGTGGAACAAATGGCCAAGGTCTCCGTCAAAAATCACAAAAACGGGTGCCTTAATCCATATGCGCATTATCAGAAGGTGTTTACCGTGGAGGAAGTCCTGGCTTCCAAAATGATATGCGATCCCATAACGCTGCTGCAGTGTTGCCCGACAAGTGACGGAGCAGCGGCCGCTGTCCTGTGTGCTGCGAAGATCGTAAGGCGATACAACTCAAAACCCAAAGTATTTATCGCCGGTTCGGCACTGAAGACGGAAAAATACAAGGACGATGCCGACCTGACGGCCCGTACGGCCAAAGCCGCTTACGAAATGGCGGCCATGGAACCCGGCGATATCGATTTTGCCGAGTTGCATGATGCATTTACGATCGGCGAGATCTTGCATTGCGAAAGTCTGGGCTTTTGCCCACCGGGTGAAGGTGGGGTTCTTGTCGATACAGGCCGAACGGAGATCGGGGGCGACATCCCAGTGAACCCAAGCGGGGGACTCCAGTCGCGCGGGCATCCCCTTGGAATGACCGGCGTCGCCCAACTTTGCGAGGTGGTCTGGCAACTCAGAGGGGCGGCAGCGAAAAGGCAGGTCGAAAGCGCCAAAGTCGGCCTGACCCATACACAGGGTGCGGGCGGGGTGTGCTCGGTGCACATTTTCAAAAGATAAACCAGGCCCGGTGAAATCGACACCTGTCGAAAAACTAGGGAAGACGGGTCTTTTCTTCTTATATCACAAGCAGGGACACTGAAATGCATTTCCAGCTGACTGAAGAACAAGAAGCTCTCGCGCGGAAAACCAAGGAATTGATGGCGCAAGAAATAATGCCTTTCGCAGAAACGCATCGTTCCAATGAAGCCCTGCCAAAGGAGGCCATCAAAAATCTGCTGAAGAAAACCATTCCACTGGGGGCGCTGGGCAATGTTATTCCCCGGGAAATGGGCGGCGCCGGCATGGACCACATCACGTGGGGCTTGGTATACGAGCAACTGGATCGGGCCATAAACAGCGTGATCATGATTTCATCCGGCACAGCCCATGCGATCGCCCATCTGGGGACCAAAAGGCAGCAGGAAAAGTATTTGCCGGGGTTGTTGAATGCGGAGCTTATCGGATGTTCCGCCATAACGGAACCCAACGTTGGCTCCAACCCGAGAATGGTGGAAACGACCGCCGAACCCAAGGGGGATCATTACGTCGTCAACGGTACCAAAGTGTTCATAACCAACGGCGTTATGGCAGACCTCGCTATCGTTCTTGCCACCGTAGACCCCTCCCTGGGCGCCAAGGGGCTGATCAGAATCCTTATCGACAAGTCGCAATCGCCCTTTGCGGCGCGCAGCATTCCTGTGTTGGGGGACAAAGGCCATCTGGGTGAACTGACATTCGATAACTGCATCGTTCCTAAAGAAAATCTGCTTGGTTCCATCGGAAGGGGCTTAAGCGCGACCATGAAAGCCTTCCAGCGCGCAAGATGTTTCGTCGCCTTAACCGGCATCCATTTGATGCAGCTCGCCATCGATGCATCCATACGACATGTGAGGGAGGCGCAGGCATCCGGAAAAGAATTGGGCGGCTCTCAGTTGATTCATCAAATGATCGCCGATATGATGGCCCAGAAAGATGCCGCCCGCCTGCTGGCGTTCAGAGCGCTGAGCCTGATAGATGAGGGCGTCCAAAAAAACGCGGCCTCCTCGATGGCCAAATTTTTCGCGACCGAAGCGGCCGTGCAAGTCACCTCCAATGCGATCCAGATACATGGATTTCACGGCCTGACGACAGATTACCCGATCGAAGAATATCACCGCCAGGCGCGTATGTTGACCATTCCCGATGGAACCACACAAATTCAAAAGCTTATCGTCGGCCGGGAAGCATTAGGCCAAAGCGCTTTTACCTAAAGCTCATCGGACTGCTTTCTGAGTGGCATGAATCAGTTCACGTTGCGCAATTGCGCAGGAGCACTGCCACCCGGTCGCCCTTTTGCAGGCCAAGATTCATCAATGCATGCGAAACCCGAAAAATGCGCTCGACGAGGGTCCGGGTGGTGTAGCGTACTTCCCGGTGGACCAATACTTCGTGCTCAGGGTAGCGAAGTCCGGCTTTGACAAGGTAATCCCGAAGATTCATACGAAGGCTCCGACCTGCATTGTGGAAGAAAACCTTTGGTTACTGACCTTTGCCTTTATCCATGCATGGACCAGGTGAACTCAGGCCAAGCCGTTTTCAATTCATCGGATGGCCGACAGGCCCAATATTTCGCGGCCGATAATTAGATGCTGAATCTGGGTAGTCCCGTCCGGGAAAGTATAACAGCGCGCATCCCGGAAATATCTTTCCAACGGATACTCCGTGGACAATCCATAGGCGCCGTGGATCTGCATGGCTTTGGAGGCCACTTTCCACCCGATTTCCGTGGCGTACGCCTTGGCGATCGAAGACTCCTTGCGGGGAAAAGCGCCCTCGTCCAGCATCTTGAACGCCTTGAAGGTCAGGAGTTTGGCAGCCTCCACCTCGATGGCCATTTCCGCAATCAGCTGCTGGATCATCTGAAACTTGCCGATCACTTTGCCGAACTGCGTCCGGCTGCGGGCGTGCTTGACGGCCGCTTCCAAGGCCGCTTCGGCAATTCCCACGCAAGCCACGGCCGCATTGCAGCGCGCCACGATGAGTCCTTTCTGGATATTGTCGAAGTTCTTGCCCGATGCGCGCAGCACGTTTTCTTTGGGAACCCGGCAGTCGCTGAACACCAGCTCGGAGGTCGGGAAGGATTTGACGCCCATCTTGGGGATCTCACTGGCCTTGAAGGGGGAAATTTCTTTTTCCACCAGAATGCGAAAGATCCGGTCGCGGTTTCCGCCGTCCTTGGATTCATCCACGCAGGCCACTATCACGTAGTCGGCAATGGAACCGTTGGAAATCCACATCTTGGTTCCGTTGAGCACGTAATGATCGCCGTCCAATGCGGCCGTGGTCTGCATGCCCGATGGGTCTGAACCGGCATCGGGCTCGGTGATGGCCATGCAACCGATTTTATCCGCGCGGAGCAAGCCCGGCAAACACTTCTCTTTGAGCATCGCGTTGTCCGAGCGTGCAATGCCCACGGCGGCATTGGAGGTGATCCCGGCAATTCCGCCCAGAGAAGCATAGGCTTTCCTGAGTTCCAACGTGATGATCGCGGAATCCATGTAGGTGAGGCCGGGACCGCCCATCTCTTCGGGAACCAGGGCGCCGACATAACCGAAGGGAATGAGATCTTTTAAAAAGCGATGGGCATCCGTTTTCGACATGGGCCCCTTTTTGTCGTACGCATCGGCGATGGGCACGATCTTGTTGCGCATATACTCCTGCACGCTGCGCTGCAGCATCTGTTGCTCTTTGGTGAGATTGAAGTCCATGAATGTCTCCTTGTGAAATATCCTATTTTACTCCTTGCCCGTGCATGATGATCGTGCGTCCTGACGAAAAGTAATGCATTTAAGGGCCTTCAGCCAAAATGCTGCACCAGACCTGCAGCAGCCGCTTTGGCCTGGGAGAGTATCCTTTGAATGATCTCCCCGGCCGGCAGAATATCGTGAATCAACCCTGAACTCTGTCCGGCTGCACGGCCGTGGTTCGTGCGATCCGCAGGGGCAGCCCCCACGGCATTGCCCAGCGCAATTGCCTCCCCGGCGCATTGCAGCAGTTCCTTTTTCAGGGACCGCATGCCCACACCCGAAGCATTCGTGAAAACCCGCGTATCCGTGTCGGCGGCCATCAGCAGGGCTTGCTTGTAATCGGCGGCAATAGCGCATTCGGCGCTCGCCAAAAACCGCGTGCCCATCTGAATGGCCCGCGCACCCAAGGCAAAAGCCGCCGCCATACCCCGGCCATCGGCAATACCACCCGCTGCGATCACCGGAACCTGCACCGCGTCGACCACCTGCGGCACCAGCGCCAGGGTGGTGACCAAATCTTTGCTCAGAATGCCGCCCGATTCACACCCTTCGGCCACCACGGCATCGACGCCGGCGGCCTGGGCGTTGATCGCCTGGCGGACCGTGGCAACCACATGGATGATTTTGGCGCCGGCCTTTTTGATCCGGTCGGTATACTTTGAGGGACTCCCGCCCGATGTGGCAAACACCTGCACGGCGCCCGCCAGGGCCGCATCGATCAGCACCTCCGGTTGCGGCGCCCGCAGGGGGATGTTCACTCCAAAGGGCTTGGCGGTCAGTTTGCGGACGATCGCGACTTCTTCGGCCAGTTCGTCCGGCTTCATGCTCCCGGCGCCCAGAACGCCCAGACCGCCGGCCTCACTGACTGCGGCAGCAAGCCGCGCTCGGCCTGCGTAAAGCATGCCGCCCAGCAGTATGGGAAACTCGATCTGCAGCAACTTACAGACAGTATTGGTCATGTGCGCCACCATCGCTTTCAGTTAAAAACCCGCACCCCTTCGGCCTTGCGCCTTTGTCTTTATCTCTTCAGGATGACTACGCTGCTGTTGGGTCCGGCCCCCATGGCGTGCGCCAATCCGGCTTTGGCGCCCGGAACCTGGCGCTTGCCGGCTTCCCCGCGGATCTGCCGGAAAATCTCGATCACCTGCGCGATGCCGGTGGCCCCCAGAGCGTGGCCGCGGGACAGCAGACCGCCGTCGGTGTTGACCGGCAGTTTGCCGCCCAAGTCGAAATACCCCTCGCGCAGCAGGCGCGGTGCTTCGCCTTTGCCGCAAAAGTCCATCTTCTCGATATCCCACAACTCGCCGGCCGACATGGTGTCATAGGCTTGCAGCACATCGATGTCGCCGGGTCCCATGCCGGACATGGCCCACGCCTTTTCCATGCACAGGGTGATCTGGTGCGGGGTCTTTATTTTTAAACTTCCGCCCCCGTACTCGTGGCCGTAGGTGCCGGTGGTGAGCACCGCTGCGGCCACGGTCACTTTTTTGGCTTTTGATTTGAGTTTGTGCTCAGCGCACAGAATCACGGCGCCGGCGCCATCCGCCAGCGGGCAGGAGTGGAGCAGGCGCAGGGGTTTGGCGATCATGCGCGAGGCCGTCACCTCTTCAAGGCTGACCGGCTTTTGAAAACGGGCATAGGGATTCAGGGCGCCGTGCCGGCGGTTTTTCACGGTCACCAGCGAGAAGTCTTCTTCGGTCGCGCCGGTCTCCGCCATGTACCGCACCGCGCCCATGGCATATGCGGCCGGCTGTACATTGAAGCCCATCATGCGTTCATGCATCGGCCAGCTGGTGCTTTTGATCATGCCGCCCCGGGGGGCTTCCTCGGCGCCGAAGGCCAGGACCACATCATACTGCTCGCGGGCGATGGCTTCATAGGCC
Organism: Desulfobacteraceae bacterium; assembly: GCA_003599575.1. Classification (GTDB taxonomy): domain Bacteria; phylum Desulfobacterota; class Desulfobacteria; order Desulfobacterales; family Desulfosarcinaceae; genus Desulfatitalea. Next base: position 19,712 of record QZKV01000106.1, on the reverse strand, counting down.
AGGCGTATGGCCGAACCGCCGCTCGAACAGGCATTTTCCAGATTCACGATGGGCATGCCGGTCATGCCGATACGCGAGATGGCGTTGTGGCCGGTGGCCGTGGATGCATATACTTTGCCGCAAAATGCGGCTTGGACTTCTTTGATCGACATCCGGGCTTCTTCCAGGGCCGCCAGTATCGCTGCGCTGCCCAGTTCATCGCACTCTTTGAATGGCCGCCCCTTGTTACCGTCGTAGATATCGAAGCGGGTCAAGCCGGCCCCGGCCACGACGACCTCTCTTAATTGCACCATCTACTCCTCCTCGGCCGGCGGAGACCGGCGCCGCTTTTCCCGGAGATGCATACGTTCTTTTCGTGTACGTGCCCAAAGATCTTCATATCAAACCTGCTTGCGGATTGTATTTCCATCCACTCAGCACACCCTTCGGTGTTTACGCCGCCGGCCTGAACATATAGGTTATCACATCATTGCCTGCTTCGTCCTGATGCAGTTTGCGCAGTACCAGCTCGACCTCCAGGCCGATTTGCAAGTCGTCGAAATTGCAGTCGGTGAACAGGGTCTCCACGCGCACCCCTTCCGGCAGTTCGACAAAACCGATGGCGTAAGGCACCGGCCCCTGGTAGTATACCGGCGGCCGCTGCATGATGACGGTATAACTGTAGATCTTTCCCCGGGTACTCAAGCGGATGCTTTTCAGGTTCTTGGACTGGCAGTAGCCGCAAAGGCCTATTTCTCTGGGGGCGGAGAAGACTTCTCCGCAGTCCAGGCATTCACTGCCCAATAGCTGCACTTCCCCGCCCGTACTCCGCTCATCGGACCAGAGGCCTTCCTTGAGAATCACCTCTCTTTTTTCCGCCGCCATTTGGATTCCTTTTGTTGATATGTTAAATTCGGCGCTTCGTTCAACCGTTCATTGGTGAGTGGTTAATGATGAAATCGAAGAATTAACGAATCGGCGAATAAACGCTTTAACACATGGAGAAACCACCGCTTACGCTCAGCACCTGACCGGTGATATAGGCGGCCCTGGGGGAAGCCAAAAAAGCCACTGCATAGGCAGGATCATACGCCCGGCCCAGCCGGCCCAGGCCCCGGCCGATCGGGTAGACCTTCAGCATCTTCTCCAGGGCCGGGTCGTTTTCGGGTGTGGATTTGAGGTTCAGGCGGCCGGAAGTGCCTTCGTGGGCCGTCGCACCGATGGCGATGCAGTTGACGTTGATGCAGTAGCGGCCGACTTCCTTGGCCAGGGCCTTGCTGAACCCCAGGACGCCGGCCTTGGCGCCGGAATAGACGGCCATGTAGGCTTCGCCCGTGCGGCCGGCTTCGGAAATGATGCTGATGATCTTGCCGTCATTGCTTTCAATCATGGGCTTGATCACCGCGTCGGTGCAGTTCAGGCACCCGTAGAAATTCAGGTTGACCTGCTTTTGCCAGAAGGAGGGCTCGCTGCCGGCAAAAACGGTTCGCGGCGTTGCGCCGCTGCGGATCTCTACGGGCACGCCGGCATTGTTCACCAGGATGTTGATGGTCCCGAAGCGGGCAACGATTCTGTCCGCCATGGCGCGCACCTGTTCGAGGTTCCCGACATCGGCCTGCACGCCCATGGCTTCCCCGCCGGCCTTCTGGATCTCGGCCGCGACCGCCTCAGCCTTTTCCTGGAACAGATCGTTGACAGCGACCTTGACCCCCTCGGCTGCCAATACGCGCGCGATTTCGCGCCCCACGCCTTGTCCCGCGCCTGTGATCAGGGCCGTTTTGCCCTTGAGTTCCAGATCCATTTTGCTTTTCCTGATGCTTTTGGCTGAAGACTGATAAAAAAAATGGTCTAAATAACGCCTTCGTTCCTGAAGTGCGCGATATCTTCTTCCCTGTAGCCCAGCGTTTTGAGAATTTCTTCGGTTTGTTCTCCCAGAGCGGGCACGGCGGATTTCGGCCTGGGCGGTTCGCCAGGCGAAAACTTGACCGGAAAACCCACCCGAACCGACCGACGGCCTTGCGGGCCGGTGACCACCTCGGCCATGTCGCGCATCTTCACATGCGGGTCTTCCATGACATCGGACAAATCCTGAACGGGCGTGGCCGGGACATCCGCATCCTTGAGCAATTGCAGCCATTCGGCGCGCGTCTTGCGCCGCAGCACATCCTGCAACGGCTTGATCAGCTCGGGCCGGCGCAGGTTTCGCTCCGCGGCCGGAATGCCGGCCAGCTCTTCGAGACCGGCCGCTTTGCAGAGCCGATCCCAGAACCAGTTTTCGTGAGCGATGCCCAGGGCGAGAAGTTTGCCGTCGGCCGTGGTAAAAAGGCCGTAACCCGCGTCGCGGGTCTTTCGGATTTGGCCCGTATCGGCATACATCGACAGATTGGTTCCCATCCAGGATAGAAGCCCGTCGAGCATGCAAACGTCCACGTGCTGCCCCCGGCCCGATGTGCTTCGTGCGGTGAGCGCCGCCAGGATGCCGATGGCCGCGAACATGCCCGCGGAGAGGTCGGCGATGGCCACACCGGGCATGATGGGATCTCCCTGGGGGTCCTGAAAGGATTGCAGCATTCCGGCGAGTGCCATGTAGTTCAAATCGTGGCCCGGCAGATCGCTGTAGGGACCTTTTTGCCCAAAACCGGTAATCGAGCAGTAGATCAGGCGTGGATTCATGGCGCTCAGTGTCGCATAGCCGATCCCCAGCCTGGCGGCGACGCCCGGACGAAAACCTTCGGTGACCACGTCGCACCTTTGTATCAAGCGGTACAGGATCTCTTTGCCGCCCGCGCGCTTGAGATCCAGGGCAATACTGCTTTTGCTGCGGTTGATGGCATCGAAAAAGGCCGGACGGCGCCGGGCGGCATCTCCGGTTCCCGGCATTTCCACCTTGATGACTTCCGCCCCGAGACCCGCTAAAAGCGTGGAACAGTACGGCCCCGGATACTGCAGCGCCATTTCAAGAACTGTGATGCCGTCCAATGCCCCGGCCATATCAACGCCCCTTAAACACGGGTTTTCTTTTTTCTACGAAGGCATTGAACCCTTCAATGCGGTCTTCGGATACCGAGAGCAGCGCCGCACAGTAGGATTCATAATCGAGGGCCGAGGTGATCTCCATCTCCATGCCTGCGTTCACCGCCCGTTTGGCGAATTTGATGGCCAGAGGCGGGTGGCCGATCAGCTTGCGGGCAAGCGCCCTGGCCTCCTCGATCAGTTGTTCGACCCCTACCACTTTGTTGACCAGCCCGACCCGATAGGCTTCCTGTGCGTCGATGAACTCGCCGGTGTACAAGAGCTCCTTGGCTTTGGTCATCCCGATGATCCTGGGCAGCCTCTGGGTGCCGCCGGCGGCCGGAATCATCCCCAGCTTTACTTCAGGAACGCCGAAGCGGGCGGTCTCCGATGCGATGCGCAGATCGCAGACCAGGGAGAGCTCGCACCCGCCGCCGACCGCGACGCCGCTGATCGCCGCAATGACCGGTTTTTCAAAATTCTCGATGCGGCAATAAAATTCGTGGCTTTTCATTCGGTTGAAATAGGCTTCGGCCTGACTGACCTGTATCTTGGCGCGCTCTTTGATGTCGGCGCCGGCACTGAAGCATTTCAGCCCGCCGGTCAAGATAACCACCAGCACCTCATGGTCTTTGCCGGCAGTCTCGAAAGCCGCGGCCAGCTCTTCTTTGAGCCGGATGCTCAAAGCGTTCAGCCGATCGGGGCGATTCAAGGTGATCGTCGCTATGCCTTCATTTTTTTCATAGAGCAGCGTTTCAAACATCATGGCCTCAATGAAGTGGGTTGATGAGAAGGTGTTGCATTCAAGGAATTCGAACGGTGCGAGCTCCACCGCATCCGCAAGCAAATGCCATGCCCGACCAATTTGTTAAAGAAAACGAAGGGATACTCTCTTAGCGAAATTTTGCTTGGCACGCGGCCGGATTTGTGTCTAATAAGTATACACACTTAGGCTGGCGCCGGAGATGAGACCAGGCATGCTGAATATCCTTGCACGCAGGTTGTTGGCGGATCTCAACTACGCCGGCGCCGTACTCGGCGCAGGCGGAGAGGTGCTTGAGGTCAACGATGCATTCAGGGCCTGTTTTTTCGATCCGGGGGCCAACGGTCCATCGGCGCTGTGCCGTGAAGTTCAGGCCTTTCTGCAACAGCCCGATACCGGTATATCCAGGCATGCACCCGCTGAAGCGGCGGTCATCCACCGCAAGGGCAAACCGTATCGCCTGGATGTATATTATTTAGACAAGTCTTCCGGCCAAGACGGCTTACGGCTGGTCATCGCCACGCCGGTCCAGCGGGATTCCGGCCTTTTGGATATCGATCCCGATGGATCGCAGGGGCGGACGCTGAAATTATCCCCCAGGTTTGCCGCACTCATCGGCCGGGACCCCAGTTTCGTGCAGGCGCTGATGTTGGCCCAGCGGGCCGCCCAAACCGATCTGCCGGTCCTGATCCTGGGCGAAAGCGGTACGGGCAAGGAAATTTTAGCCCGGACCATTCACCAGGCCAGCCGGCGCCAAAAAAAACCGTTCGTGGATGTCAACTGCGCAGCGGTTCCCGACAGCTTGGTGGAAAGCGAGCTTTTCGGCTATGAGAAGGGCGCTTTCACCGGCGCCAGCACGAAAGGCAAAGCAGGCTACTTCGAAAGCGCCCACCAAGGCACTATTTTCATGGATGAGATCGGCGATGCGGCCCCCCAAACCCAGGCCAAGCTGCTGCGCGTCCTGGAAAGCGGCCAATTCAAGCGCATCGGCAGCAACCGCAATATCAGCGTGGATGTCCGTCTGATCGCGGCCACCAACCAGGAGTTGAACCATCGCATCGCCGCAGGGCGCTTCCGGGCAGATCTCCTGTACCGCATCAACACCATCTCCATCCGACTGCTGCCCCTGCGCGAGCGCATCGATGATCTGCCCCTTCTGGCCGAGCACTTCCTGAAGAGCGCGGCCAGGGGCGGCCAGCTGCGCTTCTCCAGGGAAGCCATGGAGCTGCTGCGGTCGTATGCCTGGCCGGGCAATGTCCGCGAACTCAAGGGCGTGGTCGACTATGCCGTGACCATGACCACGGGAAAAGTCATGACGCCGCGCTCGTTTCCCGGATTTTTGAGGACCGCTTCCGCGCATAACGACCCGCTCGCCCCGGGCGAACGGCCGCCGCCTCCGGCGACGCGACACAACGATTCCGAGCCGGACACCGACTTGTTGACGACCGTGCTCGAACGCACAGAGAAACGGCATATCCAAAAGATATTGGAAAAGTCGCACAACCGTTCCGAAGCGATTCGCCGCTTGGGGATCAGCCGCAGGACTTTTTATGCCAAAATCAGACAGTATGGACTTGAATAGCCCTGCCGCCGGGATCGATTTCCAGGCGGGATGTTTTATAAATATACAACCCGGGGCATGGATTCTCGCGATGGCGTCAGACCCCGAGCAGTTTGCAGCAAATCGCTCTGCTGGCGCGCTTTTTGCTCGCTCACGGCTGAGTGGTTTATCATTTTAAGAAAGGCATGGGCAGGTTTTGACGATCGGCAAAAAAAACAACAGCGTTACTATCATCGAATGTGCCCCCAGAGACGGTTTGTCCGCCCTGGCGAACAGGGTGGCCACTGCGGAGAAAGCCAAGTTCATCGAAGTTTTATCCGCATCCGGGCTCAGCGCCATTGACTGCGTCTCCTTTCATCATCCCCGCCTGAATCCCAAGCATGCGGATGCCGAACTGGTCATGGAGCGGGTACTCAAAAGGGACGGCACCCTGTACCTGGGGCTGGTTCCGGATGAGATCGGCTGCCGGCGTGCTTTGAGCACGGCCGTGGATGGGGTTGTCACTCTCATGGCGGTAAGCGAACGCTTTCAGCTGGAAATGCTCGGTCAAACCATCAAAGAACGGTTGAATAAAACCATCCCCTCCATCTTCGAGTCTGCCCGCAAAGGGGGCAAGCGCATCAACGCCTACATTCAAACGGCATTTGGATGTCCCTTCACCGGCAACGTACAGCCGGCTCAGGTGATCGACATGGCCGCGCGGCTGGCCTATCTGGGAGCCGATCGGATTTCGTTCGTCGACAATCCCGGCATGGCCACGCCCAAGCAGGTCAAGGGGTTGATGACCGAGGTGCTCCAGTTGGGTATGGAGGTGGAAATAAGCGTGCATTTTCACGACACCCGGGGTGCCGCCCTGGCCAATTGCATCGCCGCCTACGAAGTTGGAATCCGCTCATTTGACACGGCGGTCGGCGGATTGAGCCGGGCCTTGATCGGAGCGCCCACAACCGATATCGGCCGGTCCAATATCCCGACCGAGGATCTGGTTCATGTGTTTGAAACCATGGGCGTTTCTACCGGCATCGACTTGGACGCGCTGCTGCGCTCTGTGGAAATGGCTGAAAAGCTTGCCGGAGCGCCTCTCCCCGGCCATATTCTACGCGCCGGAGCCAACCTGAATCTGCCCCTGCAAAAACCCAACTGATCGTTACCAGGCAGAACTTGGGACGATAGATCGCGGGAAACGCAATGCCTTATTACAATGATCCTATGCCCTATCCGGGCGTCTACCGGCTCAAGCTGCCGCTGGCCGGCTCGCCCTTGAAGTATGTCAATGGCTATCTGTTGCCTTCCGCTTCCGGACACCTGCTGATCGACACCGGATGGAATACCGAAGATACCGATATCGCCTTGGCTCAGCAGCTTGAGGCCATCGGCCTGCAATCCGCAGATATCACGCGCATCGTGATTACCCATGCCCACATCGATCACTGCGGCCTGGCCGCCAAGTTGATGCGCCGATCCAAAGCACGACTGATCATGCATGCCATCGAAGAAAAAATGACCTTGCTGCGCTACCGCCGCACACGCCGGTTTGCTCACGATTCAAACCAGCTGCTGGCCAAGGGCGGCCTAGACGAACGCTATCTGCCGGACCCCCAGGAGATGGTCGATCGCTTTGCGCGGCTGGTCGATTTTGCGGCGCCGGATGTGGTCTACCGCGGGGGCGAAACCCTGACGCAGGCCGAATTCGAATTTCAAATTCTATGGACGCCGGGGCACTCACCCGGGCATATCTGTTTGTACGATCCGGCGCACAAGCTTTTTTTCTCCGGGGACCACGTGCTGCCCGGGATTACTTCGCACATCGGCATCGGTCCCGAATCCGGCACCAATCCGCTGGACGATTATACCGGCTCGTTGAAGCGCTTCCGCGATCTGGCGGTGGACATGGTGCTGCCTTCCCACGGCCCCCCATTTAAGGGATTTGCCCGCCGCACCAAGCAAATCCTGAGTCATCATGAACAGCGTAAAGCGGAGATCCTGAAAATCCTGGCGGAACAGACCAGGGCCTTGAATGCGTTTCAGCTGGTCAAAGCCATGACATGGCACGCCAAAGGCCGGCCAGCCGGGTGGCAGAGCCTGCGCGACTTTGACAAACGCCTGGCGCTCACGGAAGTCATGGCGCACCTGGAATCCCTGGTCACCGACGGCCGACTGCTCAAGCAGGATTCGGACGGGGCGGTTTACTACCAGCCCGGATAGATCATCAGCCGTTGCATTTGTTCGGGTCTGTGCCGGGTCCGGGTATCAAGCTGGCCCTGAACCTTGTATATTTTTTAAACACCCCTTTGCCGGGCCAACCGGCTCCGGCACCGGCCCGGGTTCTATTTTCCTGAATTGTTTTTGTTTACCTGCCATCGGCATGCTCATTGCATCCGCACTGATGACTTCATGAGAAAGATACTATAACTCCTTTCGTCCGGCAATGAGGCGTATAAAAGCGATCCAGATCCACCCGCATCGAACCAGAAGATCCAGGGGCGGCCGGTCCTCGCCTGCACCGCTGGCACTGCCCGGATTTTCAACTCAACTGGAAGGGAAGTCATAAGCCAATGAACCTGGGCAGCTATTTTCTGGAAAAAGCGGTGGCCAAATATCCCGACACCATTTCAGTGGTATCCCCTGAGGCGCGGCTGACCAATCGCAGGCTGTATGAAAATGTTTGCCGTCTGGCAAATGCGCTGCTCGGCCTGGGCCTGAAAAAAGGGACGCGCGTGGGCGTGCTTCTCACCAACAGTCACCACAGCGTGGAGTGCTTTCTGGGATTATCGTGCGCCGGTCTTGTGCTGGTGCCCATGAACGCGCGCAACTCAGCCAAGGAGCATGCCTTTATCCTCGAAAATTCAGGCGCACAGGCCATCATCATGGGCCATGAGTTCATCGACGATGTGCAGCCCGTCATCGACGCGAACCCGGACATCTCCCATGCCGTCTGTGTGGGCGGCCGGGTTACAGCGCCGGTGCTGGATTACAGCGAGTTGCTGGCCCGGTCCTCGGCGCAGCCGCCCGCTGTCGAGCTGTGCGGCGATGACATCAGCAGCATTCGCTACACCGCGGGCACCACCGGCAGGCCCAAGGGCGTCGTGCATACGTTCGGCAGCAACATCATCAAGGTCTACAACATGCTGATGGATGGCTATCCGATCGAGGAAGGTGACGCCATCATCCTCACGGCGCCGGTCACGCATGCCAGCGGAACCAGCATCACCCCCCACATCGTGCGCGGCGCGCGGGTGATCATTCTACCGAAATTTGAGCCCGAAGCGCTCATGCAAACCATTGAAAAGGAGCGCGCCACCACCTTGTACATGGTGCCTACCATGCTGGTCATGCTTCTCAACCATGCGCGCATCAACGCTTACGATCTGAGCAGCATCAAAACAATCCGCTACGGCGCTTCGCCCATCGCCACCGACACGCTCAAGAAGGCCATCGCCCGATTCGGCCACGTATTTGTTCAGGGGTACGGACTGACCGAGGCCGGCATGCCGATGACGATCCTGTCCAAGCAGGACCATGTGCTGGACGGCAGCGGGGCCTCCTTCCAGCGGCTCAAATCGATCGGCCGCGAAGTCACTGTGGCCAACGTGCGCGTGGTGGACGAAAACGATCGCATTCTGCCCCCTGGTCAAATCGGCGAAATCGTGGTCCGTTCCGATCAGATGATGCAGGCGTATTGGAAAAATCCCCAGGCAACCGCCGAAACCCTGCGCAACGGCTGGCTGCATACCCGGGACTTGGGGTACCGCGATGAAGCGGGCTATTTCTACTTGGTGGACCGCAAGAACGACATGATCGTCAGCGGCGGGTTCAACGTTTACCCCAAAGAAGTGGAAGAAGTGCTCTACATGCATCCGGCCGTGCTGGAGGCGGCGGTCTTTGGGGTTCCGGACACCCTCTGGGGTGAAGCCGTCAAGGCGGTGGTCTCACTCAAGCAGGAGATGACCGCCAGCGAGACCGAGATCATCGAACACTGCAAGGCCCATTTGGGTGGTTATAAATGCCCCAAGAGCGTGAGCTTTATGCCGGAACTGCCCAAAAGCGCAGTCGGAAAAATTCTTCGCAGGCTTCTCAAAGATCCTTATTGGCGGAAAGAAGGCCGCAATATTAATTAACTCAGCTTTCGGGATCCACTGGCGGCAATTCTGCCCGAATTCGACCGGACCGTATGGAATTCTTATACCGATGATGTCTGCAAGGAGCACGAAGTGAAATTCGACAACGCACTGACCCGCATGCTGGGCGTGAAGTATCCGATTATCCAAGGCGCCTTCGGCTGGAGAGGCACCGGCATGTCCGACATTGCCGTGCCGGTGTCCGAGGCAGGCGGCCTGGGCATTCTCACCACCATCTGCTACGACGACCCGGACCAGTTTCAGCAAGATCTGCGCAAAGCCACATCCATGACCGACAAACCCATTGCGGTCAACTTCACGATCACCAAGGGACCCAGATTCAATGCCGATTACCATGCCGAATACGTCCGCATCACCTTGGAAGAAAATGTCGGCACGATCTTTACCTCGGCCTACGATGCCTCGGGCATTGGGCTGAAATTCAAGGCGGCCGGGCGCAACTGGATTCACAAGTGCGCCACCCTCAAACATGCACTTTCCATTGCCGGCAAGGGGGTCGATGCCGTGGTGATCGTCGGCTTGGAAGGCACGGGCCATAAGAATCCGGATCAGCATACCACCCTGATCAACATCACCAATCTGCGCAGAATGATCGCCATTCCCATCATCGCCGCAGGCGGAATCGGCGATGCGCGCGGTTTCCTGGCGGCCTTGGCCATGGGGGCCTCAGGCGTCTACATGGGAACGGCCTTTATGGCCACCCAGGAGTTCCGCATCGCTCAAAAAGTCAAAGAGGCGATCGTGCATCAGCGCGTCACGGACATGGAGTACAGCAAGAAGATTTATCAGATGCAGCGCAGCGGCCTGCATTCGCTTGCCTCGGGGGTGATCGACACGCTGCCGACCGTCCGGGAGTTTATCGAACGAATCATTGAAGGCGCGGAAGAGATCGCAGCGGAGTTCAAGCAGTGGGGTATGCTTCAAGCATGAGGGGTGGAGCGCTTGGTTCCCGCTGCACACCCTGGATGCTCGGTGCAATCTTATTTTAGGTCCTTGTGCCGGCCGGAAAATAGTGCCAGGATCTTGTCGAAGCCTGGGCTCGGATTGCCGGTTGGGTATAGACCATCCATCATGAACCCGGGGAATCACAAATCCTGCTAAAGGCTCATGAGAAATCTCCATGCCGGAAACGCAAAGACCTGAATACAATCCGCTGATCATGGGTTTTGTCAAGGATCACGGACCTGTGATCATCTCGCTGAAGAAAGCCCGTGAAGTATATGGCAAGCTGCCCAGCGAATATCAGCTGGTATCCCGAAAAAACAGCCGCAGGCTCAAAAAGGCCTTGAACCTGGATATCGGAAAAATCATCAGCGCAAGGCTCAAATCCGGTCAGGTGAATCTAAAGAAAACCATCATCGACTTTTTCGGCAAGTGGCATCGCAGCTACGAAGATGAGTTCGGGATTCACATCACGCCTTTTCTCAACCTGAACGACCCGGCCAACGTGCGCGCGGCCGTCACCGAAAACAAGCCTATCCTGATGCCCATGTTGCGGTTGGACGTTCGTGATGAAGTAGGGCGCTTCAACCTGATCCGCAGGGACGTGCTGAATTCGATTCCGCAAGACCGGCTGGCCGAGACCGTTCTGCACATGCTGGGCAAAAAGAATCGCCAGTTGAGGCGGACGGATCGTGCCGAAAAACTGCGCGAATCTTTTTCAAAAATTCAAAGCCATTCCATCCTGCAATCGCTCAAACGATCGATCGGGTTGACCGAGGCCGGATTCAGCAGGGAAATGCTCGATATCCACGCGGATGAAATTGCCGCGGCCCTGCACCACATATCCCGCCATATGAAACTTGAAGGCATCGGCCGGCTGCAGGTGCTTCAAGGGCAGGGCGTGGAGCTCCAGTTCGCCGCCCGGGATGGATCGTATCTGGCCCTGGGCAAACAAACCGGGGACTGCACGGCCGACAAGCCTCTGTTCCAGGCCGACCAGGATGTCGAAAACATTTATTGGACCGTATTTCCCTGGATTCTGGACCGCAATTACCAGATCCTGAAGGTATCCTTCAATGGTGAATTCATCATGAAGGCCCATATCCTGCCGCTGTTCTGGATCTCTCCGCAGGGCGAACGGATGATTTTGGCCGTGGATGCCATTGAGACGGGCCGTGCGTTTCGGGATGATCTTGAGGGGCGTTACCGTGCGGATCTGATGACTCAGCGCGGCCATATTTTCAGATCCCTGCTTGAACAAATCCGTGCGATCGCCTACAGAATGGGCATTCATGATGTGTACGCGGAAAAATTCTCCAATACCCCGTGGGTGCGATCGGAGCTTTGCCGATTGCCGGAAATACTGATCAATGTTCATCAATTGATCAAGCTGGATGAATTGGAGGATGTCTTCGAATTGTCCCGCATGCTGAGCGAAGGCGGTTCCAGCGAGATTCAACACGTGTTTATGGAACTTCAGATGAAGAACACCTCACTGCTGCCGGGCGTGACCAAGCGAATGGAAGCCATCAAATCCTTTGCGGTCGTGCATGGAAATCCAGCCCACGGAATTCCCATGAAGCGGGTGATCGGAATTTAGGCCGGTCTGCTTGCGAAGCCTAAATAATTTTCTTTTCTTCCAATAGCCGGATCTGTTCTTCGGCATAGCCGTATTCTCGGAGAATCTTGTGCGTGTGTTCTCCGAACCGCGCCCGCGGGGTGCGCACCGAACCCGGCGTGGCGCTCAATTTGACCGGCACGCCCAGGGCGGTTTCGCTTGCGCCGTCCGCGCCGGGGACCTGCATGACCATGTCGCGCGCGCGGAACAGCGCCGAGTCGAGCGCTTCGTCGATGGTGCGCACGGCGCTGACGCAAAGATCCAGATCGGCAAGCGCGCTTTCCCATTCGGCCTGGCCTTTTTTCAAGAAGCAGGTCCGCAAGGCTTCGATGATCTCGAGGCGGCGGGACTCATCATACTGCAGATCCGCATAGCGTTCCAAATCGAGCTGGTGGCAAAGCTGCTTCCAGAAACGGCCTTCCAAGGCGCCGACCGCCATGTAACGACCGTCCGCGGTGGCGTAGGTGTTGTAGCAGGCGTAGCGGTGCGACAACATGTTGTCCGAGCGGCGCGGCAGGTCGCCGGTCAGCTCCTTCCAGTATTGGGCCACGGGCAGAAAGGCAAGCGAGCCGTCGGCCATGGAGATATCGATGTGTTGACCCTGCCCGCTGCGCCGGCGCTCGACCAGGGCCAGCAGTATTCCGATGACCGCGTTGAGCCCGCCGCCGGCGATGTCGGCGATCTGGATGCCCGGGATGGCGGGTGGGCCCTGCGGTTGGCCGATCAGATCCAGCACCCCCGCATATCCCAAGTAGTTGACGTCATGGCCGGCGCGGTCGCGATGCGGTCCGGTCTGGCCGTAGCCGCTGATCGAGCAGTAGATGATGTCGTCCTTGATGCGGCGCACCGCTGCGTAGTCGACGCCCAGCCGACCGGCCACCCCCGGGCGGAAGCCTTCGATCAGCACATCCGCGTCGCGGACCAGGCGCCCGAAAATTGCGCGCCCTTCTTGCGACTTCAGGTCCAGGGCCATGTGCTCCTTGTTGCGCTGGACCGTGGGCAGGAAGAGACCGTCGGCCGCATATTGCCGCTTGTCTTCGATGGCGATCACCCGCGCGCCGTGATCGGCCAGGATCATCGAGCAGTACGGACCGGGCAGCATCCGCGACAGGTCGAGCACCAGGATGTCGTGGAGGGCGCCTTTGGGGAAAGGCAGGTTTGTCGGGTTTGTTGGGTTTGTTGGGTTCATTGGGTTTATTGGGTTTGTTGGGTTTGTTGAGTTTGTTGAGTTTGTTGGGTTTGTTGAGTTTATTGGGTTTGTTGGGTTTGTTGAGCTTGTTGGGTTCATTCGGTGCCAGACCCCACAACCCAATGAACCCAATGAACCCAACAAACCCTATAAACCCTAAAGCCCCATGAATTTGGCCGCGATGCCCTTCATGATCTCGTTGGTGCCGGCAAAAATCGACATCACCCGGGTGTCGCGAAAAGCCTGCACCATGGGGCAGGCCTCCAGTGTGCCGAATTCGCCGATCAGCGCAAGGGCGCGGTCGGCCAGCCGGTTGGTGGCATCGGTGCACCAATACTTGGCCATGGAGACTTCCACGACGATATTTTTCTTCTCCATATGATCGGCGATCAGCTTTTCCAGAAAAATGCGCGCCACTTTGGCTTCCGCGCTCATCTCCACCAGGGCGAACTGCACGGCCTGGGAGCGCGAAAGGGGCTTGCCGTCCACTAGGGTGCGCTTGCAATAATCGACCGTGTACTCCACGATGCGCTCGGCCGCCGCGACCGCCCCGACGGAGCAGGCCAGGCGCTCCTGCTGAAGCTTTTCCATCATCAGAAAAAAGCCGCCGCCTTTTTCCCCCAGGCGGTTTTTAACCGGGATGCGGCAGTTGGTGAAGAAAAGCTCGGCCGTATCCTGACTGTGCCAGCCCATCTTGTCGAGACGGTTGCCTTTCTTGAACCCCGGAGTGCCCTCTTCGACCACGTACAGCGACACGGCCCGGTGCTTGTCGGTCATGGCAGGGTCCTTTGCGGCAACGATCACCAGGTCGCATACAATGCCGTTGGAGATGAAGGTTTTGCTGCCGTTGAGTACGACCTCGCCGCCCTCTTCGACGGCCGTGGTCTGCATGCCGGCCAGATCGCTGCCCGCGCCCGGCTCGGTCATGGCGACGGCCGTGACGATGTCGCCGGACACGCATCCGGGAAGATAACGCCGCTTGAGTTCTGGCGATCCGAAAGCGCTGATGTACGGCACCACCACATCGCTGTGCAAGTTGGCGGCCAGGCCGGTCTGGGCCGTGCGCGAAATCTCTTCGGCCACGATCAGTGAGTAGATGAAGTCGCCGCCCAGGCCGCCGTACTCGGGAGGCACATCCGGGCAGAGAAAGCCTGCGCGGCCCATTTTGCGCCAGATTTCCCTGGGCACGCTGTGGTCGGCCTCCCACTGCGCAACATGCGGCATGACCTCCTGCTCGCAAAATCGGCGCAGCCGGCGGCGGAAGTCATGATGCGCTTCGGTGTAGTGCAGGATCTCCATGGGCTAACCTCCTGGTCTCGTCCGGTGGAGCTTGACAGCCCCGTTCTTTGAGACGCTTACCTAAGTTTTCCTATCACCGCCTCGGCGATTTTCTTTCTAACGGCCGGGGGACCGCCAAGAAGCAGCTCCGTCATTTTGGCGTCGCGGTAAAACCGTTCGACTTCGGTTTCTTTCATGTAGCCGTAGCCCCCGAAGATCTGGATGGCTTGGTCGGCGACCTCGAGGGCCGCGCGCGCGGCGGACATTTTGGCCGCAGACGGAAGAATGCCCGCCTGACCGGCGTCCCTGCGCCGGGCGGCCGCATAAACGATTGCACGGGCCGCCTCAATTTTCATTGCCATGTCTGCAATCTTGTCCCGGATCGCTTCAAAGCCGGCCAGTTTGCGGCCGAAGGCCTCGCGCTCTTTGACATAGGCCAGGGCGCGATCGAAGGCGCCGGCGGCGATGCCCAGGCCCACAGCGCCCAAAAGGATGCGGGCTTCATCCAGGAACTGTTCCAGTTGGGCGACGCCCCGTCCTTGCGATCCCAGCAGGTGCTCGAAAGGCACGCGGACCTCCAGCAGGTCCAGGTGGGCCGTGCGCAGCATGTTGAAACCAACTTTGCGGCCCAGATCATGCGCCGCGACACCCGGCCGGTTGGCTTCGATCAGGATCATGCTGATCTCTCCCGGGCCGGTGCGGCACACAACGATGTAGAATGCGTTCGGGCCGCCCTCGAACACGTAAGTTTTCCGGCCGTTGACGATCCAGCCGCCCTCATCGGATGCGGCCCGGGTCTGCAGGGCGGACCAGTCGGCCTGTACGCCCGGTTCGGTCAAGGCCAGGCCCGAACGGGCCCGCCCTTCCGCCAGGGCCGGCAGAAATTGCTGCTTCAGCGCCTCCGGTCCGAAGCGCAGCAGGCATTCGGCGCCGAAAGCGGACAGGGCCAGAGCGCTGCCGATGGATGCGTCCTGGCGGCAAAAGGTCTCCGTGACCAGCACCGTTTCCAGGAGGCCGAGCCCGCCGCCGCTGTACTGCTCCGGAAAATGCAGGCCCAGAAAACCCAGCTCCCCGGCTTTGCGCCAGATCCGCTCCGGAAATGCGCCGCCGGCCTCCATCTGCAAGGCCAGATCCTTGTCAAATTCCCCGCGGGCAAAATCGCGGGCGGCTTTCTGGATCTCCTTTTGAGCGCGGTTCAAGTCAAGCATGCTGCCCCCCTGGGGTTGCGTTAAGTGGTCGCCCGCAACCCGTTGGCCGACAAACCAGCGGGTTGCGGGCGGAATCGGTATCGAATTCAGCTCATCCCGATAGCGCGCCCGAATTTTCTGTAGTGATCCTGGAGCGCAAATATCCGCGCCGCACTCTTTCAACAGGGCGCGGGTGCTTTATTCATACTTCCCGATGATCGCGATGCTGCAGATGTTCTGGAACGGGAACCCGCCCAGGTTGTGGGTCAGCCCGAAGCGCGGGTCGGGCAGCTGGCGTTTGCCGGCGCGGCCGTGCAGCTGCAGGTACATCTCATAGAGCATGCGCAGACCGGAGGCGCCGATGGGATGGCCGAAGCATTTCAGCCCGCCGTCCACCTGGCAGGGCACCTTGCCGTCGATATCGTAGGTTCCGTCCAGCACATCGCGCCAGGCGCGGCCGCGTTCGGAAATATGCAGATCCTCCATGGTGACCAGCTCGGTGATGGAAAAGCAGTCGTGCACCTCCATCATGCTGATTTCGGTTTTGGGATCGCGGATGCCGGCTTCCTCGTAGGCCCGCACGCTGCAGCGGTCGGTGGTCATGAAGTGGTCGCCGTCCCAGCGGTTGAAGGCGGCCTCTTCGCCGCTGCTCAAGGCGATCTGCAGTGCTTTGACCGACACGAAATCCTTTTTGCCGAGCTGCCTGGCGATTTCCGGCGTGGTGACGATGGCGCAGGCCGCTCCGTCGCTGACCCCGCAGCAGTCGAACAGGCCCAGCGGATGGGCGATGATGGGCGCGGCCAAAACCTGGTCCAGGCTGACGGCTTTGCGCAGGTGCGCCTTGGGATTGAGGCTGCCGTTGGCGTGGCTTTTGACCGAGACGTGGCCGATCGAGCGCTTGAGATCCTTGCCGTCCAGGCGGTATTTGGCCTGGTAGGCGCTGGCCAACTGGGCGAACGATCCCGGCGCGGTCAGGTTGGGCCACCATTGCCACTGCAACGTGCCGGCCCCTGAGCCGGGATTGGGCAGGCCGCCGTAGCCGGTGTCCTTGAGTTTTTCCACGCCCAGGGCCAGGCAGATGTCGTAGGCCCCGGAGGCCACGCCGTAGACGGCCCCGCGGAAGGCCTCGGTGCCGGTGGCGCAGTAGTTCTCCACGCGCGTGACCGGAATCATAGGCAGGCGCAAGGTGGTGGCCAGGGTCATGCCCGTTTTGCCCACGTTGATTTCATCCATGCAGGTGCCGAACCAGGCGGCCTGAATACGCGGTTTTTCGATGCCGGCATCGGCCAAAGCCTCCTCGAAGGCCTCGACGATCAGCTCCTCGGCCCCGACATCCCAGCGCTCGCCGAAGCGCGTGCACCCCATGCCGATAATGGCCACTTTGTCTTTAATGCCTGTTGCCATATTTACCTCCGTTGTCCGTTGGCCCGTTTCCTGTTACCCCTCTCGGGGCCGGAATCGGTATCGGAATCGATTCTCAATCAGGTTTGCATTCACCCCAGGATTTCATCGGGGGACCTTCGAAAGTGGATGGACTGAATGCCCTTTCATCCTTCATCCTTCACACCTTGAACAACTTTCCGATCAGCTGGGACTTCATCACATCCCCCGAAATCTTGAGCTTGCCGGACGTAAAGGCCTGCATGGGGGTGATCTGCCCGCTCATCATGGCCGTGAAATCGGGCGCGGCCATGTTCAGGGTGCAGGTGGGTTTGTCATGGCGGCAGCGTTCGACTGTGCAGGTCTGGTTGCGGATGGTGCAGCACCAATCCCCTCCGCTGTCGCCGGAAATCGTGAACTGGAAGACCACATCCACGCCCTGGGCGGCCTCGGGCTTGAAAGTGCCGGTCATGCGGTCGAAGATGGCTTGGAGGTCGCCGCCGCCTGCTGCTGCAGCGCCTTTCGATGCGTCCCCCGGCCCTGTGGCTGTTTTCGGCTGCGCGGTCTTGGGCGCCACCGGTGTCATCAGATCCATGGTGGCGGCGTTCAGATCGCGCAGTTCTTTGGCGCCGCTCAGATCGTTGATTTGCTCCCAGTGCGCGGCGATCTCCTCCACCGTCGGTATCCGCTTTCCGCCGCCGAGCTGCACGGGCGGGCCGGTCATGACCGCGGCGCGGTTGAAAAATCCCATGCCGGCATTGAAGATGGACCCGTTGAGGGTGCAACCCTCGCTGCACAGATACAAGGCCATCGGAACCACATACTCGGGCCGGGCGCGCTCGAACAGATCGGCCGGCATGACATCCTCGGTCAACCGGGAAGCGGCCAGCGGCGCGATGGTATTGACCCGTATGTTGTGCTTTTCGCCTTCCAGTTTAAGCGTGTTCATCAGGCCGATCAGGGCCATTTTGGCCGCGGAGTAATTGGTCTGGCCGAAGTTGCCGTACAGGCCCGCGGCCGAGGTGGTCATCAGGATGCGGCCGAACCCGTTTTCCTTCATGGCGGAAAATGCCGGCCGGGTGACATGGTAGGCGCCGTTGAGATGCACGTCCATGACGGCGCGCCAGTTGTCCGGCGCCATCTTGGCGAAGGTCTTGTCGCGCAGGATGCCGGCATTGTTGATCAGGATGTCCAGCCGGCCGAATGCCTCAATGGCGGTGCGTACGATGGCCTCGCCGCCTTCGGGGGTGGATACCGAATCGTAATTTGCCACGGCCCGGCCGCCGGCGGCCCGGATTTCCTCCACGACCCGGTCGGCCGCCGAGGTCGAGCCTTGACCGCCGCCGTCGCGCGCCCCGCCCAGGTCGTTGACCACCACGGCCGCGCCGCGCCGCCCCAGTTCAAGGGCATAGGCCCGTCCCAGCCCGCCTCCTGCGCCGGTGATGACGGCCACGCGGCCGTCGAAACGGATCTTTTTCATCTCTTCGGCCGCGCCGGGCGCCGGTACGGCTTTCCAGAAGTAATTGACGAAGCCGCGCTCGGTCTCTTCGGCCCGTTTGCGGAACACCATCTGCACCGGCAGGCCCACCTGCAGCTCCTCAAAGTCGCAATCGGTAAAGTCGGCCATCAGGCGGCCGCCGGCGTCGAACTGAACCATGCCGTACTTGTGCGGCGGGTCCACCGAGACGGCCAGCAGATCGCCGGTGAAGGTTTTGATCCGGGCCGGCTGGTCGGCGAACTCGAAGGCTTCCTGGGTGTGGTGGGCGCCGCAGTCGGGATTGACGCAGATGTCCATGCGGGGGAACTGCGGCGTTCCGCAGGCCGTGCAGCGGCCGCCGACCAGCCCCAGGAGCATGTCGCGCTTGCGCCACAAGGCGGTCATGGCGGTCTGGTTGGGGGCTTCGGCGCGGATGCCCATTTCGGGTTCGATCAGGCCCCTGAACTTGAGCCACTTGGTATAGTTGCCGGTGACCTTCTTGCGGGTCAGGCTGCCGGCGACGCCGCTGCGCTGCGAAAGGCGCGTGATGGCGTCGGTCACCACGAAGCACAGGGCGTTGCAGCCCTGTCCGAATCCGGCCATCAGGATGCGTTCGCCCGGCCTGGCCTGTTCGAGGGCCCGCACCAGCATCAGCAGGCTGTGGGCCGTTCCGGTTTCGCCGCACACCTCGTGCATGTTGTCGGGTGTTTTTTCCGGCCCGGCACCGAGTTTACGGGCGATGTTGCGGTGTTCGGCCGCGAAAAAGCAGGGGTAGATCAGGCGGTCGACCTCGTCCATGCCGATGCCCAGCTTGGCGAGCAGGCCGTTGACGGCCTCGGGAATGATCTTGGAGTAACCCTCGTCGCGGGCCCAGCGTTCCTCCCAGACATAGTCGAAGCGTTTTCCGGCGGCGCGGTAGTGGTCCACGAAGTCGTAGGAGACCGAGTAGGCGCCCTTGAATTCGGCGATCACATCAGTGTCGCCCACCATCAGCGCGGCCGCGCCGTCGCCGAACCACATCTCGTAAAAAGAGGCCGGGCGCGTCTCGCGCCGGTCGGCGGCGGTCACCAGGATCGGCTTGCGCGCCCCGCCCTGCACGGTTTCCAAGGCGGTCAGCAGCGCGGTGCTGCCTGCTTTTTGCGAGCCCGTGAAATCGGAAGCGAGAATGGCGGCGGGCAGGTTCAGGG
>QZKV01000128.1 GCA_003599575.1 Desulfobacteraceae bacterium | reverse complement strand
TTCCGCAAGGGGCCATTTAATTCGATAATCCCTATTTGTTTGTCAAACTAATCTGAAAATAACGGCGGGGTAGTTGCTGTTTTAATCTGGTTTTCTACAGCTCATCTGAAGGGTCCGACACAATAAACACCGGCCTTGCTGGGCCTGAGATTAAAAAAGTGCATATAAGAAGCTCTAAGCTGAAAGGCTTTTTTGATGTTGATAAATAAAGAAGAATTCGCGCACATAAATTTTTTCCATCACAAATTTCTGAACCCCTATTTAACGTCACGGCCGGGGAAGTTCCCCCCATGCCACCCTCCTTGCTGACTCTCAGCATCCTGGTTCCGTTCCTCATTGCAGAGGGCAGGGGAGGACGCTTTTGAGTTCACACAGGAGTCAGCCCCTCAGTCAGCCTGCCGGCAAGCCCACCGGAAAGCCTTATCAGCATTCCCGCTCCTTCCTTCCATGGTCCATACCTTTGTATTGCCTGGCGCTGTTGGGTCCACAATCCCTAATACCAGTGGGCTACAGCTCATTCTCATAGATGCTTCTGACTTCTTCCGGCTGGACGCACAGGTAATCAAGCGTCTGCCTCTGGCTGCTGTGGTTGAACACGGTCATGAGTTCCGGGATACCTCTGCCGAAGGTGACCCGCTGATGATAACCGAAGGTCTTCCTCAGGGTGTGGCTCCCATAATTCCCCTTCAGATTGATGGCCTTGCACCATTGCTTGACCATCCGGTTCACGCTCGGGACCGTCAGCGGGCCTCTCTGCCCTGTAAATAAAAGGCCGGCATCCAGGTATGCCCTGGAGCTGAGAAGTCCCTGTATAGAGGCTATTACGGCCTTGTTGATGGTGATCCTTCGATGCTTACCGGTCTTCTTCTCCTTCAGCACGAGCTCATCACCAGGCTTCATCCCTCTGACTTGACCGGCCTTGATGCTCAGCAGATCTGATGCCCGGAGGTTTGAATTGATACCCAAGGTAAACAGGCAGAGATCACGGGGATTGTCCTGGAGCAGTTTCTTGATGGATTTTATGTCCTTTGTCTCTTTGATTGGTTCAACCCTGATGGTGCTGCCCTTTGTCGGATGATTGAGATTCTGACCCTTCTGCATTGTATTGGCCTCCTGTTGGGTTGTGGGTGCTTGTTAACTTTATCGGCTTACAATCATAAAACTTAACCAGTTGTCAATGGGAATTTTGATGGTATTGGGTTGATATTGAGATAACATAAAGATTTCATTGAGTATGCTTAAGGAGTTCACTGGTTAACTTTTCAATGTTAGTTAACCAGTTCGTGGAACTCAAAAACTGGGTTTCACCTTCGAACTCCGCTCTTTGGGCAAGGCTGCTGCTCAGTTCAAGGAGCAGGCCGGGGAAGAGCGCAAGGGAGTTTTCTTGAAGGGCTGGGAAAATGCAGAGCCAGCCGATATCGGAAAAATTTCTCTGGACCTCTTGTGGCATTATATTTGCTGTGTTATAAAAACCATTCGAATTTTGCATCCAGGAGGTCCGGATAGGATGCGAGCAATATCACCAATAGTTGCATTTTCGGGAAGCCCAATAATGCCTGCCATTAAGAATAAGTCACGGCTTGCCATTTCTCTGCTGTTGGTGCTCTGTCTGTTGCCAGTAGTTACGAATGCCCAATTGTCAGCGGGCGTGCAAAAAACCGGGGTAAGCCAAAAGACGGTACTCTTCACCCATGCCATTTCGGGTTGTGTGGTCCCAACCCACACTCTCGATGGACGGGCCAACTTCAATTCCTTCGATGGACTATCAAAACCTGCATTGATTCTCGGGCAAATCCAGTTCGATTGTACCAGAGAATCCTCAGCCTTTTCTACAGACTACAACGCCAGATTCACGCACTGTGCAGACCGCACGGCAATTCCCATCCGAGAACCTCCTTTCTACCAATAAAATCAGTTGTGATCATCCTCGTTTGAGTTGCGGCTCAAGCCCAAGGCACTCCTATGCGTCAAGGGTGCCTGTGGTGCATGCATGGAGTGAATATGCGAAAAAAACGAGTAGAAGCGCCGGACGTTGACGATAGCCGACCCCCCAAGGAGCCGGAAATTGACCATTCGCCAAAGGCAATCACACTGCGCGATCAAATCATTTTCGGAGTAAAATTGTTTGCGGTTTTCGGAATCATTTTTCTGATGTTCTGGCTGTATGAAAAATATTTAGCCTAAAACAGTTTCCAGTATTGGAGAATTCCGGGTTTGTTTTGTTCGATTGGGGATTTGCGCCTAATTATCCCGGGATACCGCTTTATTGAATCAAAAAGGATGTATGGCACTGCTTTTGGCCAGTTTCCATAAGGAGGGTCTCAAAGATGGTTGTAATCGGGTCGGTGTTTATTTCGCTGTCTGTTTTCTGGTTTTGTATCACGCTGCTCGGTGGACGCAATCCGAAAAAACCAAAGTGGGCATCGGACGGATGGATAGATTTTCATTGCCCTTTTCTTCTAGGATTTGCGTTGGTGGGCATTTCGCTCTGGATCAAAGGCCTTGCAGCGAATGGCATAAATCAGCTGGATATCGTTGGTACCGTTCTGATCTTTGCAGTTACGGTTTTTGGGGTAAGGGCGATGAAAATAGGGAAAAGAATCGCTGAGTATGAGGAGCAATCAGCCCCGGCTGTAGGAACTTGCTCAACCACCCCCGAAGGCGACGAGCAGGCGCAACAAACAACACACTGAAACATTGGCGAAACTGGATGAGGATGACGGCATCGAGGTGGTCATCCTCGATATCCGCATGCCGGTGATGGACGGCATCCACTTCCGGGCTGCGTCAAGGACGAACCAAAGGCCCCAGCAGGCTGCCCAACAACGCCATCGAGCCTTTCAAAAGGTGCAAATTTATTCGTAAAAAAGGACAGGGTCAAGAAATTATCAGAAATTATCAGGGCCCTGACGGGCATCGAAAAGGACATAGCGTTATCCAACGGGAGGTTATCCAATTTTAAATTGCGGTTCTCTTATAAAGCTCAAGTTGCGAAATATTTAGAAATCGGGTCGATATCACAGGTGATTTCCGACTCTCTTGGCATGAATCTCTACGGATAGAAGGAAGGAAATGCAATGAAACGGCTTGGAATGATTTTGGGGATTCTTTTAGTCCCGGCATTGGCCTTGGCTGAAGCAGGGCATGCTGCCGCGCCCGCCGACATGACCCGAACGATCTATGGCTATCTGGGCGTCATCTTCTTTGTGGCCGCTTATTGCCTGGTGCCCTTGGAAAACAATATCCATCTGCGTAAAAGCAAACCGGTTCTGGCCGCAGCCGGAATCATCTGGGTTCTGCTGGCCATCGCCTACATTGGGGCGGGCGACACCCACACGGCCCATCAGGCCATCAAATACAATCTGCTCGAGTATGCCGAGCTGTTTCTTTTCCTCCTGGTTGCCATGACCTACATTAATTCCATGGAGGAGCGCAATGTGTTCCAAGCCCTGCGCGCCTGGCTGGTGAGCCGCGGTTTCTCCATGCGTTCGCTTTTCTGGATAACCGGTCTGCTGGCTTTTTTCATTTCGCCGGTCGCCGACAACATGACCACCGCTCTGCTGATGGGTGCGGTGGTCATGGCCGTGGCCGGCGACAACGTCAAGTTCGTGGCCCTGGCATGCATCAATATCGTCATCGCGGCCAATGCGGGCGGCGCCTTTTCCCCATTCGGCGACATCACTACCTTGATGGTGTGGCAAAAAGGCAGGGTCGAATTCATCGAATTTTTCGATCTGTTCATCCCCTCGGCGGTCAACTGGCTGGTACCTGCCGCCTTCATGAGCCTGGCCATCGCCAAGGGTCATCCTAAAAAGCTCGAAGAACAAGTGTCCATGAAATATGGCGCGAAGGTGGTCATGGCGCTTTTTTTGCTCACCATCATCACAGCCGTCTGCTTTCACAACTTTCTGCACCTGCCGCCTGCAGCCGGCATGATGCTGGGATTGGCCTATCTGGGCCTTTGCGCCTTTCACATCAAAAAGCATGAAGGCCGCAGTGAATCCTACGACGGTGGTATCCTTGGTTTTGCCGGCGAACTGCGTCAGCCCCTGCGGCGGCTTCTCGAGCGCAAGCGGCGCAGCCTGAATAACATCATCGACTATTTTCCCGAACCGGCTTTCGCCATCGACTTGAACCATGTGATCACCCACTGGAACAAGGCCTTGGAGGACCTGACCGGCATACCGGCCAAAGACCAGGTCGGTACCAAAAACCAGTGGAAGCCGTTTTACCCAAGCCCGCGCCCGTCGATGGCCGATTTGATCCTCGACCGCCAGCCCGAAGAGGTGATCTCAAATCTGTACAAGCAGTGCTACCGCAAAAACCTGTACGTGGACGAGGCCTATGATTCCAGCGCCTTTTTCCCCGGCATCGGTGAGTCCGGCAAATGGGTGACTTTCTCGGCGCTGCACCTTAAAGACAAGGCGGGAAATGTCATCGGTGCGGTGGAAGTACTTCAGGATTTCACCGCCCATAAAAGCAAGGTGGCCCATTTTGATATCATGAGCCGTATCGCGCACGCCGAGTGGGACACCCTGCTTTTCTTTTACGGCGTGATCCTGGCCGTGGGCGGTTTGGCGCAGTTCGGCTACCTGGCCGCGGTTTCAGCGTTTATGTACACCGATCTTGGGCCCACCATGGCCAATACGATGGTGGGCCTTCTGTCGGCCATCGTGGACAACATCCCGGTGATGTTCGCCGTATTGACCATGTCACCGGAGATGTCGCATGGTCAGTGGCTGCTCGTAACAATGACCGCGGGCGTCGGCGGCAGCCTGCTCTCCATCGGCTCGGCGGCCGGCGTTGCTTTGATGGGCGCCGCCAGGGGCAAATACACCTTCGGCGCGCATTTGAAATGGACGCCGGTGATTATGTTAGGCTATGTGGCCAGCATTTTTGTTCATCTTTGGATCAATGCCAAGCTCATGTAAAATGGAGATCCTTGCGCTCAGGGGCTATGCACGGGGCTATCGCGGGTGTTTGATCGATGATGAGGGTATTTTTTCAATACACCCGCAAGGGACGCCTCAAGCGGTTGAAATCGTATGCGCGCAGGGATTTTGAAAGCCACGATCACTTCGCCGCCATAATGATCAAGTTCATGGGACCCTCGGCTTTCTTAACCCCCCCATGCGTATCGAGGCCTTGACGGAAGCGGAACTTGACCGGGTGCTGGCAAAAATCTCCGCTTCTCATGAACGTGTATGAATACCATCACCTCTCCCCTAAAATGGGGGAGGGGTTCTTTTGATTAATTTCGATTTCTGCTTTCCAGTCACAAGAGAGTCGGAACCATTGGAACTGCTGGATCGAACACACTAATAACAGGTGCCTGTGCACACCTGACGAGGAAAAAATGCTCATGAACGCTTCAAACCTGGAAACCGGCGCCTGTATCCAACCTACCAGGCTCGGTAATAACAGTGAATTTAAATTCAAATGTCATCCGGGTGTTCCGTGCTTCACGCAATGCTGCCGGGGCATCAACATCATTCCAACGCCGTTTGAACCATGGGCAAACCGGTTTTCTCCAGCAGATGCGGTTCGGTATAGATGGCCAGAAATTCGTCCGACGGCAATCCCAGGCGGCTTTTCAGGCTAAGGGCCGTTTCCAGGTATTTTCCGGTGCGCCCTTGCAGGTAGATGATCTCATGGTTTTTATTGACGATGACGCAAACCGGCGTGTGATCTTTCAGCTGCGCCAAAATGCCGAACAGATCGTCACCGGCAAGCATATTGATCTGCCTGATTTCAAAGATCTGGACCTGATGAGCCTGATCCACGAAATCGAGGTCCAGCACGTGCAGCTTGAACTTCAAAACCAGGAGCTGCGCCAGGCTTTCCATGATCTGGAGGAATCACGCAACAAGTTCTTCGAGCTGTACCAGACAGCGCCGGTGGCCTTTGTCACCGTCAGCGATAAAGGGCTGATCGCACAAATCAATGAGGCTGGCGTACGATTGCTGGCCAGAACCGATCAAATTCTGGTTGGCAGGTCCTTTGGGGCCTTGATCGTGCCAGATGACCAGCAAGCCCACTTTTCTTTCCTGAAAAATTATGCTTTGCGAAAAGCGGCAAGCTGCTGCCAATTGCGGCCTGAAGGGCAATGCTCATCCCAATGTGCATGTGCACCTGGAGGCCAAGGCCATTTATGATGATAAGGGAAAGCACCGCCAGTGGCGATTTGGAATGATCGATATCAATGACCCTAAACAGCTCGAAGGGGAACTGCGCAAGGCCCGCAATGAACTGGAAGAGCGCGTGGCGCTGCGGACAACCGAACTGAATCAGCGCAACAAACAACTGGTCCGTTTAACTACTGAGCTGACAACTTGCCGAGCAACGCGAACGGCGCCGGCTGGCCAATCTGCTGCATGATCATTTGTAGCAATTGCTGAATTGAACAACTCATACAGAGATGCTAAGAACCGACCACATTTGCAAGTCTGAGGTGATTTGCGGACTCCGGACAAAACCGCATCCTTCCATCAAGGATAGGAAACAATGGAGATTTATGTTTTTGCGGTAGGGCTTTTGTTCATTTTTTCGATCGTGGATTTGACGATCGGTGTCGCCAACGATGCCGTAAACTTCCTCAACTCGGCGGTGGGGTCCAAAGTGTCCTCGCGGCGCGTGATCCTGATTGTGGCAAGTTTCGGCATTCTTGCGGGGGTTACTTTTTCCAGCGGCATGATGGAGGTTGCCCGCAAAGGCATCTTTTCCCCCCGGTTTTTTATCATGCCCGAACTGATCACGATCTTTTTGGCGGTGATGATCACGGACATTGTGCTGCTCGATCTGTTCAACACCTTCGGGCTGCCCACTTCCACAACGGTGTCACTGGTCTTTGAACTGCTCGGAGCGGCCGTTGCCATCTCTATCATAAAAATGCTGCGCACCGAAGAAAGTTTTCTGGTGCTGGCCCAATACATCAATACCGGCAAGGTGCTTGCGATTATAACCGGCATCCTTTTGTCAGTGGGCATTTCTTTTGTCTGCGGTGCCCTCGCACAGTTTATCACCCGATTGGCATTAACCTTCAATTATGAAAACCAGCTCAAGCGCTACGGTGGCCTGTGGGGCGGTGTGGCACTTTCCATGATCACTTACTTCATGCTGATCAAGGGCGCCAAGGGCGCATCTTTTATCACACCCGCCATGCTGGCATGGATCAATGCGCACACCTGGACAATTCTTGGCGGCAGCTTTGTTTTTTTTACCATACTATTTCAGCTGCTGATGTTGTTTACCCGCATCAACATCCTCAAGCCGATCGTTCTTTCAGGCACCTTTGCCTTGGCAATGGCCTTTTCAGGCAACGATCTGGTCAACTTTATAGGAGTGCCGCTGGCAGGATTGTATGCTTTTTTTGCGGCAAATGCCGGCACCGACCCGCTGACGCTCCCTATGGACGCATTAGAATCCCCTGTCCAAACGAATACATTCTTCCTTCTGGCCGCAGGGGCTGTCATGGTGGCCACCTTGTGGTTGTCGCGCAAGGCAAGCACCGTCACCAGAACGGAAGTCAATCTGGGAAGACAGGAAGAGGGTATGGAGCGATTCGATTCCTCACAGTTGTCCCGAATTATCGTTCGCATGGTCCTTCGCCTGTTCAATGCCGTCCCGAACATGCTCCCGGCCGGTGTGCGACGTTGGGTGCGCCGCCGGTATGATGGCGCGGGCTTGCGGCCCGCTCCAGGCCACGCAGGAGCCATCCCGGAATTTGATCTGTTGCGAGCCAGTGTGAACCTGATGGTCTCAAGCGCTTTGGTCGCATGGGCAACGAGCATGAAACTGCCGCTATCTACCACTTATGTCACCTTCATGGTCGCCATGGGCACATCCCTGGCCGATCAGGCCTGGGGACGCGAAAGTGCAGTTTACCGCGTCACTGGGGTTTTGATGGTGATCGGTGGATGGTTTTTCACAGCGTTCTCGGCTTTTACGATTTCCGTGTGCTTTGCTTTTGCTATCGGTTATCTAAACGGCTTTGCCGTATTCGGGCTGCTGGGCATGACAGGCTATATTCTTTTCCGCAACCTGAAGATTCACGGCCGGCGTGAAAAAGCCACCAAGGATTTAGACTTGCTGGATTTGAAGCGTGTAGAAGATGCCGATTATGCCGTGCGCACCTGTTTCGAGCACACCGGACGTTTTCTGAACATTGTACAAACGCATCTCGATACCTGTTTCGACGGCATTCTCACACAGAATCGCAGGCAGCTCAAAGATCTTCGCCACCAAACCAGCAATGTTCAGAAGTGGTCCAACACCATCGTGGCCAACATCTTTAAGACCATGCGTTTGCTGCAACGCGGTGAGCTCAAACAAGCCGCCCGGTATTCGACCGCGATTTCAGCATTGCAGGAAATCACCGAAAGCCTCCGCGACATGATCCTGCGCTGCCATGTGCATACGGCCAACCAACATTCAGAGCTTCTGCCGGACCAGAGAAAAGAGCTTCAACAGGTGCGTAAATCAGTAGAGGCCCTCCTTGCAGAAACCGCCCAGATTTTTCTGACCCGCCGGCCTTTCGAGTACCCACAGGTGGCGGAGCATTATGCCCAGCTTAAACAATATTTGGAAGTGTGCGACCGAAAGCAAGTTGGACGCATCCGCAGTGGCCAATCCAAAACGCGCCTGAGCATTCTTTTTTATGGCATCAACAACTCCTGCCAGAAAATCAGCGAGCAGACGCTTCATCTGCTCGACATCTTCGGCGAAACCTTTGAATTGGGGCTGAAGGCAGAGGACGTCATAATGATTCCTGACAAATAAATGCCTTTTTGACTTCTAAAATTAGATTATTTTCGATCTCTTCTACTTAGAAGCATAAAATGGCCTTGATGGAGCCAGGGCAGCCGTTATGGCACGCTGGCGCCTACCGATTCGAATTGGTCCCAAACCACATCTGTGCTCCCAGGCCTTGCAAGTTGCCACCCCCCTCCCGCGAGGGGTAAACGGCTACCAGTCGCGCCCGATAAGCAGCCGGTAGCACGCGACGCCGCCCCTCTGCATTATTTCCATTCCTGGCCTCCTCGGTCACCTTGTCGCCGGTCACCTCCACGGTGTTCACCGCCGGGACGGCCGGGGAGAGCACCGTCACGGAGCGGCGGTCCATCTCACCCTCACCACCTGAACCAGAAAGGCTCCAAAAAGCTTTTCCCGATTACGGCACGATCCCCATGCCCTGCAGAACCGAGAGCATGATGGCCGCTGCGATGATGACCGATCCGACCTGTCCGACGGTGTTGGCGCCGATCGCATGCATCAGCAGAAAATTAAACTTGTTGTGCTTCAGGCCCTCGCGTTGAACCACACGGGCCGCCATAGGATACGCCGAGATGCCGGCGGCTCCGATCAGAGGATTGATCTTGCCGCCAGTGAGCTTGTTCATGAATTTGCCGAACAGGACTCCGCAAACGGTGTCCAGGCATATGGCCAAAAAAAAGAAAGCCAGAATCAGCAAGGTTTGCGGCGTCAAAAACAGAGGCCGTCCATGGTAGCGCCGATTGAGATACCCAGCAGCAGCGTGACCACATTGGCGATCTCGTTTTCCGAGGCCCTGGTAAGTCTTGTCACCACACCGCTTTCTCTCATCAGGTTACCCAACATGATGGTGCCCAGCAGGGGGAGCCCCTTTGGCGCGATCAAACCGCCGACGACGGTCACCATGATCGGGAAGACAAACCCAGGGTTAGAAAGATTCCGAATTGCCCGGCAGCGCCCAGGAGAAAAATCTTGTGATTCTCCAGTAAGGGGCCAAAATCAGTCATGGCGCCGATGCCGATGAATATCAGCAGAGGGAAAATTTCGTTGGCCACCCCCATATTATAGATGGTCCGCAGAAAACCTTCCTCCTCCATCAATCCCGCCAGGGGAATATTGATCAGAATCGCTCCGAACCCGATGGGAACCAGCAGCAAGGTTCAACATCTTTCTTGATGGCCAGATAGAGCAGAAGACAGCCAACCCAATCATCACGGGAGTGGACCAGTGCAACTGGACCACTCCCGCTCCCAGGCCGCTCAAACCGTTGATAATCGAATCTGTCATGGCAGGTGTCCTTTGAATGTTAATTGGCGTGTTGGTGTTAGGGGGTGCCGTCTTCCTTTGGCGGTAAAACCTTTTTCAACAGAATCATGAAGATGGCGAACACGGAAAGTACCACCAAGGTGCCACCCATACCGACCCACTATCATGGTGAGGCCGAATTCCAGATTACTCATTGTTGCGTCTCCGTCAGCGTTTTGGTTTGTGGGAATCAGACGAGTCGTCGTACCAACTGCAACCCGCATTGCATATAAAGATGATTTTCGCGCCTCGCCTTAGCCCTTCGAGCTTTGGCGTCAGTGAGCAACTGAGCGGGAGCCCGATTACAGCCAGACCAGCCAAATAAGACCATGGGCCACCGCAACGGCCGCTACCGAAAAAGGGATGCTCAGCTTCAAATAGCGGCCGAGCTGAACTTTGTACCCATGTTTTTCAAGAATGCCTCCGGCGAAAACGTTGGCTGTAGCCCCTACCGGCGTGATGTTGCCGCCGATGCCGGTGCCGATGAGCATTCCGTAAAGAAACGGCCATGCCTCGATGCCGAATGAAGCGGCCAGGTTCTGGCAAACCGGGATCATCAGGATCGTGTAAGGCACGTTGTCCATGAAGGAAGAAAGCAGAACCGAGATCCAGACCAGAAAAGCGAGCATAGCGGCCGGGCTGCTGATTCCGGAGCGGATCACCAGATCGGCGAAGTCTTTGAGCAGGCCTGAGGCATTGAGTGCGTGGATCACGATGAAAACGCCCATGATGAAGAAAAAGGAGTTCCAGTCGAACTCCAATATCATCTCTTTCAGTACCAAGCGGCCCATATATAGGGCGATCAGGCCTACGCCCAGACCAACAATTCCTGGCCGCAGACCGAACTCCGGACCAAGGGCCAAAGCGGCCACACCCACCACAAAAAGCACAGTAGCACCTTTGGTGGTAGAGATTGCTTCAGCTTTTACTGCAACCGTTTTTCGCATGTGGCGAAATTGAATGAGCAGGGTTCCCAGCGCCACCAACACGCTGAAAAAGGTGATTGTGCCCAGCCCGATCCTGCCGTGAAAAAAATAGAAGTCCAGCGGTTTCATTCCGGTTTCCAAGGCCAGAATGATCGAGGGTGGATCGGCCACCATGGTCAAAGTGGTCACCACGTTGGAACTGATGGCGATGGCAATCATGTAAGGGAATAAATCGCTTTTTATGTGCCGGCTGACAGCGATTGCCACCGGCGCCATCATCAGGACCACCCCTACGTTTTCCATAAACGCAGACAAAAAGGCGGTCAGGGCACACAATGCGAAAATGACATATTTCTCCAGTTTCACTTTGGTGAGAATGCGGTTGGCGATCAGATCGGGCATACGGCTTTGCATGAAGACATACGAGACCATCATAAATCCCCAGTATATCCCCAGGACGTCCCACTTGACAGCCTTGAACAGGGCGGCGCCTGGCGTCAAAATACCTGTCAGCAGCAACACCGCAGCTGCTCCCAAAGAAGCATAGGCGATCTTGACTTTGCGACTCAGGGCAAGTCCATAGCAGGCAACAAATACGAACAGCACAACAATCTTTTCCATTTCCATGTAAATCCCCCGCCATTCCGTTATTTTTTGGGTTCCAATGAACTCGATAAATCATACGCCGCAGATTTCAGTGCCTTATAATTCGGATCAACGACTCTGGCCGGTACTGCTGCTCCAGAGACCGCGTGGGTCATGGTTCGAGGCAAAGTGACCTACGCTCCCTATCTGGGGTGGGGAACGTAGGTCCTAAAGAACCTGTTAAAAAGCAATTTACCTGTTTTTCAAGCCCTATGTATTTTTCGAACAACCAGAGCAAAAGGAAAATGGTTCCACGGATTGCAGCCAGTTTGATCAAGAACACGATTTGGTCGCGCCGAGAAAGTTTCTTTGGTGCATAGTCGGCCTTCGGCCCTTTGGAGGAGCTCCGCTCTATGGTGTCCAGCGATTTGGAGACGGTCTTTTGGCATAAAGTAGGCTCATTACATTGAAGCGGTCTAAGCTTGCGCATGTACCAGGCTGCCTGGCAGTGCCGCATAGCTTCACCGCAACCGCATTGATGTGCAAACAATCAGCTCTTGCGGATTTGGTTTAATCACGAATTGTCTTAGTGAAGGCAAGGAGGTGCACGAACGAGAACAGCCGCACCAAATGCACGATCGGACAAGCAGGGGTTGTTGTCGGTGCGATAAAAGGAAAATTTCCCGGTAAACTCGCACGAAACTTGTCCGGGAATAGGTGCTTCTTTGACTGTTCCACCAAATGAATTCGGATTGGTGCGTCTGTCAAGGAGAGAGGGTGATACGGCGCCTGCTATGACAGGGGAATACCAAACGCTCTCCTGGGCGGGGCCGGTGTCTTGCTGCCCAATTTTCAGGGGCAATGCAGCCATCGCCAAAAGACTAAGGACAAGCAGTGGAGAAATGGCATCGTGCAAACGCTTCTTAAACAATCGCATGATCCGGCTCCCCCCTATCCGGCTTGATAATGAGGGCACTGAGATGACTTCCCCGGGAAAAACCTTTTGTGGAATATAGCATCTGCTTGGGTGCATTCCAAGTAGGAGGATTGCATTTTGTAAAAACGATCGTGTCATGCGGCAGGGGCTGATGAAACTGGTAAAAGGCCAACCTCCATTTCGGGCAGCGGGATCAGAAATATTGCTGCATCGGCCAGCAAAGGATGGTGGGCGACAAAAGTCAGCAATACATCGATAAAGGGCTTCCCCAAACCCCTATGAGAGACTCCGCTGCTTCACAAATGAACAACTCCAAGTACTTTGCACAAGACAGTTCTTGCAAAGGTGGTGGTTCTTCCAGGGATCCTTCGAAGCTAATTTTATTTCAAAGCTGGACCTGCGCACCCAGTTCAATGACCCGGTTGGGCGGGATGCCGAAGTAGGTGCTTGGGTTGGCGGCATTGCGTGACATGAAGGCAAAAACAGGGTTTTTCGCCAGCGCATCATTTTGGACTTCCGCTGGTAAGCAAAGTCTCACGGCCCAGGTAAAAGGGGGTCCTCATCGGATCTATCTCAAGACGCCGGTGACCATAATCTTTAGCTTGGGATGGGTTGCACGGATTTTACCAACCAGCCTTTTGCCGGCATTGCGTTCACAATCATTTTTTTCATTGCCATCGGCATTGATGATTGGCTCTGGGGCCAGTGGGATGACCTGACGCATATTCGGATGAAGCATTACGGCCTGCAAGATCTGATGCGAATAGCGCATTTTGCTTTTTGTGCCCTTGTAGGTCAGACAACTTGGGCAATTGATTTTTCAGAAGAAAAATACTGCGAGCCATCTATTGCGATAAGATAATGATCGCTTTCCAGTTTATAGGGAAAAAGCTGTTTGCCCCGCTGCAGGTGCCGGAACAAAATCGAAAAACAAGGATTAATCTGTTGTGTGTCGATGCAATCCACAGCTTTTCGCAATACAGCGTCACTGGGGATGGATTTTACCCCTTGAACCCTTGCCAGCTATGATGAAGGACATTCAGTTAGAACTGCTGCCTATGGTGTTTTCCACCCACGCCTAAAAGTCAGAAGAGACCTGATATATAGAATGCGCCACCTATCACAAGTAAATTGCGCCAGAAAATGTTGCGAAGGTGCGCGCTTTTAACCCGAAGTATACCGCTTTGGGGGATTTGGTTAGTCGGTGAATTGGTCGGCCTCGGGGTCAGTATCGGAATCGGAATCGGCATCGATATCGAATTCGATTGCGACCCCGATACTGACCCCGACCCCGCATAGGAAGGCGCCCTCTTGTCAGCCTCGGACCATCAAGGTAGCCCGCTGCGGTGTTCCTCACCCGCATGAACGGTCCCCAAGCAATCAGGATAACAGTATAATTCAGACTCTCCCATTCAGTCGGAAATGATCTCCAGGAGCGCCGGGGCATGGAAGCGTACGGCGAATTGGTGCTTAAAAAGCAGCTATTAAATCTTTTAAATTTTTTTGCAATTTGCCTATCACCAACAGCCAAAACCCCTTTGGTTCACGCTTTTTACCTTGAAGACAAAGATCGGCTCAAGGCTTCTGGGGCAATGGATAGGCATGCGAATTCCTTACGAGTACCTCCGCCAGCGATCTTCCTTCACGCATGCCCCGAGCGATAGTGGAATACTAATTGCTTTGCAGTTCCGTGAAAAGGGCATTCGGATGAGTTGAACCGGTTTGCCATGGATACCGGGTGCCGCTCTTGGAAGTAATTCAATGCCGGAGACATTGATATGACGGTTGCCAAGCAAAAAGATCGGTTTCGACCACATGATCGAAATAAGGCGCTCTATGAAAGAACGGGGTTCACCTTGGTGGAATTGATGATCGTGCTTTCGGTTTTCGCCATCCTCATGTCTGTGGCCGTTCCCGTACTTAACAATTATATCAGCAGGCACCGGTTCAGCGGTGCCGCCATGGATGTGCTGGGAAATCTGCGCCGGGCCAGAGCGGCGGCCGTGGAAAAAAATAGAAGTGTGGTGTTCAGAGTCATTGTCGCCACCGGCACTTATCAAGCATTTGTGGATGATGGCGCAGGAAGCGGGGATGTGGATTCAAACGGGGTGCCCGACAATGCGGGAAACAACACGAAGGACGGCGACGAAGAAGTGATTGTATCCGGGACCTTGCCGCGAGGGGTTTCCTTCAGCGCGGCAAATTTTGGCGGGAATAACAATTTCCGTTTTGATAACCGGGGGTTCCCCTTTAACAACGCCAATGTGCTAACGGGTGGCACAATCGACCTGGTGAGCGATTTGGGAGCAGTCAGAAGAATTACGTTGGTAACCAGCGGCCATACGAGAATTCAATAGAAGCTCCCCTTGGAGTATGGCCG
Organism: Desulfobacteraceae bacterium; assembly: GCA_003599575.1. Taxonomy (GTDB): domain Bacteria; phylum Desulfobacterota; class Desulfobacteria; order Desulfobacterales; family Desulfosarcinaceae; genus Desulfatitalea. Next base: position 28,722 of record QZKV01000128.1, on the reverse strand, counting down.
ACCAAAAATCAGAACAGCGGCAAGAGGGCCACACTATGAGACAACCAGCAGCGAACGATCATGGTTTTACACTGATTGAACTGATGGTCTACACGGGAATTTTTGGCATTGTGCTGGGAGCGATATTCAGCGCTTATTACGGACAGCTCCGATCCCAGGTGATTCAGCGCGATGTGGCCGAAATGCAGCAGAATCTCCGCGCCGCTATTTATCTGATGGACAGGGAAATCAAACTGGCCGGACTCAATCCAGCCGGGACGCCCGGAATCGGGATGCTCACCGCGGATGCGCATGAGCTTCGATTCTCCATGGATTTCAGGGGAGGCGCCAGCGACGGGATCGACAATGACGATAATTCTCTGATCGATGAAGGTGAAAATGATTTGGATGACAACGGCAACGGTCTCAAGGACGAGCCGGATGAGGCGGAATGGTACGACGGAGATACAGACGACCCCGGAGAAGATGTGACTTACCGGTTGAGCAACGATGCCGATGACAACGGCCGGAACGACGGCGGGATTTGCCACTTGTTGAGAAACGGGGATGTCATGGCTTTGAACATCGAGGCCCTCAATTTTGTCTATTTGGATGAAAACGGTGTTCCACTGGCCACGCCGGTGGCGGCAGCCGATCTCGGGCTGATCAGATCGATCCAGGTCGCCCTGGTCGCCCGTTCGGGTGAACGGGTTTCGACTTTTGCGCGCGGTCACGTGGACAGCAGGATTTATCGCAACCAACGGGACGACGTCATACTGCCGGCGCAAAACGACGCTTTTCGGCGCTTGGCGCTCAGCACCGAAGTCAAATGCCGCAATCTTGGACTTTAATTTTCGGGAGAATTGACATGCAAGCAGGAAAAGGGCCGACTTCAGCGGGCAAGATGAAGACCGAAGGTGGTTTTGTGCTCATTGAGCTGATGATAGCCGTCATGATTTTGACCATCGGGATATTGGGTCTCATGAGCATGCAGGTGAAGGCCATCCAAGTCAATTCGTCGGCCCGCCGGATTACCCAGAGCAGCACACTCGGGGCCGACCGCTTTGAGAAACTGATGAGTTTGCCTTATGCCGATGCACAACTCCAGCCAGACACCACCATCACCGTGGTCGATGGACGCTACACCATCGAGTGGGAGGTGTTGTCCGCAAACACACCGATTCCCAACATCAAAACCATCAATGTGACCGTTTCTTGTATCGAAGCTGGACAGCCAAGGAGTATTTCCTATGTGTATTACAAAGCCGACCAAATTTGAAGCGCGCCGTTCAAGACCCCCTTTTTCTTCTTTTGGCATGAATGAAAACGGGTCCACCCTGATTGTGGCACTGGTTGTTCTGGTGACGCTGGCGATTTTAGGCATGATTGCGCTTCAATCCAGCACCCATGAGGTCAGAATAGCGGGCAGCGACCGGCTCTCCAAAGAGACCTTCTACGCGGCCGACGGAAGCATGGAACTTGGATCGGAACTGCTCGAGCAAAATATAGAATCCGCCGCAGCCTGGGCCGGCGAGGAATTGCTCAGGGGCGGTAAAATCAGGGTGGTGGATGGTGATTTCTGGCTCAATGAAGACATCGTCGCTACCACGCCGTCGCCCACCAACCGGGACTTCTACCTGCCGGACGGCGCAACGGCCGCTCAGCCGCACACCAATTTCAAGCTGGGCGGGCACCCGGAAAGCGCCAAGGGCGCCGCAATCCAAATGGTCGCCGGATACGAGGGCAAGGGCAAGTCCGCGGCCCAGGGCGGCAGCAATTTAGTCTACATGATCAATGCGCAGCATAGAGGCGTCAACAACAGCGAAGCAGTCGTTCGCATCCAGTGGCGCCATGTGAATTAAAGTGGAGGCTGACGATGAGTACCGTGCGAAAAATTGAACATGCATTGCTGGGCGGCCTTTTGATGCTCCTGTGGATCTGCATGCTGCCCCTGGATGTCACGGCGGCCGATTGCAATTGCAGCCTGGATACGGCCGAGCCTCCCTTTCTGTCCCAAGGCGCGGATCCGAATTTGCTGCTGATGATCGACAATTCGGCCAGCATGCTGGATCTGGCCTATGTGAACACGGCGGGCACCTGTTACGACGACACCTACAACAACGACAGCGACTATGCCGGTTATTTCGACTCCGCGACCTGGTACGCTTACAATTTCACCAATGAGAAGTTCGCCAAGGTGACCGATTCCGCGGCGAGCACATTCTGCAGCGCCAGCGGGACGGAATACAGCAGCGCATACCTTTGCGTGGACGGTACCATGACCGCAGAAGATATGACCGCCGTTTCCGCCTTTTATGCAACCGGAAAGCTGCTCAACTGGGCCGCCGCCTCCAAGCTGGATATTCAAAAGGAAATCCTCACCGGCGGCAATTACGACGGCCCCAACCAGCGGATCAAGATGGAAAGCCGGGGCTGCGGCGACCGGCGCTTCGTCAAGAAGGTTGCGGTTGATTACAACGCAGGCACGCATTATGTCACTCTGGCCGTGCGCCCGCCGAAGGCGCCGGCCTATGCGGACTGGGTGGACGCCAAACCCTATGACGCGGGAGTGGTGGTGGCCGACCGCGGCGGTATCCTGTATAAGGCGCAGACCAGCGGCACTTCCAACGGCACCAGCCCGCTGAACGACACCGGCGTCGAATGGGGCGAGTACTGGGGCACGCGCTGGCACAACGGAACCACTTACGCAAAAGGGGATCTGGTCACTGATCCTTCCAAGGAGAATTCCATCGACAAGGGCAAGGTCTACATCGCCACAACCAACGGCACGGCCAACGGCACGGGGGTGGACGACGATGCCGGGGTTGCCTGGGAACCCTACGATCTCACCCACATCGATATCTTCAAGGGCAACGCCACCGGGTTCAATAACGACGCCTGCCAGTTGGCCATCGATGAGCTGAATTCTTCCAATCCATCGCAGGGACAGCTGAAAGGCCACATTGACGACTGCATGGGAGGGGGCAGCGGCGGAGGCGGGAGCGGGTCCAAGGACGCCAACAATGCTTTCAACCACGCCATCCACAACTGCTGGTACCGGGTCAAGCACGGCGAATGGATTACGGGAAACGGCACGATCAACTCCACCCAGAACGCCTGCGAGGATGTCTACGGAAACAATATCGATCCATGGGATCTCACTCCCGAAGACCGGGCCTACGTCTGCTTCGGGCGCTACAACGGCGATTCCGCAAACCCCATCGGTTACGTAGGACGCTGCTGGAACCCCGGGCAGACCTCCACCCAGACCTGCGAATGGAAGTGTAAAAACGCCAATAAAGTGTACCCGGCGGGATGTCCCAATGCGAACCAGCAGGAATATGTCTGCACCGGCGCAGGCAGCACCATCGCGGGCTGGGACGCCGGCGGGTATGCGGATGTGGACACCTGCATCGAAACGGCCATGCAGGAGTTTTGCGGCAGCATGGAAGTGCCGGAAGTGATCGATCCCAGCGATCAGGTGGGAAGCGCAACCGGCGCTTCCGACGTGACCTGGGGCCTGCCGGCCATGCTCACCGATTCGGGTGTGGTGGCCCAGTTGGACCAGCCCATTGCGACCCTGAAGGGCTTCATCGAAAAAACCGCCGCTCCGCGCGGCCTGATCCAGGCCTATGCCGACGACATCCGCATGGGCGTCATGGTCTTCAACCACAGCGGGTCGGCCAGCGAATGTGCCCAGACCGACCCTTACATCTTGTATGAGTGCGCCAATGATAATAACAAAGACGGCGGGAAGGTCATTCAGGCGATCGGCCAGTCCAGCGCCCATACCACGGGTCTGGTGACCGCGATCAACGCCATCAAGGCGACCTCCTGGACGCCGCTGGCCGAGGCCTACTACAACGCCGTCGGCTACTTCAAACAGGACACCGCCATGCGGCTGAACGCGGAGGATTTCGGCGTTGAAACCGATCCGATCGAATACTGGTGCCAGAACAACCACATCCTCATCATCACCGAGGGCGGGTCCACGGCCGACCAGCATGCCGACGTGCGACTGTTCAGCGCAATAGAGGATCAAAATGACGGCGACAGCGATACGGACGGGACCGGCGTGGACTGCGGCACGTTGGACGGCAGTACGCTCCTGGACGATCTGACCTGGTATGCCAAAAACACCGAAGGTTTGTTCGGGCAAATCGGCGGGGTGGACAAGCGCAACCTCAACACCCATATCGTGGTGGCCGGCACCGCGCGCAATTACGGAACCGGCGAGTGCAGTCCCGAAACCCTGCTTACTTCCGCGGCGCAAAACGGCGGCACCAGCCTGGTGCAAGCCAACGACATGGCCGCGCTGAAAACGGCCCTGCAGGATGCCTTTTCCGCCATTCGGGCCGAAGCGGCCGCCGGTTCGGCGGCATCGGTCATCTCGGCCACCCGCAGCGGCGAGGGCGCGGTATATCAGGCCATTTTCTGGCCGAACATCGACGGTCCGACTTATGACGACATTCAGAAACCGGACGTCACCTGGGCCGGCGAGGTGCACGCCCTGCTGGTGGACGCCCACGGCCGGCTGTTCGAAGACACCGGCGGCGATAAGGCGCTGACCGCCGACGACCGGCGGGTGATCTTCTTTTTTGAACAAACCGATGCGAGCAGCACTTCCGGGGAGACCAAGGCCTGCTACGGAACCGTGGAAGACGGTGTTTGCAGCGGGGAGACAAAGTCGCTGCACGAGGTCAAATACCTATGGTCCGCTACGGAGTGGCTGGCGGATATCACCGCTACGGATATCCTTGCCAACCGGACCGATTATATCTCGAATGAAAAGAAGCGCTATATTTTCACCTGGAACGACCTGGACAACGACGGGGTGGTGGATGGCGGCGAAGTTCTGTCGTTTGAGGCTTCCACCAATTGGAACGGCCTCGCCGTGAACGGCAGCCGCCGCAAAGTGCCCTTTGATTTCGGGGTTGAAAGAGACGATGCCACAACCAATGACGATGTCAATGCGGTCGTAAACTGGATTCGCGGGTATGACGGCGCAAACCAGCGCTCCCGGGAGGCCACCAAGCCGGCCAATTTCGAAGTGGACACGGCTTCCGCGAACAACACGATCACCTGGCGGCTGGGCGATGTGATTTACTCCACGCCCACGGTGGTGGGGCGGCCCGCCGAGAACTTTCACCTGATCTATCAGGATACAAGTTACATACCCTTCATAAGCAAGTACAAAAACCGCCGCCAGGTGGTCTATTTCGGCGGCAACGACGGGATGATCCACGCCATCAACGGCGGCTTTTACAGCACGGAGGAAAGCAAGTATTGCCGGACTTCGGATTGTGCCAATGAGGCCAACGGCCCGGCCCTGGGCGCCGAGCTCTGGGCCTACGTGCCCTACAACCTTCAGCCGCAGCTCAAGTGCCTGACCCAGCCGGATTACGCCCACCGGTACTATGTGGATCTCAAACCCAGGATTTTCGATGTGCAGATTTTCGACAACGATGCGGTTCACCCGGGAGGCTGGGGCACGATCCTGGTGGCCGGCATGCGCCTGGGGGGCAATACCGTTGAGGCCGGCGGCAGTGGTGCCAGTGGTCCGGATCTGCGCAAATTTACATCCGCGTACGTGATCTTCGATATCACCGATCCCGACCAAAAACCCGCACTGCTCGGCGAATTGACCCTGGATCCGGCCAGCCCCCTGCGCATGGGGTACACCACCGGCGTTCCGACCATAGTGCCGATGAAGCAGGGCACAACAACCAAGTGGTACCTGGTGCTGGGCAGCGGTCCGACGACATTGGACGGCCGCAGCGACCAGTACGGCAAACTCGCGGTCTTCCCTCTCGATGAGCTGACCCAAAGCACGCCGGGCGCATTTCGTATTCCCGATCAGGCCCCCGCTTCGGGCAATGACAAAGGCCGCTGGGTCCTGGACGATGACAAAAGCTTCATATCCGACCTGATCACGGTGGACTTTCACCTGGAGCGGGATTATCGCGGCGATGCGGTTTATTTCGGCACCGTGCAGGGGGAGTGGGGGAGCGAATCGGGCCAGGGCTGGAGCGGCAAAATGTACCGTTTCATCACCGACGCCGATGATGCCCCGACCGCGCCCTATCAATGGAGCGCGCCGAAGGTGCTGCTCAACCCCGGACGCCCCATTACAGCGGCGGCCTCGGTCGGATGGGACGGTCAGAATTATTGGATCTTTTTCGGCACGGGCCGCTTTTTTGACAAGCGCGATAAAAGCGATTCCAGCAGCAACGCACAGGAGTACTATTTCGGCGTTAAGGAACCGGTCGATTGCGGCCCACCGCCCAGCTTCACCTGGAGCACCACGTTGGGTGTGTCCGACCTGGTGCGCACCGATCAAATCCAGATTCAGCAGAGCCTTCTTCCGGACACGGCGAATCTTGTCTGCACGGAGGACTGCCCGCCTTCAGAGGTGGATACCCTGAGCCTGTTGATCGATCACATTGCCGGTAAAGGGTGCGAGCATCCAGCATCCCCCGGCACGGCCGGATGGTATCAGCAACTTCCAGATGCCGGCGAGCGCAATCTGGGGCAGGCGACCCTCTTGGGAGGTTTGCTGACCTTCACCACCTATGTTCCGTATGATGACGTCTGCCAGCCCGATGGATTGTCCTACCTTAACGCCGTCTATTACCAAACCGGCACGGCCTGGCACAAAGCGGTATTCAATGACGCTGTAGGCACCACCGATGAAGAGCCACCCACGGTGGTCAGCCGGCTTGAAATCGGACATGGCCTGGCTTCCACGCCGAACCTGCATGTGGGCCGGGAAGACGGCGCCAAGGCCTTCGTACAAACCAGTACCGGCGCTATCGTGGAAATCGAACAGCCCAATCTGCCGATCGACAACGTCAAAAGCGGCCGCCTTAACTGGCGCAGCGACTGATCCCGCTTGATTGACCTTGAGAACCCCGCGCTTTTACGGGCGGGGTTCTTTTTTTTTGCCGCCTCAGGCCGTAAACATCCGCGTTGAAACGGGCGGCCCATTTGGATCGGGTGAAATACAACCCATTGTTTTTTTAAATAGGGTCTTCCTCGCATTGAGCGCTGCTGCGCCGGCCCTTACGTTCACGACGTTCACGAATCCCAAGCGGATCTAGGCATCCAGGAGCCGGTACACCGATCAACCCGCCCGCCGATGGGCCCCGTGGTGGCTGCTGCGCTGCCAAATCAGCATAACAGATGTCCGGGTGGATGGTGTACGTACAGCCTTCGACCCATACCTGAACACTCGATAAGCGTGATGGATATGCCTGAAAAGCCCTTTTATCTGGAAAACAACGGCCACCGTCTCTATTGCATTCAATACATGCCGGCGGGTCGAGCCAAATGCGGCGTGGTGTTGTGCCATCCTTTCGCCGAAGAAAAACTATGGTCGCAGAGGGTCTTTGTATCATTTGCCAGGTTGTTGGCCCAACACGGCTACTGTGTGTTGCGGGTGGATTACAGGGGGCACGGCGACAGCGAGGGTGATTTCGCCGATGCCACGGTCAAGACCCGCCTGGCGGACATCGATGGCGCGTTGGACTACCTGAAAGCGGAATTGGGCGCCCACACGCCCCTGTGTGTTGCAGGCCTGCGCTTGGGTGCCACCTTGGCGGCGATGGTGGCTGATTCGAGATCAGATGTGAATCATCTGGCCTTATGGGAACCGATTGTGGACGGAAAAGCTTACATGCAGCAACTGTTCAGGATCAATATCGCGACCCAATCCGCGGTCTATAAACAAGTGCTGAATAATTCCGATGCATTGGCTGAGAAGCTGAAAAATAAAGGCACCGTCAATATCGACGGCTATGAAATCGGCTGCGATTTCTACGAGCAGCTGATCGGGATCAACCTGCTGGACAGAAAAAGCACCTTTGCGGGGGAAGTTGTCTTGATTTCGATCGCCAGAAACCTCGCGAAGGTGAACCGGGCCTTGTTAAAATTGAAGCAACAATACGCACACATCAGTTTTTCAACCGTCGTGGAGGAACCTTTCTGGACCAATACCCAGGCCTATTGCAAACGGGCGCATCATCTGTCCGGTGTAACCTTGCAGTGGCTGGAAGGGAAATGCGCATGATACCTGTGAAAATCAAAAACAGGGAAAATCATTCCCTGTTTGGGGTGCTCCATCTACCAAGCCCGGATATGGATCGCGGCAATATTTGCATCGTCATCTTGTCGCCGGGAGTGAAAAGCCGGGTTGCGCCGCACCGCCTTTATGTGAAAATGGCCGATCTGTTCGTTTCCATGGGCTATACCGTGCTCCGGTTCGATTTCAGCGGGCTGGGAGATTCGGAAGGAGAAAACGAAGAGGCCCACCTGGTGGACCTTTACAACACCATTCAGCTGGGAAGGTATGTGGACGACACCATCGACGTATTGAACTGGCTGGAGAGAAATTACACCAAAAGCCGGTTCATTCTGGCGGGGCTGTGCGGCGGCGCAATCACGGGAATACACACCGGCGTAAAGGACAAGCGCGTGATTGGCTTGATAGCGCTCGGCATGCCGGTGATATTGGACGGCAATAACATCGATAAAAGACTCTATTTGACCCCTCGCCAACTGGAATACAGCCGGAGCAGTTTTGTACAGAAGGCCTCCAATCCCAAAGCCTGGAAAAGACTTTTCTCTTTGAAAAGTGATTTTAAATTGATTTATCTATCCTTCATACTGCCTACCCTGAAGAAACTCCGCAGCCCCAAAAAACAAACTGGACCGGCCGGCAACCAAGAGATCAAAGATAACCTGAATCCTCTTTTCCACCCGAATTTCAGCGGATTTGCCAAAAACAGGAAAATTCTTCTGGTTTATGGTGAGTTCGACAAATTGCTGTGGGATTTTCAGGAGAAGTATGTGCTTAAATACAAATCGAGCTATGACAAGCTGAAGAAAAATATCGACCTCAGGATCATCGGTAGGGCCAATCATATTCTTTCCTTTCAGGAATGGACGCAAGAGATGCTCTCCACCGCCAAGGCCTGGCTCGAGGAAAATTTCAACAGCGCAACCCAAAAGCAGTTCGAGGAAACCAGGATCCAGCAAGCGGTCGTACGGCCGTCCCGGGTGTGACGCAAAGTGGCAAGTCCGTCACCTCTAGTCGGGGCGGCCTTCACATGTCCATCCGCCCAAAGGAAAGGCATGCCGCTCGTAAGCCCGCGCGCTTTGGCTGACTTTTTTGGCCTGCTGTTTGCGGAACCGGCCCACTTCCGGCCGACCCACTCGGTCCGGGCCCCAACGCGGCCATGAGCTGTTTTGAGTGCTCTGCTCATCTCCGACCTGTTTTCGGTCAAGTGAATTCTTATAGAAAAACCCCAATGCGTTTGAGTCCTTTTGCGAAATCCGCGGTATGATTCGTATGCGCCGCGTCGGGCTCAATGAAACCAGAATACCGAGCTTTTGGGAGAGCGAGTAGGGTTTGTCCTTATTTTGGATTTTTTTAAACTCGATAGTTACAGCAAAGGATCATCCGTTCATAGGCCCAAGCGCCACAGGAGGGTGCCGATGACAAAGGAAAAAATCGGGGTGGTCATCGCAGAGGATCACCAATTGTTTCGAGAGGTGATTGTTGCCTTGCTGGGCGAATCAGGCCATTTCGCCGTATTGTGTCAAGCAGGCAACGGCCTGGAAGCCATTCGCTGCGTCCGCAACCATGCGCCGGACCTGCTGCTGCTTGATCTCTCGATGCCCAAAATGCACGGCTTATCGGTCATCCGGGAAGTTAAAAATCAATTTCCAAATCTGATCATCCTGGCCCTGACCATCCATGAGGACGAACACCATATCGCACAGGCCTTCAAGGAAGGGGTAGACGGTTATTGCCTGAAAGATGCCGAGTTGGGGGAGCTGCACATGGCTATCAAAAGCGTGTTGTCCGGGAAGAAATATATCAGCCCGAGCATCGCTCCGACCATCATGCAGGGCTATCTGGCGGATCGTGAAAAGAAAAAGACCGATACCTGCTGGGATACGCTGACCCGGCGGGAAAGGGAAATCGTCAAGCTGGTGGGCGAAGGATATCAGAACAAAGCCATTGCCGACCTGTTGTGCATCAGCATCAAAACCGTCGAGAAACATCGCTCCAATATTATGGAAAAATTGGACATCCACAATGCCGCCGCTTTGACCTCCTACGCGGTCAGGCAAGGATTGGTCACCCTGAAGAGCTGACTCCGCAAACAGGCACGATCGGCCGCCGCAGACTTGAACAAGTTCAACTCGCAGTGATTTCATCTTTGCCAATACCAGCCCGGTGCCGAGCGCTAATAGCCGTTGCCGTTGTCCCTTTTGGCAAACACAACGGTCCAGTTGGCGCCCCCATCGGTGGAACGGTATACGGTCGTGTTGTCGCATACGTAGACAATATTGCCGTCGCTGCTGGCATATATGCTTTGAAAGGAGATCGTGGTCTCATCGGTGACATTGCTCGTCTGCTTGTAGATCGCACCCGTGGCAAGCGTAAGCAGCAGCACCGCCATGGCACCGAACACAAAGCCCTTCACCATCTCTTTATTCCTTTGCATGTTGGCCTCCTGTTGTTGATATGCAAAATAGTTCGCCGCCGGCCGCGCATAAATAGGGTGCTGCACCTATCAGGTGTTTGGAAAACAAGCATCAACACTCCCAAGCCTCCGCCAAAGCCGGTTCCCGGTCGCCAGGTCCGCACTGAATGCGTTTGTGCAAACCAGAGCCGATCACGGCCGCCCGCCCGAGCGGCATTTCAAAATCGATGGCATTGCAGCCCTTTTCCGAAGCATCGCCTGCACCGCAAGCTCTTTTCGGCATGCCCGCCGCCATCATTCCGCTGCGTGGAGGTCCTGGTTTTTGCGGTCTTCCAACATGATGACCGGATTGAGCGCAGGGAAATCCGCCTGTCGAGATGAAAATGCAGCCATTGGGGGGCTCCCTTCAGAGCGGCCTGTACCAGGCCGGTTCCGTGATTAACGTTTGCATAGAGTGGCTGTGGCGGGATCTTTTTCGCCTGGCTGTAAAGCTACTTATCGTCGGGCCCCAAAGTCCGCTGATAAAGGCCCGCAACGCTTGGAATACAAAGCAGCCGGTATTGGAAACCGGGGTTCGTCACTTTAGACTGGCTTCCAAATGGAGGTGGTGCATGTTCGGTAAACGGCTGAAGCTCTTCCGGTTGGCCGGTTTCGAGGTCGGCGCGGATCTGAGCTGGGTTATCATCGCGGTTCTGATCGCCTGGTCCCTTTCCATGGGCTATTTCCCTTACCGGTTCGAAAACCTGTCCCCGCGGGCCTACTGGATTATGGGAATTACCGGCGCATTGGGCTTATTCCTGTCGATCATCATCCATGAATTTGCCCATTCGCTGGCGGCGCGTAAAATGGGAATGCCCATGAAGGGGATTACCTTGTTTATTTTCGGCGGTATCGCCGAAATGGGCGATGAGCCCCCAAATGCCAAAGCCGAGTTTCTGATGGCCATATCCGGGCCGTTGGCCAGCATTGCGCTGGCGCTCGGGTTTTACGCGTTGTACACGGGCAGTACGGCTGCCGGAGCACCGCTTTCGTTCAGCGGTGTCATCGGGTATCTGGCGTTCATCAATCTGGTCCTGGCGATATTCAACCTGATCCCGGCCTACCCGCTGGACGGCGGGCGGGTGCTGCGCGCGCTCCTGTGGCATCTAAAGAAGAACATGCGCTGGGCTACGCGGATTTCGGCCGGCATCGGTTCGGGCTTCGGCATTTTTCTGATCATCCTGGGCGTGGTGCGTGTGCTGTACGGTAATTTCATTGGGGGAATGTGGTTTTTTCTCATCGGGATGTTCCTGAATGGCGCAGCCAAAGCCTCTTATCAGCAACTGGTGGCGCGCAAGGCACTGGAAGGTGAACCCTTGCAGCGTTTCATGAATACCGAGCCGGTCACCGTGGCGCCCTCTTTGCCCCTGGACCGCCTTGTTGAGGATTATGTTTATAAGTATCACTATAAATTATATCCGGTTGTAGAAGACCAAAAGCTTGTCGGATGCGTCAACTTCCGTGACATCCGCTCGGTCGAAAAAGAAAGGTGGTCCTCGACGCCGGTAAAAACCCTGATGCAGCCCTGTTCGCTCGAAAACACCATCGCGCCGCAGGCGGATGCCGTACAAGCCCTGTCTCAAATGAACAAAAGCGCCACAAGCCGTCTGATGGTGGTGGACCAAGGCCGTCTGACCGGCATCATCGCTTTAAAGGATATGCTCAAATTCCTATCCCACAAAGTGGAGTTGGAGAAACAGTAGCGACGCTCACATGAAAGGAAAGACCAGCCTTTTCCATGGCCCCCCCATTCAGGGGCGGACTTTGAAAGCGAATACCTTCTGCAAGTCGGGCAAATACCATTGCGGTATTTGTTTGATCCGTCGCCAACCCTGAATCTCACGGAAGATCTTGAATAGCGCCTTTCCATACTTGCCTATGTGTGCCGCGCATGAAGTTGGAATATTCCAGCGGCCGGCCCAATGCAGGGACCACCGCCCCGTGACCGCAGGATTTCGATGCGTTCACTCTGAATGGAGCATCGATGCGCAACAACGCTGAATCAACCCCCTATTTCAGCAAGCCGGTCGATGAGGTGCTGCGCGATCTGGGAACGGATCCAAACAGCGGCCTTACGGATCAAGAAGCGCGCCGGCGGCTTTCGCGGGAGGGACCCAATGCCCTGCGTGAAGCCGCGCAACGCAAGATCGGGCAGATCCTGCTGGACCAGTTCAAGAGCGTGGTCATCATCGTCCTGGTGATGGCCGGCGCTGTGGCCTTTGCGTTCCAGCATTGGGCCGAAGGCATCGCCGTGGCCGCCGTGCTGCTGGTAAATGGGGTCATCGGATTTGCCACGGAGTTGAAAGCCGTCCGCTCCATGGAAGCCCTGCGCAGGATGCGCAGCGATACCATCCGCGTCTGGCGCGACGGCCAGGAACGCGAGATCGATACCGAACTGCTGGTGCCCGGCGATATGGTCGTCCTGGAGAGCGGGGATCTGGCGCCCGCCGATGTCCGCCTGGTTGAATCCAACAACCTGCGCGTCAACGAATCCGCACTGACTGGTGAATCGGCATCGGTTCACAAGCAGACGCAGGCGGTTTCCGCCGGCACCCCCCTGGCGGAGCGCAAGAGCATGCTCTACAGGGGTACCACGATTACGGAAGGGTCCGGCAAGGCGGTCGTGGCCGCCACCGGCATGCAGACCGAATTGGGCCGCATTGCCTCTTTGACTGAAAGCGCTGAAAAAGAAACCACGCCGCTGCAGAAGCGCTTGAATCGCTTGGGGCGGCACCTGGCCTGGATCACGATCGCCATAGCGGCGGTCATCGCACTGATTGGGCTGCTGGTCGGAAGGGACCCGCGCAGCATGGTGGAAACGGCCATTGCCCTGGGAGTGGCGGCGATTCCGGAAGGCCTGCCCATCGTGGCCACCATTGCCCTGGCCAGGGGAATGCATCTGATGGCCAAGCGCAAAGCCCTGGTCAAGAAATTGCCGGCCGTGGAGACGCTGGGGGCCACGCGGGTCATCTTTACCGACAAGACCGGGACGCTGACCGAAAACCGCATGATCCTGCGGCGGGTCAGCACGCCGGACGGTGATTTCGACCTGGATGGGCCGCCGGGCGCGGCCGCCGGTGCAAATGCAAATCCGTTGCTGCGGCGGGTCGTTGAGGTGGGTGTCCTGTGCAACAACGCCTCTGTGCGCGCCAGACGGGATGATGGTCCGTCCGAAGGGGAGCAGGGCGATCCAACCGAAACCGCGCTGCTCCGCGCCGGCCTGATGTTTGACTTGCAGCGCGAGGCCTTGCTTGAAAAAAAACCCGAACGGCGGGAGGTGCCTTTTGATGCCGGCCGCATGATGATGGCCACTTTTCATCAGAGCGCAGATGGATTGGAAGTGGCTGTGAAAGGGGCGCCGGACCGCGTTCTGGAAATTTGCGAGCGCATGGCCGGCGACGGATTGCAACAAGATGGCCCGCTGGATGAAGAAAAGCGCCGGGAATGGACTGCGCGCGCCGAACGACTGGCCGGCGAGGGACTGCGCGTATTGGCCGCGGCGGATAAAACGGCCGTCAACGAGGCTGAGGATCCATACGAAAAGCTGCGTTTTCTCGGCCTTTTCGGATTGTTGGATCCGCCGCGGCGCGATGTGCGCGCGGCCATCCAAGAGTGCCGATCCGCCGGTATCCGGGTGGTCATGGTCACCGGCGACCAGCCGGCCACCGCGCAGGCCATCGCCAGGCAGACCGGGATAACCGGAAATGGCGCCCCGCGGGTCCTTCACGGGAGCCAACTTCAAGATCCCGCCGGGATGAATTCAGCACAACGGCGGTCCATGTTGGAAACGGATATCTTCGCGCGGGTCAGTCCCGAGCAGAAACTGCACCTGGTCCGGCTGATGCAGGAGGCCGGCGAAACCGTGGCCATGACCGGCGATGGGGTGAATGATGCCCCGGCGCTGAAAAAAGCCGATATCGGCGTGGCCATGGGGATCCGTGGAACCGATGCGGCCCGCGAAGTGGCTGACATGATTTTACAGGACGACGCCTTTGCAACCATCGTGGCCGCCGTACGGCATGGCCGCATCATTTTCACCAACATCCGCAAGTCGGTCATGTTCATGCTGTGCACGAATGTCGCCGAAGTGATGGCGGTGGCTCTGGCCGCCGTGGCGGGCGGCTTCAGCCGGATTCCGATTCCGCTGTTGCCTTTGCAAATCCTGTTTCTCAATGTGGTCACCGACGTCTTTCCGGCCCTCGCACTGGGCATGGGGGCAGGGGAGCCGGGCGTAATGGACAAAATGCCCCGGCCGCGCAGCGAACCGGTGTTGACCTCAAGGCACTGGCGCGCAGTCGCCGGATGGTCGACCTTGATGGCCGCCTGTGTTCTGGGCGCCCTGGCCATCGCTTTTTACGGACTGGCTTTCGATCGAAGGCGCGCCGTGACTGTATCATTCCTGACCCTGGCCTTCGGTAAGCTATGGTTCGTCTTTAACTTGCGCAGCCCGGGCACCCGCCTGCGGGACAACGAAATTTCCAAAAACCCTTTTATTGGCAGCTCGATCGTATGGTGCGCGGTGCTTCTGATCCTGGCGGTATATCTGCCGGGGCTTTCCGACGTACTCAAAACGCAAAATCCTGGATGGCAGGGATGGCTGCTGATCGTTTGCATGAGCTTGATTCCCTTTTTGTGGGGCCAAGTGCGCAGAATCAAGCAGGCCTCCGGCGGTCCGCCGGACAGATAAGTCCGATGGGTCACAAAACATGGTGCCCGGTCGTTTCCGGCATCGCCCGCCAACGCAAAATCAGAAATACCGCGGTGCCGCCCGTTCCGGGCGCAGCCTGAAACAGGCGCTACGGGCCACTCACGGCCCCGCAAAAAACCGGAGGCCCTGCATATGGGGTCTGTTTATCCAGCAAGTAGTGGTTTCACCATATTTATCTTCCCGGCCGAAAGCTTTAAAAACAAAGTACGAGCAAGGCTTGCCCCGAGCCCCTGCGCTTTCGAGTGCACCAAGGCAAGCATGTTGAAGCACCTCAGGCGGGGGTTGGATGTCCGATCGCCCTGCCTGTCCCCTCGAGGGATAAAATGGATACAACCATCCGGCGCAGGGGCATGCCGCCGGGCAAAAAAATGAACCACCAGCTAAGGGGTAAAGAAAGGAAGGAGGTCTTTGCGGCAATGCCATACGAGATCCATGGCACCAATGGTATCGAGCGTCTGATTCAAAAATATAAGGAAGATTTTCGTATTCCCGAGAATCTGGAGCATTACTCCGTGGAAGATTATGCGCGGGCCGAAAGGGGTTACATTCAGTTTTGTCTCAGATACGGCGGATCAGGTAACGAAAGGCCCTTCGGCAACGCCTGACATATAGGGAACAGCGGTTTCACAAGCCGCTGTTCAACATCCAGCCGCAGGTTTGTTAAAACAACAAAAACATGGCCGTGCACCCATAAGAAGGATCTTCCCGCAGCACGGCAGCCAGCCTTGACAACAGGCATATTCTGCCCCCGACCGGGGATGACCTATGCTGCGGTTGCGAGGCGAATCGAGGAGAAAAAGAGATGACTTATACGCAATCACAGGCGGCTAACAGCATCCTGCCGGACGACATGTTCCTTATGCGAACCAAAAAGCGCGTTCTGGTAGTAGACGATGATGCCATGCTGCGGGATCTGCTCTGCAAAATGTTCGCCAGCATCGGCCTCAAGGCCGTTCCTGCCGAAAATGGGCGTGAAGCCTACGAACTGGTTCAAATCGGCTTTTTCGATCTGATGGTGACAGACTTGCAGATGCCCGTCATGGATGGCTGGACCTTGATCAAGAAGCTGCGGCGCCATTCGCGGCAGTTGCCGGTGGTGGTCATCACCGGCCAGAGACCTGAAGATATTGCCCAAATGCGCGGCGAAGTGCCCGATTGTATCTTCTTGTACAAGCCGTTCACGATAAAGGAGCTCACCCATGCCGTCCTTCAAGCGCTCGACCTGAAGCCTTATGCGGCGGCGGGCAATATCAGCAATCTGAGGCAACGCCCCATGCATTCTGTTGCCAGGCCGTAGTACCTACTCGGGTTTATGCTTGTGCCGTCGGATGATCCAAAACCGTACTGCGTAGATCATCACCATGATGAACAAGATGATCATCAGGAGACGGAAATGGCGGGCTCCGACAGCTTCGCCGGCAAGGACCAACGGTATGCCCATCATCGCCTGGACCAGCCATGCGATTAGAAAAAAATGGCCAAAAGGGATCCCGGAAAGAGAGAGGATATAGTTCTTCAGAGTATAAGAGAGTCCCGGCACAGCCATAAACACGATACTTGGCCATATAAATCCCTTCTTGGGGAACTGCGGCAATGAAACGTTTCTGCGGGTCAGCACCTTTTCAATCAAAGGCCGCAGCAGCGTATTGCCGGCCGGAAAAGTGATCGCCTGATGGACAGCCATTGCGCTGAACATGATCAGCAGGGCGGGTCCCGGATCAAATTTCGCGCCCAGCAAGATTAAAAACACACTTATCGGGAAGCCTACCACCGGCAAGATCAAAAACAAGATGATAAACGTGGCGGCATGCGTCTCTTCATCGATCAAATCGCTCCACAGCCCACCGATGCGCCCTTCGATGGCCACATAGACAAGCCCCGCGGCCGCAAGCAGGATCACAACGATGAGAGCTCCCCGCCCGATGCGCGCGAAGGCATTCATGAGTCTTCCGCATGACGCCCGTTGAAAGACAACTGCGCCCAAACGGGCAGATGGTCCGATGCTTTTCGGGCATCGAAATCCAGAGGGACTTTTACTTGGAGCGGGGTGAGGTGACGCGAAACAAAGATGTGATCCAAGCGCAGAATCGGATAGAGGGAAAAAAAGGTGGGCTTCGGATATCCCTTTTGTTTCGCCTGCACTTGGGCATCGGCGAAGCGTGCACTGATCACCCGGTATATCAGCGAACGGGCGCCGGCATTGAAATCTCCGCAGAAAACGGCAGGTTCTTGCGGATCGATCCCGCCCAGCCAGTCTTTGCCAAGCAACCGCCTGATCTGATAAAGGCGATCCTGCATGCGCAGGCTCAAATGGGTGTTGATAAAATGGACATGACCTCCGGGCGTGCGCAGGCGCACCCAGATTGCACCGCGCGGTTCCTTGATCTGATTTGCGCTCGCACCTGAAAACAGGCTTGTTTTAACCACTGACATCGAATACTTGGAAAGAACGGCGGAACCGAATTTTCCCAACCGGCTGGCACGCAGCGGAAAGAAGAGGTGATGCATGCCCAATTGATCGGCGATCCATTCGGCTTGATTGCGTTGACGCATGCGCGGTCCCATTGAATCAACTTCCTGCAGAGCCACTGCGTCAGGGTCCAGCAGCGCGATGATGCGCGCGGTGGCGGCCGGATTCTCCCGGCCGTAGACATTAACGCAGCTATGGATATTGTAAGTCATCACCTTAAAGGAGGACGGCGGCTGGTGATTCATTCTCTCCTCGGTAAAGCAAGATGGCAAATACTTTTCTACAGCTGTTGGGCGCCACCCGATTCCGATTGGCAATCGTAGTTTAAGATCAACTACGCATACGATAAATAGGTCCTGTCGGCATGTCAATCGAGCATGCCGCATAAGCTTCAGGGCCGGATGAGCAGGGTCATAAAAGATGCCGCCGGGAGATGGATCAACAAAAAAAGCACCGACCACCATTGCGCCTATGCAAACCTGCACCGTGTCGCCTACCTGCTGGAAGAGGCCAAAATACAGGATGAATGGAATGGCTTGCCCATGTCACGGCGGGCTAATTTTGTGCTTTCCAGCTATGGTGAAATCTTCCCGGGATAACTTGCCGTAAACCTCCACCAAAGGAGCAGATGATGTTTCCCGTAAAGAAAATTTTGAGTCCCACGGACTTCAGCAAGCCTTCTCAATATGGATTGAACGCGGCCATCGAAATGGCCACCCAGTATGAAGCGGAACTTTTGCTGGTCCACGTAATCGCCTCGATTCCCTTCATCGCGGGAACCTATTCCATGTCGGGCGCCCGCTCCGTCCAAATGGTCGAAGCCATGCAGGAAGAAGCCAGCAACCAAATGGAAAAACTGGTCGCTTCGACCATACCGGATCATCTTCGCTGCGATGCCCGCGTAATCCAGGGCCAACCGGCCGAAGCAATCGTGCGTCTGGCCAAAGAAGAAGATGTGGGTTTAATTGTCATCGCCACACATGGTTACTCCGGTTTCAATCGTTTTCTGTTCGGGTCGGTCGCAGAGCGGGTTGTGCGCACGGCACACTGCCCGGTGCTGACCATCCGACCGTCGGAGTCGCAATGAACCGGGAAGAAAATCCGAATTCGAAAATCACGCCGTAAGCGCAACGGGCTAAACAATACTCCGAATTCAAAGACACAAGCAATGCATGTTAGCGGTAGTTTTCTACCGTTGGACTCAGGGGGGTTCGGCTTGCGCTTCGAGCAGATGATCTCGAATTCTTTCATCCGGCATTGGCCGGTGGGGGGTCGGCAATGACCACATGCACACTGGACCTGAAACACATCGATGCGGTGATCTTCGATCTGGACGGCGTGGTGGTCGATTCGGCCGGGCTGCACGCCGAGGCATGGCAGGAGATGTTCAATGCCTTCCTTCTGCAGCGCAGGCGGCAGGACGCTAAAGAGTATGCGCTTTTCGATTACCATGGCGATTACCTGCCGCTGGTGGATGGAAAACCGCGCTACGCCGGGGTGGCCGCATTTTTGCAGTCGCGCGGCATCGACCTGCCTTACGGCGATCCGGCCGACGATCCGGACCGCCATACGGTATGCGGTCTGGGAAATCGCAAGAATCTGATTTTCAATCAGTTGCTGCAACGCAAAGGCGCCCGGGCGTATGATCCGGCGGTCGCATTGATCCGGCGGTTGCGGAAACATCGCATTAAAACCGCATTGGTCACCTCCAGCAAAAACGGACGCGCCGTCTTGAAGGCCACGGCGCTGGACCACCTGTTTGACGTCATCGCCGACGGCAACGACGCCCGCGAACACCAATTGGAGGGCAAACCCGCACCGGATGTTTTTTTATGGGCCGCCCGTCAGGTGGGTGTTCCGCCCGGGCGTGCGGCCGTCATCGAAGACGCCCAGTCGGGCGTGGCGGCGGGCCGCCGAGGCGGTTTCGGCCTCGTCATCGGTGTAAACCGGGCCGATCAGGAAGATGGCTTGCGACGGCATGGCGCCGATTGCGTGGTCGACAACCTGGCCCGCGTCCGGCTGGAAAACGCTGGCAAGCCCCGCTCGGCGGACGGATCACCCGCGCTGTTGGAACGCTTCGACGCGTTCAAAAACATGTTCTGCGAAAAAGAAGCCGTTATTTTCCTGGATTACGACGGCACGTTGACTCCGATCGTGCGCAGTTCGGAGGAAGCCCATCTCTCCGGAGAGATGCGCTCGGCCGTGCAGGCGCTGGCCCGGCACTGCAGGGTGGCGGTGGTGAGCGGCCGCGACCTGGACGATGTGCGCCGGCGCGTGGGCCTGCCCGATCTCTACTATGCGGGCAGTCATGGATTCGACATCCGAGGTCCTGAGGACCACCCGATCACCCATCGACCGGCCGAGCGATTTCTGGCGCATATCCAAGCGGCGGCCGGGCGCCTGAAGGAACAACTCAAAGACATTGATGGCGTGCATATCGAGCAAAAGCAGTTTTCGGTGGCCGTGCACTATCGTGAAGCCCCCCCGGAACAAAGCCGCACCATCGAGCGGGTGGTGGAACTTGTCCGGACAGATGTGGGCGGTTTGCGTGTGTCTCGCGGCAAAAAGGTATTCGATTTGCAGCCGGATCTGAACTGGCACAAAGGCAAGGCGGTACGATGGCTGTTGGAAGAGGCCCTTGAGTTGGATCTTCGGCGGGTGTTGCCCGTTTTCATCGGCGATGATGTGACTGACGAGGACGCCTTCGAGGAGCTGCGCGAGATCGGCATCGGCATCGTGGTGGCCGAAGAAGACCGCCCCAGCCGCGCCCGCTTTCGACTCCGCGACAGCGGCCAGGTGCAGGCATTCTTGCAACAGGCCGCCCAATGGTTGAACGAACGCAGCGCGTGGCGGCTCGTCTACCACGGATTCGATGCCGCATCCGAAAAGCTGCGTGAAACGCTGTGCACGCTGGGCAACGGTTATTTTTGCACGCGCGGCGCCTCGGCGCAAGCCGGCGCCGGCGAGGTGCACTACCCAGGTACCTACCTGGCCGGCGGCTATAATCGTCTGCAGACCGAGATCTCCGGACATATCATTGAAAACGAAGATCTGGTCAACATGCCCAACTGGTTGCCGGTGAATTTCCGTATCGGGGACGGCCCATGGTTCAGCATGGCGACGACCGAATTGCTGTCCTATCGGCAAACGCTCGACATCCGCAACGGCGTCCTGCAACGGTTCTGGCGCTACCGCGACGACCGGCAACGGATCACCCGCGCGCATGAACAGCGCATCGTCCACATGGGACAGGCCCATCTGGCCGCCTTGACCGTTACGTTGACCCCCGAGAACTGGTCCGGCCGAGTCGAGTTCCGCTCGGCCCTTGACGGCCGGGTGAGCAACAGCGGTGTGGCCCGTTACCAGGGACTCAACAATGTTCATTTGCGATCCCTGGAAACGCGCCCGGTCGACCCCGAAACCATACTGCTCAAGACGATCACCCACCCGTCGGCCCTGCAAATCGCCATGGCCGCGCGCACCAGGCTTTTCACTGGTGAACGGGAGCTTGCGGCCGAGCGCCGTACACTGACCCAGGAGGGCTATGTCTGTCACCTGCTTGCCGCGGATGCAGAGGAAGGGACGGAGATGCGCCTGGAAAAGACCGTGGCCCTATACACCTCAAGAGATGCGGCCATCTCGGAAGCGGGCCGGGAAGCCTGCCAAATGGCCGGCCGGGCGCCCTCTTTCGCGCGTCTGCTGGAAGATCACCGCCGGTCCTGGGACCACCTGTGGCGCCGATTCAGTGTGGAACTGTGGCACGATCGCCCGGGTGAAAAAGATCCCATCGACATGATCGTGCATTTGTATATTTTCCATTTACTTCAAACCACATCCATCAACACCATGCAGATGGGGTTGGATGTGGGGGTACCGCCCCGGGGTTGGCACGGCGAAGCCTATCGCGGGCATGTCTTTTGGGATGAATTGTTCATCTTTCCCATGCTTAATTTACGGCTGCCGCAAATCACGCGCGCCCTGTTGATGTACCGCTACCGCCGTCTTGCGGCCGCCCGGCGGGCCTCCCGCCGCGCCGGCTACGCCGGGGCCATGTACCCCTGGCAAAGCGGCAGCAACGGCCGCGAAGAGAGCCAGCGCATCCACCTCAACCCGCGTTCGGGCAGGTGGCTGCCCGATCACAGTCGCCTCCAACGGCATGTCAATATCGCCATCGCCTACAACCTGGACCATTATTTCCAGGTCTCCAATGACATGGAGTTCATGTCCTTTTACGGGGCCGAGATGATGATGGAGATCGCACGCTTCCTGGCAAGCCTGTGCAGTTACAACGCGGCCCTGGATCGCTATGAAATCCTGCATGTCATGGGGCCGGATGAATACCATGACGCCTACCCCGGCGCCGAACAGCCCGGCTTGAACAACAATGCCTATACCAACATCATGACGGTATGGGTGCTCAGCGCCGCGCGGCGGATGCTGGACCTTTTGCCTGCGGACACGCGCTTTGAAGTATGCGACAAGTTGCAGTTGCACAGGCAGGAATTCGAACACTGGGAGGAGATCGGCCGCAAGATGCGGGTGGTCTTCCACGCGGATGGCATTATCAGCCAGTTCGAGGGTTATGATGAATTGAAGGAGTTCGCGTGGGAGCGGTATCGAGAAAAATATGGCGATATCCAACGTCTCGACCGCATCTTGGAAGCCGAGGGGGATACGCCCAATCGGTACAAAGCCTCCAAGCAGGCGGATGTATTGATGCTGTTCTACCTGTTATCGGCCGAAGAGCTGACCGAGATATTTCAGCGCCTGGGGTATCCCTTTGCCTATGATACGATTCCTAAGAACATCGACTACTATATCAAACGCACCAGTCACGGCTCGACCCTCAGCCGGGTCGTGCATGCCTGGGTGCTGGCGCGCAGCGATCGCGTGCAATCATGGAAACTGTTTTACGAGGCCTTGCAGAGCGATGTGACCGATATTCAAGGCGGAACAACCGCCGAGGGGATTCATCTGGGCGCCATGGCCGGAACGGTGGACCTGCTGCAGCGCGGGTATACCGGCATCGTGACCCGCGAGGATGTGCTGTGGTTTAACCCATGCCTGCCCAAGGAATTGAACCGGCTGCGCATTCGCATACGCTACCGCAGCCACTTTCTGGAGGTCGATCTGACCACCGAACGCCTCAAGGTGCGTTCCCTGCGTACCGCCCAGGAACCTATTCGGATCGGGTTCAAAGCCGAGGTCCGCACCTTGTCATCCGACTCCTCGCTGGTGTTCGAACTCGCTGATGTGCAGAAGCAAAGGAACGCTGCGGGTCCCAGCGAAAGCCATCTCTCCAGACGATTTGAAGAGAATGTCCAAGGAGATTGACACCGGATGGTGCCGGCCAAGGAGGCAGGGCCTGGCCCAAAGCAGCCGGCCGGCCCCAAACTTCGGCAGCTCCGGATCAGCTTTCCCGTGGGGATCGCCGCCGGAGCGATCGAAATCAGGGCGTCAAGACTTGCGCTTTTCTGAAAAGGCTCGATTGAAACAGAAAGCACAGCGGTCTTGACGCCGAGCGACGACATTCCGGATCTGCTTAAGGGGACAGCAGAATGAACTCGTTTTTCCGTCGCCGCATTGTTGGTGCGTTGGGCCTGTACCTTTCCATCAAATGATCGTGGCGCCGGCCTTGATCATCTCCTCAATCGCGCGCCGGCCGGACTCCTCCTTGATCGGCCGCGTGGCCTCCCGGATTACGCCCACATCCAATCCGCTGCTGCGTGCATCCAGGACAGACTTCAGCACGCACACATCCTGCGCCAAACCGCCCACCCACAGGCGCTTGACCCCGTCATGGTCCAGTTGATGGCCGAACCCGGTCTGGTCAAAAACCGAATTCTGGTCCTGGTCGAAACGAACCCCCTTGGTAATGACCAAAATCCTGCGGTCCATATACAAATTGGGATGAAACTGGGCCCCGTCGGTATCCTGAATACAGTGCGGAGGCCAATCTCCGCCGCGCTCCTTAAAACTGATATGCGCGATCGGGTGCCAGTCGCGTGAAAAATAGACCGGAATATCATTCTTAAGCGCCGCCTCGGTCCATTTGTTCACAACCGGAATGATGCGGTCTCCCTCCGGTACCGGGAGCAATCCGCCCGGACAGAAATCCCATTGAACATCGATGATTAAAAGGCCGTCGCCTTTTTGCAAATGTTGAACTGGATCGAACATTTCTTCCTCCTTGCCCCTAAACGAAGCGGCATGATGGATCGAGGTGATGGTACCAGCCGATTTTGACTCATATGGTCAGACGATTAATGTAATGCGTATTGCAATGCTTTCAAACACGGCAAGTCCTGCGGTTCACTGGCCAATCCGACCGTAAAGCCAAACTCAGGGAGTTTATTATAAGGTTTCTGCCAGAAGAAAACATGGGATGTGGGCCCCATTTTTGGATTACACCCCGTAAGGCCGTCCGCCTGTGGCTTCGGGATTGAACAGCGCTTTATGCACCGCACCGCCGTACGGCATCGGCGGCTCATGCTCCCGGTTGCATGCTGCAATAAAGGGTCTACCCCATTTTAGAACCGGCGGCGGGCGTGGTACATGCTCGTGGATCATCCTCCGGCCGGAAGGAGGGCAACCCCTGCTTTCCCCACGCGAGGCAATATTATGGCCAAAGAACAACACACGCTTCCTTGGGACCGTTTGAATCGGTTGGCATGGCTGCTCGATAATTCGATTCGCCTGCCCGGCCTCAACTACCGCATCGGACTGGACCCGCTGATCGGATTGGTGCCCGGTATCGGCGAGACAGTGGGTGCGTTGTTGTCCATGTACATCGTTGTGGAGGCTGCGCGCAGCGGTGTGCCGCTTGCGATCATCATGCGTATGGGGCTGAATGTGGTCATGGAGGTGCTGCTCGGTTCCATTCCACTGATCGGAGATCTTTTCGATATGGCCTGGAAAGCCAACGCGCGCAACATGCGCTTGATGCAAAGATACGCGGCGGCACCCAGGAAAAATGTCCTCGTAAGCACCCTTTTGATGTGGATGGTCATCCTCACCGTTGGGATGGTGATCGCAGCCGGATTTTATGTCGGTATTCTGATCCTGCGGGCCGTGTGGACGGCCCTGACCGGCTGAACGGATTGCGGGCCGTTTCGATTGCCGGGGGGGAGAAGAAGGAAGCGCATGGTGAAGAAAAGGGGTAATCCCATATAGTCGGGCATTAACTTTCTTGCGTTTTTTCAGCATGATCCTGCGGACGGATGCGGACTCCGATACTGCTTGCATAGACTTGGGTGAATTCCGCTCCGAAAAAGCAGATCAGGGTGGAGTAATAGATCCAGATCAGCAGAACCACAAACGACCCGGCCGCACCGTAAGCACTCCCGAAGGCCACGTGGCCGAGATAGAAGCCGATCAGAAATTTACCGATTGAAAAGAGAATCGATGTGATGACCGCACCCATCATCACATCGCTCCAGGAGATCTTCACATCGGGAAGGTATTTATAGATCATGGCAAACAGCAAGGTGATGATGGCAAACGACATCGACAGATTCAGCAAACGCCACACCCACGAAACCCCCTCCAGGCGCTCGGCCAAAAGGGCCTGGAACCCGTTGATCACCGCACTGACCACCATCGAGACCAGGAGCAGAAAACCGACCGCCAACACGATGCAAAACGATCGCAGCCGCACGCGCAGCAAATCTTTGAGCACGCTGCGGTCGGATTTGGGCTGGACATGCCAGATTTGATTCAGCGCTGCCTGCAGATTGGCAAAGACCGCCGTGGAACCGATAACCACGGCCAGCAGACCATACAAGATGGCTTTGGGACTTTGACGGATGTCGATCATATTGTTAAACACCTGCTCGGCGACCTTGCCGCCTTCGGCGCCGGTGAGTTTTTCAATCTCCTCAATGATCTGATGTTTGGCATGTTCTTCACTGAAGACCAGACTGGCGATGCCGACCGAAATCAGTAAAGTGGGGGCCAACGAAAAAATCGTATAGAACGCAATGGCCGCCGCCAGACGAAAGACATCGTCGTTCCACCATGCAGTAAATGTTGCCGATGTGATTTTCCAGAGGGTTTTCAGCATAAGGGGCTTTGTGTCTCCAGCAATATGCGAAGCAAACGATTTTCCCGTGTCAGTCGCTGGACAGAAGAATTTCTCACTCCGGGCGGAGTGACACAGGGTGAAATACGGAGGACCCGCTTGGGGCCATCCGGCCGATGCGCGCTTTCTTTGGAGTGAAAGCGCGCAAAAGCGTCCGGAGGATGCAACGGCCGGCCGATGGGTGCTCAACAATGGCCCTATGATGAACTCCTATAATGAGGTCTCGAATTTTTTGACTTCATTTTCGGCTTGATCCTTGGCAATCCCATAGCGTTCCTGAATTTTGCCGATCAATTCCTCCCGATTCCCTCCGATTACGTCAATTTCATCGTCGGTAAGCTTGCCCCATTGGCTGCGGACTTTTCCCTTGATTTGCTTCCAATTGCCGGAAATTCTATCCCAATTCATATCGCTCTCCTTTTTTTTGAGATTTCAAGTCGGCGTTTCCCCCCGGGTGGAGAGAAACAGCGCGTTCTTATTAAGCGCTGAATGTTTCCTTCTTACTACTGCGAGTCGACTATGGGATAGTGGTCAGACAAGGAGAAAATGACAATGGGGTCAAATACGCATATCTGGCTGGATGCAGGAAAAAGCGCCGCCGTATAAAGCAGGATTCAGGCCGGATGGACAGTCGCCCCTCCCCGGGGCCGCTAAAACGGGTGCAGCAAGCCAGCACCACGGTCCGGTTCACGTTTGGATACGCATTCGGCCTTAAGTGAATACAGCATCGGCCTACTGGCTCTTTTCAGAACGACGACCTAGAGAATAAATGCTTTGGTGAGAAAATGGCATGGCTGCCGATCACGCAAAGGGCCAGGGGGTCCGCCGGCGAATTCTTTCCCCCAGGCCTGACCGATCCACCTTTTAAGCCTGACATGGACCGGCGCATCAGTGAAGGGCTACAAACGCATGCAGATGTCCGGTCATTCACCCGGCAATCTTCCAAAGGTTGCTTTTTCACAGAGGGTTTTGATCACTGTCGGTATAACGGCGGCGGTTCTTATCACGCTGCTGATCGTCTGGTTCGCCCGTCATGTGATGTTGCTTGTTTTTGCCGGCATTGTGGTCGGCGTATTTCTGCAATGGGGCAAGCGCGCGATCATGCACTACACGGGTTTGCCCGGCCTGGCCTGCCTCGGCATTTTGGTGTTGTTCCTGTCCTTGCTTTTGGGCGGGCTGCTTGCCTTTTTGGTGCCGGTCGTTATCCAGCAGACGGTTCAACTGGTTCAAGAAATTCCTGATGCGATCGAAAGGGTGGAAGCGTACCTCTATCGCTTCGGCTGGGGTGATTTGTTCGACAATCAAAGCGGTAAAGCGGGCGAGATGTTGTTTGGCCGAAATCGGGACGAGCTGATGAAATCCCTGAAAAACATCGTGGGGATTTTCTCCACGACTTTCGGCACCCTTTTCGGCATCATCGTCATCGTGGTCATCGGTATCTATATCGCCGCGGACAAAGGATTGTACATCCGGGGCATCCTGAGCCTGCTGCCGCTGCGTTTTCGCCCCAGGGGGATGGCGCTGCTGGCCAATTTGGGACACGTTTTGCGCTGGTGGCTGCTGGGTCAAAGCATGTCCATGCTGATCCTGGGGAGTACGGTGGCCACCGGTCTATGGGTGATCGGCATACCCAATGCCGTCGTTCTGGCGGTTTTCACCGCCATAATGACCTTTATTCCCAACCTGGGGCCCCTTATCGCCTTCATTCCCATCGCCCTGGTGGCCATGGCGCAGGGCACATTGTACCTGGTGCCGGTGGGCATTTTTTATGTCATTATCCAGTCGCTCGAAGGCTTTTTTCTCACGCCGATGATCCATCGCAAAGTGATTACCATGCCTCCCGTGCTGATATTGGCGACCCAGGTGCTGCTGTACAAGCTGACCGGGTTCCTGGGGGTGCTTTTGGCCATGCCGCTTGTGGCGTGCGCCATGGTGATTGTGCAGATGATCTATATCGAAGATTTCATCGGCGAAAAAGGTCCGGCGCAAGCCCGTTGAAGCGAACCGGGCGCAAGCGGGCCTGTGCGGGGGTTTTCTGAATCGGTATCGAATGCGTCTCGATACGATCCCGGATCCGCCCCCGACTTGACCCATCAAATTCCAAAAAGATGCCTCAGGTGAGATTTCCAAAAAGATGCCCCAGGTGTGATTACCCATTCACAATGCGCCCGCCATTCGGATGCAGCACCTGGCCGGTCATGTAGGATGAATCATCGCAGGCCAGAAAGACATAGCAGGGAGCGATTTCACCGGGTTGGCCGGCGCGCTGCATGGGAGTATTGGCGCCGAACGACTGAACTTTTTCTTTATCAAAGGATGCCGGAATCAACGGTGTCCAGATCGGACCGGGCGCCACGGCATTCACCCGGATTTTGCGGTCGGCCAGGTGCAAGGCCAGTGAACGGGTGAAAGAGACAATGGCGCCCTTGGTGGCCGCATAATCGAGCAGGGTCGGATGTCCCTGATAAGCGGTGACCGAAGTTGAATTGACGATGACGCCGCCCTGCTTGAAAAACTGCAGGGCCGCCTTGACCATGAAAAACATGGAATAGATGTTGGTCCGAAAAGTGCGATCCAATTCTTCGGCGCTGATTTGCAGAATGCTTTCCCGTTCATGCTGTTCCCCGGCATTGTTGACCAGAATGTCCAGTCCGCCCAGCTGTTCTGCGGTCTGCTGGACCGCCTCGCGGCAAAATGTCTCATCTCCGATATCGCCGCTGATGGTCAGGCAGCGTGCGCCGGTTTTTTCGACTGCCTGGCGGGTTTCCTCGGCATCCCGGTGTTCGGACAGGTAAATGATGGAGATGTCGGCGCCTTCCCGGGCGAAGGCCATGGCCACCGCGCGGCCGATGCCGCTATCCCCGCCGGTGATGACGGCCTTTTTGCCTTGGAGCCTGCGCCCGCCGGGATATTGGGGCGGCTCGGACACAGGTTCCGGTTGCATTGCGGATTA
>QZKV01000027.1 GCA_003599575.1 Desulfobacteraceae bacterium | reverse complement strand
ACCGCGCCGATGTTGTCGGGATCCTGGAAAGGCACCAGCAGGCTGCAGCCCTCCGGGAAATCGTCGGCCGGCGCCCAGTGTTCCATCACCGGGACATCGATGCACAGCAATGGGCTGCGCGTACCGAACAGGTCCAGTGCTTGAAAAAGGGGCTCGGCCAACTGCAGCCACTGCATGCCGGCGGGTGCAACGGCAGGCGGCGGGGGCTGATCGCCGGCCGTGACCCAGGCCAGGCAGCGCTCGGGCAGAGCCGCAAGCATCTCTGCCACCGGGCGGCTGCCGGACAGCAGCGCCTGGCCTTCTTTTTTAATCCCCCGTCCGGTCAGCATATACTTCAGACTCTTAAAACGCTCATTCTGATCGCTGGTGACCGAAGTCACGCGATGCCGCCGGGCCGCTTGCGCAGCCAGGGCCCGGGGAGGCGCGTCCAGACGTTCGAAGATCACCAGCCGGCGCTCGTGGGAGGTATTGCCGATGCGGTAAGCGCGATTTTCGATCAAGGCAAAGCGCTGAGCGAAGCGTTGCAAAGCCTCCTCGACTTCCGGTTCGCAGCCGGGTCCCTTCATGAAGATCATCTGCCCGCCCTGCCGCAGGCAGCCTTGCACCCGCGCAAGGGTCTGTTCCACCGTTTCGACAGCCCGTGTGATCACCCCGTTGACCGGCAGTTCAAAGGCTGGGGTGATGTTGCGGGCGATCACCTCGATATTCTTGAGTTCCAGCCGGGCGATGGTTTCCTGCAAAAAGGCCGCTCGCCTGGCGCGTCCTTCGGCCAATACGATCTGCACATCGGGAAGCATGATCTTCAACGGAATTCCGGGCATGCCCGGGCCGCTGCCCAAATCCATGAGGGGGGAAGGCAGGTCGATCATTTGGATGGGCAGGACCGAATCCACGTACAGTTTGGTGACCATGTTGGCGAAGTTGTGGATGCGGGTCAAATTCAACTCGGTGTTGTGATGCCGCAGCAAGCCATGATAGATCCAGAACCGATCCAACTGCTGCGCGGAGAGCCCGATGCCGCATGCTTCGAAGATGGCGGCCATGGCTTGCGGACCGGGCGCAGCCGAAATCCTGCCTTCGCTCCGATTGAGTTTTTCGGTTTTGGAGATGGACGATCGTTTATGGACTTTTTTCATCCGCACTGGCCCGTCTTGTATGAAGACAATCACTTGCTGGTGCTATATAAACCAGCAGGTCTGATAATGCAACGCGGCGACCAACAGGAGAAACCCAACCTGATCGATCTGGCCAAGGCCTGGCTCAAAATCCGCTATGCAAAACCGGGACGGGTGTTTGTGGGTATGGTCCATCGGCTGGATGCGCCCGTGGCCGGTTTGGTCGTTCTGGCGCGGACCACAAAATCCGCCTCGCGCCTGAGCGCTCAATTCAGGGAAGGCCGCATCGAAAAAACATACCTGGCGGTGGTCCAGGGGCGCCCCGACCAAGCCAAGGGCCGCCTGGTGCACCATCTGGAGCGCAGCGGCCGGCTCAGCCGGCCCGTCCAGGCCGGCAGCCTTCATGGCCGGACCGCAGCCTTGTCCTATCAAGTGCTGGAAAGTGGTCCCTCCGGCAGTTTGCTGACAATCCACCTGGAGACCGGCCGGCGCCACCAGATCCGCGCGCAATTGGCCGCTATCGGCTGTCCCATCCTGGGCGATCGCGCTTACGGTTCCGATCGATCCCTCGCCGACGGGCGCATCGCGCTGTTGTCCCGGCAAATCAGCTTCACGCACCCCACCCGCCAAAGCGATCTGGCATTTCAAACCGCGCTCCCCGAAGGATGGCCATGGCCGTCCGTCCGAACCGATGAGGACCGGCCGCTGTGGACCATCGAAGAATACCGGCGCGACGGATTGATTTTGACGTCACTGAATTCAGGCTAAGCGGAAGCGGTCAAGGTCTGCTTTGCGTTTGCGCCAATCCGGCTGGCAGCGGGTCAGAAGGGAGTAGAATGCTTTGGAGTGGTTGTGGTGTTTCAGGTGACACAGCTCGTGCATAATGACGTACTCGATGCAATGGACCGGCGCCCGGACCAGCTTGAGATTGAGAACGATGCGGCCGGCCGGGCTGCAGCTGCCCCAGCGCCGCTGCATTTTGCGGATCATCAGCCTATGTCCGGGCATGCCGTGCCGCAGGGCGATGGTCCGGCACCCTTCCAGACAGCGGGCGAAGATCCGGCGGGCGTTGTGGCGATACCATTCTTCAACCATCTTTTCCACAGAACGCCTGTCCGATGGGTTTTCCACGTACACTTCGAGCTTCCGGCCGATCAACTTGGCAGATCGTCGGGTGCTTGTCCCTACCTTCAGCAGGTATTGACGTCCCAGATAGACCAGGGTTTCCCCGCTGGTGTACTGCCGGGGTGTGGGCAGGGGATGAAAGGATGCCAGTTGGTCCAGTTTCCGAATAATCCAGGGCGCCTTCTTGGAGACGGTGGAAAGAATCTGATCATCAGCTGCCGTGAGCGGCGCGAATACTTCGACCACAAGATCGGGTGTCACAACGATTTTCAAGCGTTTGCGCTTGTTGCGCTGCAGGTTGAAGGCTATCTCCCGGTCGCCGAAACGGATGGTATGGGTGTGTGGATCAGTCTTCATTGGCAATGGCCACTTCGATGCAACGGTCGATGATGGCGTCCTGATCTTCCAGGGAGATATCGATTCCCCAAGCTGCGGCCACATCGAAAAGTATGTCATCGATTTCCCCGCGCATTTTGTTGATCGCATCGGGATTGCTTCGCCAGTCCCGAATCTTGTGCCTGGGCAGCCGTTCTGCAATGAGCAGGGCGATTCGGGCGGCGGGTTGCGGGTCGAGCGGGCCATAAGCGGGCATCGATTCGCAGACGCAGCCGTAGTAGCGCCGGGCCATGTCCCGGCCCACAAGTTCCGGCGGGACGTTTTCATCCGTGTGGGTCGTTACCTTGACGGCGATATCCTTGATTTTCTCCAAGGCCTCGAGCGCCTGCAGCCGGCCCGCATGGTAGGCCTCGATCACCTCTTGAAGGAGGCTGGAGAATTTCTTGTAAAAGACCGGGTCCTTGCCCAGCTCCTGCTCGATCACATGGCGGGTGGCGGCGGCGATCATGTCGGCCTTGGCGCCGGTGCTTTTACTTTCGTCCGCCAGCACCCGCGCGCGCTGCCCGGCATCCAGAAGGTTGATGGGCTCGCAGAGCCGTTGCACTTCACCCGCACCTACGTGGGTGTCGATCAGCTTTTTGATCCCGGGCTCGTAACCGGAATGCCCGATGGCTTCCCGATAGCGTTGGCTGATCGCGGCGCGCAGGTTTTGAAAGAATTTCAGGTCGGCTTTGTATTGCTGAATCTTCTTCTCTTCGACAACCATCAGAAACGAAGTGGAAGACAAAGTCAGGGCCAAAGTGCGCGCAAACAATCCGAAGCGCTCGAAAAAGCGGTTTCTAAGGGCATCGTTGCGCAAATGGGTCTCGTAAACCTCCGGATCTTTGGCCCCCTTGACGGCCGCAAACAACTCCCAGAGATCCGCATGCGTCTGGGGCAGCTGGTCGATTCGTTCCCGCACATAAGTCACGGTGGCTTTCAGATCGGCCGGATCATATTCCGCCAACTGTCCGTAGAAGTCGATGGCCTGGTCCAGTTCATGGATAACGCCGCTGTAATCCAGAATCAGGCCGTACTCCTTGCCGGGATAGAGGCGGTTGACCCTTGCGATGGCCTGCAGCAGCGTGTGCTCCTTGAGCTTGCGGGCCAGGTAGAGCACGGTATTGCGCGGCGCATCGAAACCGGTCAGCAGCTTGTCCACCACGATAATGATTTCCGGCTGCTCGCTGCGCTTGAAAGCATTGATCAACTGCTGGTTGTAGTTCTTCTCCGATCCGAAGCGGTCCATCATCGCCTGCCAGAACGCTTCTTGGTTTTCGGAAGGACCGTTTTTTCGCCCTTCACCTTCCGAGGCCGCGGGTGCTGAAATGAGGACTTCCGAAACCACCATGCCGAACCGATCCATAAAGGCTTTGTAGCGGAGGGCGGTCTCCTTGTCGGGCGTCACCAACTGACCTTTGAGGCCAGTATGCTGATAAGTGGTCGCGTAATGCACGCTGGCGTCCCAGGCGATCATGCGCACCTTTTGAAGGGCTTTGTTGAGTTGCCGTTCGGTGGAAAACTTGCGTTTCAGGTCCGCTTTCTGCTCGGCCGTCAACCCCAGGGTCAGTTTCTCGAACCAGCCGTCTACCGCCCGCCGGTCCACGGTTTGGGGAATATGCCGGGCTTCGTAGAGCAGCGGTAGCACGGCTTTGTCTTCCACGGCGCGGCTGATCGTGTAGGCCGGGCGAAACAGGTCGCCGAACTGGGCAAAGGTGTTCTTCTTGGCCGATTTGGCCAGGGGTGTACCGGTGAAGGCGATGAAACAGGCCTCCTTCAGGGAGACCCGCATGCGGGCGTGCTGCTCGTTGTACTGGCTGCGGTGGCCCTCGTCCACCAGGACAAAGGTGTTGCGGTCGACTGGTTTCAGACCGCGATAAGCGGTCGCGGCGGTAAACTTGTGGATCAAGGTGGTCACCACGTGCGTACGCCGGTCGCTCATCAACTCCACCAGGTGCTTGCCCGTGGCTGCCTGTTCCGGCGCAAGGCCGCAGGCCCGGAAGGTGCCGTAGATCTGATCGTCCAGATCAATGCGGTCGGTGACCAGAATGATCTTGGGGTTCAAAATGTCTGGATGCAGGGCCAGGGATTTGGCCAGCATCACCATGGTCAGTGATTTGCCGCTGCCCTGGGTATGCCACACCACGCCGCCCGGGCGTGCTCGGCCCTCGCCGCCGCTCAAAACGCGTGTGAGAATCGCCTGTACGGTGAGATACTGCTGGTAGCGCGCGATCTTCTTGGCGCCGGCATCGAAGAGGATAAATTTATAGATCAACTCCAACAGCCGTTCCGGCCGGCACAAGGCATATAAAGTGCGGTCCTGCTCGCAGATCTCGCGCCCCTGGGCGGCCGAGGACAGGTAGGCGCTGCGCACCTCCGCAAAGGGACCCGAGAACAGCTTGGCCATGGCCGCATCGTCCGGCACCGCATCCATGGTCCGCCGCAAAGCGCCGTTCAGACCGGCTTCCTTCCATGCCGACCAGTTCTGGGACGGCGTTCCGGTCGTGCCGTAGCTGGCCTTGTCCCGTGCCAAGGCCAACAGGAGCTGGTTGAATAGAAAAAGCTGCGGTATGCCGTCCGTGGCCTGATAGCCGGCCAGTTGACCGATGGCTCGATCGATGGGATCTTGCTTGGTCCGAGTATCAACCGGGCGCCTGCACGCCATGACGACCAGGGGGATGCCGTTGACGAACAACACAATGTCGGCAATGGCGTGTTTCTGCAAACCGACCCGCTCCACCTTGAACTCGGCCGTGCAGTGAAAGGCGTTATTGGCCGGATTTTTCCAGTCGATGTAATCGATGGTGAAGCTTTTGGTATCGCCCTCGACGGTCTGCGGCACGCTGGTGCCCAGGCAAAGCAGTTCGTAGGCCTGTTCGTTCTGGTGTGTGGCGCCCGTGACGCGCAAGCCTTTGAGGGCCTGCACCGCGCTCTGGATGGCGTTCTCGGTAAAGGGGTGATGGGTGCCTTTGAAGGTGAAGCATTGCTCGCGGATATGGTCCACCAGGACAGATTCCAGGATCGCACGGCCCAGCCGCTCCCCACGCAGCCGGTTGGCCTCCCCGGGCGTCAGATAAGTCCACCCCATTTGCATGAGCAGGTGCAAAGCCGGCAACTGGGACTGCACCTTTTTCAAATAGCCGGGCAGCTCATGGGGCTGGACGCCGTATGCGGGCTGTTCTTCCATGGGCCGCTCCTATGTTTTGACGCGCATTTCACCGGTGAGGAGCTTTTGCATGAGGCCTTGTTTCTGCTTCTCCAAAGCGACCAATTCCGTTGTTGATGCCCCTATGTCCTGATCCGCCGTTGAAAACATCTCGGCCAGACGCCGTTGCGCTTCCATGGGAGGCACTAAAATTTTCAAATGAAAAAAATCCCTTGGATTGATATTGAGGAGACCGTCGTTGCGCACACCGGTATTGATCAGCTTGCAAAGTTGCCGGTTCAGTGTTCCGTTTTCAAAGTAGTATTTAAAAAAGGGCGCGTGGATTAAATCCGTTTTGGGTCTAAAGCAGAAATAAATATTGGGAACAGCACCTTGCTCATATTCTTCCAGCAAATAGATGCAGCCTTGGGGATAGATTTTTGAATTGCCCTTATTGTATGCAAACTCTCCTTTTTTAAGCAGGATGTACTTTGGCAGGTTCGATCCCGCGATTATCCGGCTGAATTTGTCATTTTGATGAACAAACCCAAGCTTTGCAGTTATACTTAAAATGTTCTCTACATCATCCGGGGCAACCCTCTGAACACGTTGAAAGGATTGCAGGAGCGTCATTTCCTTCCAGCCGGGGTTTTTGGTACGCTCAAAGAACCTTTGCATAAGGGCTTTCTTGCGTTTCCTTTTGGAAGCGACGAGCTTGCGGATCTGGTCGATCGCGGAATCCCAGGTGCAGAGTATTTCGGCGATTTTCTTCTGCTCCGGGAAAGGGGGCAGGGCGATTGGAAATTTGGTGAATTGCTCGCGTGTAAAATGAGAGATGCTTGACTGGCCGACAAAAAAGGCCATCCTTGGGGAGGATGTAGCATAATGGAGAAAGTACATGATATAATATGCATCCAAATCTCCGTTTGAGAATCTTACCCGATGCAAAGCCTTTTGGAAATAGCATGGTTTGATTTGATCTTCCCATACGGCACAACGGCCCACCTCGCCGCCTTCGCAGACCAGCAGGTCGCCATATTGCAGCTCGTATTTGTAAATTTCTTTTTCATAGAAATCCATTTGCTGAACTTGGGAAAGATCGAACTCACCCCAGCGGACATTGTAATTGGCCAAATACGGTTGAGGGTTGTCCCCACTGCGGGATTTCTGGCTGAGCATTTTTCCCAATTGGATGTCCAGAAGACTACCCGCAGGGGCGCATCCCCATTCGTCCGGAATCCAGCCCGCTTTGGTCTTTTTATACCCTGTTCTGTTCTCGTTCCGATCCTGCATATTCTTCCTGCTTCAGTGTGAGAGCGCTCAGATTCCCTTATCGCTGCTTTTTTTCTTTGTTTGGTTCAACCGACCCTTGCCTCCTCCCCTGATACCCTCCCGCAAAGGGAAGGGAGTTGCTTTGTGCCGTTTGCGCACTCTTCACCCGATGCGCATGTCGGCCCCCCTCACCTTCCAATTACTCTGTGCAATTCCGAATACTCCCTCATTTACCCGATGCGCCGTTATGGTCTCCTTCTCTTAAGGGCGGGGGGGGCGGGGGAGGGTGAACCTACTTGATGAACCCAAGCTCTCTTAGGTAGAGTTTCATTTTGGCCTGTGTCTGGGCCAGCTCCGTTTCAATGGCGTCGATCTCATCCTGGACGGCCTTGATATCGACCTCCGCTTCAGGCTCGAAAGTATCCACATAGCGTGCGATGTTGAGGTTGAATTCGTTTTCTTCGATCTCCCGGTAAGCGGCCAGATACGAATACTTCTCGACGGTGCGGCGCTTTCGGAAAGTGGTTAGGATCTTTTCAATATCCTGGTGACGCAATCGATTTTGGCTCGAGCTCTGTTCATATTCGCGGCTGGCGTCAATGAACAGCACGCTGTCTTTGCCGCCGAACGGACGGGATTTGTCGAATATCATCAGGGCGGCCGGAATGCCGGTGCCGAAAAAGAGATTGCCCGGCAGGCCGATGACACCGTCCAGCATGTTCTCGCGGATCACGTTTGCCCTGATCTTGCCCTCCTGACCACCCCTGAACAGAACGCCATGGGGCACCACCACTCCCACCCGGCCGCTGCCTTCCATGGCGGTGGCCAGCATGTGGGAGATAAAGGCCCAATCGCCTTTGCTTTTGGGCGGGATGCCGCGCTGGAAGCGGTTGAAGCGATCGCCGGCGGCCATCTCCTGACCCCATTTGTCCAGGCTGAAGGGCGGGTTGGCGATCACCACCTCGAACTTCATCAGGGCGCCGTTCGCATCCACGAACATCGGATGGCGCAGGGTGTCCTCCCACTCGATGCGGGCGGCGTCAACGCCGTGAAGGAACATGTTCATCTTGCACAGGGCCCAGGTACTGCCGTTCATCTCCTGGCCGTACAGCGCGTAATCGTTCGAGCCCACCTGTTTGCCGGCCCGAATGAGCAGAGACCCCGATCCGCATGCCGGATCGCAAATGCGGTCGCCGGGCTTGGGTGACACCAGGCGGGCCAGGGTTTCCGATACGGCTGCCGGGGTATAGAATTCGCCGGCTTTCTTGCCGGCAGTGGCGGCAAATTTTTCAATCAAGTATTCGTAGACATCGCCGATCACGTCCATGTGACCAACCGATTCGGGGCTCAAATCAAGGCTTTCCAAGTCTTCGAGCAGGTTCTTCAGGCGAGTGTTGCGCTGGCGGGCCTGGCCCAGATTGGCTTCGCTGTTGAAGTCTATGTTGCGGAAGACATTGTGCAGTTTGCTCTTGTTGGCATCTTCGATGTTGGCCAGCAGGACGTTGATCAGCTCTCCAATATTGGGGCGGGTGCGCCGTTCGAAGAGGCTGTCGTAAGTCGCCGGGAAAACCTCCTCCACCCGGTCGTTTTTGTCCCTGATTTCAATTTGGGGAATAACGAAGCGCTCCCGGCCCAGGGCGCGCTCGATGCGGATCCGGTCACCCTGGTATTTTTCTTCGTAGGCGGCCCGTTTGGATTGGTGAATATCGCTGAGATATTTCACGAAGAGCATGGTCAGAATGTAATCTTTATATTGGGCCGGATCGATCACTCCCCGAAACGTATCGCAGGCCTGCCAGACCTTGTTGAAAATCACGTCACGTTTTTGCTGGTCATTCATCAGTAAAGCCTCGCGTTTCAATTGTCACTTATGGTCTGCAAACAGGCGGCCGTGATCAGTTCGCTTCTCTTTTTACCGAGCAGTTGCAATAAATCCATCTCTTTTAACATCAGCTGACTCATGCCGGCAATTTTGGTTTGGATATCCAAGGGGGGCAGCGGCACTTCGATATTTTCCAAAACCGCCCGGCGCACAACGGGCATATGAACACCGCGCCCGCTGTGTTGGATCAGATATTGCGCAACCGGCGCCTGGTTCAGGTACCAGCAAAGATAACCCGGCAACAGGTCTTGGCTGGTCGGGCGCACGATAAAAAACGATGCGGCCGCCAAAGCCGGCCCGGGCAACGCTTCCACCCGGATGGTGATGTTATGCGTGCCCTTTGCCAAAAAGAGCAGGTCCCCGTCTGCAAGGAGCCGGTCGCTCCGTGACAAGACCGGGTGGAATCGGGACAGGTCGGTTTTATACGACATGCGTGCTGCATCCACATCCTTGGCCTGAAGCAGATAATGGCTGCCGGAGGGGCAAACATCGATTTTGCCGCGCGTTATGTGGCCGCTGTGGATATCGCTCATATCTTTGAGTTTCATGTCCATCCCCATACCACAGTACCCTAGCAACTGCAATTTTACTTTTAATTCAAAGTATTTAATGCAGTAATCAAAAAACTGTAAAAAGGCATTGACTTTATCTTTTTTATGCAGTTATTCTTAAACTGTATTTTTTACTGCATCGATTTTTCTCCGCTTATCCACCCCCGCGCAGACCTTTGGCGTGCCGGTCTGAAGCGACCGGGCGCTTGTTTAAAGGCGAAGGAGAAAAAAAAATGGCCGATCAGCATACATCGTTTGGGCATTTATATGATCAAATCGTGCCGCAGAGCGGCAAAATGGCCGCACTGGCCATTGCCCGCGATGCGGTGCGCCAACGCATTCGCGATCATTTTCAGGATGTACTGAAGCTTCCGGTTCCCAAATTCCAGAGCCAGGGCGCTTATGCCATGGGAACCATCATCCATCCGTTAAGTGGGGTTTACGATATTGACGATGGGATCTACCTGCAGCACTTGGATGCTGAAAGTAACAGGGACTGGCCTTCTCCCGAGAGGGTTCATGTATGGATTCATACCGCTGCCGCCGGGCAAAGCAATGAAATCCCTGTGAACAAGAAAACCTGCGTGCGGGTGCCGGAGCCCGGTGGCTATCGGCTGGACTTGCCGATCTATGCACGCCTCAACCAGAGGTACCTTTTGGCTGAATGCGGGGCAAAAGGTTGGCACCGGAGTGATCCGAAAGCCCTGGTCGATTGGTTTTCAGGGGCCGTTAAAACCTACGGGGAACAACTTCGCAGGGTGGTCCGCTTCCTCAAGGCCTGGGCGGAGTTTCAATCCCTGCAGTATGGTAAGATGCCCGGGGGTTTGATCTTGACCGTTCTGACGGTCCAAAACTTCTTTCCGGATGAAAGGGACGACGTGGCTGTGGCGTTTACTTTACAGGAAATTGAAAGCGCCACTTATCCGCTGCTATATCTTCACAACCCAAGGGATGGCAGCGAAGAACTTACGGCGCGGATGTCGATGATGCAGCGCATGCGGTTTCAAGAGGCGGTCGCCTCAGCGGCATCCGATGCCGCCAAGGCGATCCGGTGTGCCAGCCCCGAGCAGGCTGCCGATTTATGGCGGCGGCAGTTCGGGGATCGCTTCCCAGCGCATTAAGGTTTCCATTGCATGGATTGGAGCTGCTCACGGAGCCCTATCGATGGGTAATACCACCTTAAACGTACTGCCCGCTCCGGGCGTGCTGGTTACTTCGATGCGGCCGTCCAGGGCCTCGATCAGGCCTTTAACAATGGGCAATCCGAGGCCGGTGCCGTCGATGCGGCGGGTCTGCTCGTTTTTGACGCGGTAAAAGCGTTCAAATATCTTCTCCAGGTGGCGCGCTTCGATGCCTATGCCGGTGTCGCGCACCTCGACCTCAAGGTGGGCGTCGAAGGGCTTCAGACGGATTTCGATGCGCCCCCCCTCGGGGGTATAATGGATGGCATTGGTGATCAGATTGCCGAAAATGCTTTCCAGGGCCAGCGGGTCGGCTTTGACAGGCGGCACGTGCGCGGCCGGCCGGAGAATGTGGATGGTTTGATTTTTGATGGCCGCCTTGGTGTTCAGAAACGAGATGATGTTTTCGAGCAGTTCTTCCAGCTGCACAGCCCTGGGCGCTTCGCAAACGATTCCCGATTCAATCCGCGACAGGTCCAGCAGGTCGCCGATCAGCGCAATCAGACCCTGGGTCTTTTCCTTGGCACGCGAGAGCAGATGTTCGTCGGCGGGAGAGACTTGTCCGACGAGATCGCTCAGCACCACAGCCAACTGTTCATGAATCGTGGACAGCGGCGAACGCAGTTCATGGGAAACTTTGGCGACGAATTCCCTTTTGAGCCGGTCGAGCACCTTCATGGCGGTGATATCCACAATGGTGACCACGGCCCCCACACATTGCCCCTGTTCGTCCATGACGGGGCGCCCGCGGGCGAAAAGATATTTGTCTTCGCCGAAATTGAATTCATAGGTGGGGCTGTCGTCCGTGCCGATGTGGCAGCCCTGTGAAAACTCCTGGGTCAACCGGCGCAGGCCCTCATCTTCGATGTAGTCTTTCAGCGGACCGCCGGCGGTCGCCGTTGGGGGCAGGCCCATGTACCGTGCAAAGGTGGGATTGAACAGGACCCCTTCGCCGTTGGCGTTGGTGACCAGGACGCCGATCGGCAGCGCATCGATAATGGTGTGCGTGCGGCTTTTTTCCAAAGAAAGATCGGCAAGGGTGCGGAGTTTCTCCTGTTGCAGCAGGCGGGCCTCTTTTTCCAGAAACATCTTTTCGCTTGCCCGATTGATGGCGATGCGCAGTTGATCGGGCTCGAAAGGTTTGGGCAACAGATCGTAGGCGCCGCTGCGCATGGCTTCGGCTGCGGCTTGAACAGTGGCGAAGCCGGTGATGATGATCACCACCATATGGGGGTAATCGCGGCAGATCGCGCGCAATATCTCCATTCCGTTGACATCGGGCAGTTGCAGGTCCAGCAGAACAATGGATACGGCCTCGCGGGAAACCAGATCCAGCGCCTGCCGGCCGTTTTCGGCCGATACCACCCGATACCCCATCGGATCGAGTACGCGCTGCAATCCCTGGCGAATTCCAGGCTCATCATCAACGATCAATACACCGACCCGATCAGGGGCGTTGCTCATCGCCCTCTCCTTTTTCATTTCTGCGGAGCGATTCCACGTAGGCTTCCCATTCCATTGGCAGCAACTGCTTCTTTTGGGTATTGCAGGATCTGCAGGCCGGCACGACATTGCTTTTGGTGGTTTTGCCCCCGCGCGCCAGGGGGACAATGTGGTCCATGGTCAGTTCTTTGGGCGCCACCGATAGCCCGCACCAATAACAAAGTCCCTTGGCGCAGCGACGTTTCCACCATTGTGAGCTTCTCAGTTCGCGCGCCTTGCGCTTTTCGGCGGCAACGTCGGACGATTGCAGATCATATGCGTATGGTGTGAACGGGTTCGATTTTGTCATAAAGCACTCAATACCGGATCGTCATAAGTAATTTCCGGTTAAGTTTTGCATCCCCCTGCAGGATCGTCCAACCGCAAAGGGCGTAAGAGTCGTACGCGTACTCGTTTTCGTACTCGCAAAACATGGCTTCGAGTACGAGACGAGTACCGCTGCGCTGAGTACGCGTACGATATGCAATTTCCTAACCGGAAATTACAGGATCGTCATTGCGAAAGACACCCGAGTTTAACTAAAAATGCAGAAAAATCAAGACCTCTGCAGCAATCTTCAAGTTCTCACCAGTAATTTCCGGTTAAGTTTTTGCATCCCCCTGCAGGATCGTCCAACCGCAAAGGGCGTAAGAGTCGTATGCGTACGCGTTCTCGTACTCGCAAAACATGGCTTCGAGTACGAGAACGCGTACCGCTGCGCTGAGTACGAGTATGATATGCAATTTCCTAACCGGAAATTACTAAGTTCTCCCGGGTGATTCGTTCCCTTTCCGCGCGCCTCCGCGTAAGCCCCACCCCCTGTTCGCGCGGAGAGGGAGGCGCGCAAGGGTATCCAACATCAACACGGCAGAAACCTGTGTTGGTTTCGTCTATTCGGTAAAGGGTCGAGCCTCCGGGTCGGAATTGGAATTGGTCCTTTGTGGCGCACCTGTTTCAGCCAAGTGAAGCATTTCCGAAATTACGACTTCAGGCCCGCCAACCAGGCCTTTACCTCCTGCGTCAGAAGACGGTAATACGCCTGAGATCCGCCCAAGCCGGTGCGTCCGAAGAAGTAGTTGATTTCAAGGGCCAGCGGTTCGATGCAGCCACAATCCAAGGCCTTGATATCAAATATAAAATCAAATCCAGCCGTCTGCAAACCGGTGCGCTGGCAGATATCGCGGACCACTGCTGCGGCAGCTTCCTGCAAATCAGGATCGCTTTGATGATCGATATAGGCGCCCCCGCTCAGACTGGTGCCGAAGCGGTCCGGAGCGGGCTGGATGCGCCAGTAGGCGATCAGCCGCCGGCCGATGACGGTGACGCGCAGGCTGCGCTGCCGCGTGGGGATGAATTGCTGGACCATAAAGCCTTTCTGTCCGGTGCGTTCGCAGGCCTGGACCTTTGCCAGGACCTGGGCCAGTTCCCGCCTGTCGGCGGCTTTGAAAACCGCTTCACCTTGTCCGCCCCAATCCAGCTTGACCACCGCCGGCGGGAAGATGGTCACCGGGCGGCGATGGTAGTCGTCCAGGTCCGCATAGAGATCGGTGGCCGGATGGAGCACGCCCAATTGGCGAAACAGTTCGATCTGGCCGCGTTTGCCCGGAAAGG
Organism: Desulfobacteraceae bacterium; assembly: GCA_003599575.1. Lineage (GTDB taxonomy): Bacteria > Desulfobacterota > Desulfobacteria > Desulfobacterales > Desulfosarcinaceae > Desulfatitalea. The sequence goes on along the minus strand of QZKV01000027.1, from coordinate 30,140 downwards.
CGAAACGCACATCCATGTTGGGGAAAATGTGCGCGCAATTGGCGCGCGCCATGCGGTACAGCGCTTCGCTGCAGCCTTGCGGCAAAATCACGGCCCTGGCTCGCCGGATAGCCGACAGGTCCGTTTCATCGGGCATGCGGCCGGCGCACAGGATGTTCTCATCCGCTGTAATGATCGGGTGAAAGGATACGATCATTTAATACCCGAAACGCTGCAATGCCTTCTCATCCCGGGTCCAATTTTTTTGAACCCGGACGAACAGGTTTAAATAGACCCGGCAACCGACCATGCGTTCGATCTCCAAACGGGCGGCTTCGCCGATCTCCTTGAGCTTGCGGCCGCCCTTGCCGATCACAATGGCCTTTTGGGAATCGCGTTCCAAATGGATGGTGGCATGGATTTTAACCAGGTGTCCCTGTTTTTCTTCACTGTAGGAGTCTATTGTGACCGCCGCCGCATAGGGAACCTCTTCCCCTGTCAAGCGGAAGACTTTTTCACGGATCATTTCTCCGGCAATGAACCGTTCGGTCAGATCGGTCAGACTCCCGGGAGGATACAGGGGCGCTCCGTTGGGCAAAGCCCGGACCATGGCGTCAATGAGCACATCGACCTGGGTTCCCTTCAAAGCTGAAATGGGCACCACCGCTTCAAAGGCATGCGCCTGGGACCATTGCGCGATTTGTGCCAGCAGCGTGGGCTTGGGGACCAGGTCGATTTTATTCAGCGCCAGAATGGACCGCGTCCGGTGCTCCTTGAGTTTCTCGATCAAATAAGATTCGGCATCCGTTTGGGGGCTCGCTGCATCCATCATCACCAGGACCAGATCCGTGTCGGCCAGCGTCGACAAGGCCACATCGACGATGCGCTGGTTGAGCAGTTTGCCTGCCCGATGCACGCCAGGCGTGTCCAGGAAGATCATTTGGGCTTTGGGGCGGTCCAGGACGCCCAAAATGCGGTTGCGGGTGGTCTGGGGCTTTTTACTGGTAATCGATATCTTTTGCCCCAGCAGAAAGTTCAGCAAAGTCGATTTGCCCGCGTTGGGCGTACCCACGATGGCCACCATGCCCGACTTGAAATCTTTATAGTGATCCGGAGATTGGTCCGGTGCCTGTTTCTGATTCATGAGATCCCCACAGGATCATTTCGATCTGTTGCCATAAAGCATCTTTGCCCTGGCCGGATTTGGCCGAGAAGAGGATCAATTGCTCTTCCGGCAATGCCCACGCCCGGGCGATCGCCTTGCGTTGTTTGATCTGATTGGTTTTGGACAATTTGTCGGCCTTGGTCAATACAGGGATGGGGGTAATTTTGAACTGGCGCAGCCAATCCATAAAATTGATCTCTTCCACTCCGGGGATGCGCCGCAGGTCCACCAGCAAAACCACCGCCTTGAGGTTGGCGCGCTGCGACAAATAGGTTTCCACCATCGGGCCCCATTGTTTGCGGACCGCGTGCGGCACTTTGGCATATCCGTATCCCGGCAGATCGACCAGCATCAGTTCGGCATTGATGATGAAGAAGTTGATCAACTGGGTTCGTCCGGGGGTGGACGATGTTTTGACCAGCCGTTTGCGATTGACCAGGACGTTGATCAAAGAGGATTTACCCACATTGGATCTTCCGGCAAAAGCGATTTCCGGATGATCCGGTGGCGGATATTGAACCGGTTTGACCGCGCTGGTGACGAATTGGGCTGATTTTATAAGCATGTCCGCTGAATATCAGAGACTGTGGGCGATTGAAACGGTTTTATCCGCGTTAACTCTTGAAAGTGATGGCAGGATCTAAACAGAACACCGTCTACGGTGATTTGCGCGCGCAGTTGCCCAAAGGTCGTGTTGATGGTAAGTTCCCGGCCATGATCCAATCAGCCTGCGACAAACCGGCCTCATGACCTCATGCGGTCGGCATTCTCACCGGACGCCTGCCGGGGTGGTTTTGAGGATTGCGTCACAAGAAAGGGGAAAGTGCCAACAACATGTTTAAAGCAGTCTTGATCGACTTGGACAATACCATGATCCTGTTTGACGAAACCGCTTTTTATCAGCGCTACATGGAGCGCATCGTCCCCTACTTCGATGATCTGGTGCCGGCCGAACAGTTCCGCGAGCGTTTGCTGCGCGGCATTCGCGGACTGCTGCAAAACAACGGCGCGGTCAGCAACCGCGAATTCTTCCTGGATATCTTCTGTGCCGGATACGATGACCGGCGCCGCTCGATCTGGGAGCGGTTTCTGGGATTTTACCACTCGGAATACGAGAAGATCCCGGTGGAAGTGAAAATACCGGCCGGCTTGGAAGCGTTGCTGGATCAACTCGCGGCTTGGGGACTGACGGTGGTGGTCGCCACCAACCCGCTGTTCCCTGAAATTGCCCAACGCAAGCGGCTTGCCTGGGCCGAAATCGACCCGCAGCGGTTCGATTTGCTGACCCACTTGGACAATTCATGCTTTGTCAAGCCGCGCAGAGAATATTATCGGCAGATCTGCGCCATGATAGGACTGCCGCCGCAGGCCTGTCTGATGGTGGGCAACGATAGGGTCAACGACATGGTGGCCGGCACCCTCGGCATCAAAACGTTTCTGACCACCGAGGCCGGCGCCATCGATTACGGCGCCGTGACCAAGGGCCGCGATATCAGGGCCGGGCAAAGCTATGCGGCGGACCACAGCGGACCCCTGGCCGATGTGGTCGATTTCCTGGCGCGGGCCGTCGGGCGTTAGCCGGATTGCCCGTTACCTCGTAACCTGCGGTTTGTTCTCGACTGGGGTTGTTGCCGGCTCTGAATGAGACATTCTCTTTCCCGTTGCACTGTTCCTGCCTGCCATGAAGACAAAGGGCCACGCGTTCGCGGGCCGGTTGCGCAACGGGCAAACGGGCTGGCAAACCGCGACCGGGTTGACGGGCAAGCGGCTATAGGATTCCTCGTTTGGCCAGCAGAGGCATGGGATCGACCAGATGTTTGGCGAACCAACTCTTCGGGACAGGTATCCGGAGGGCCAACGAAAGCAGCTCGGAGAAGTGAAAGATGGGCAGCTTGTTTTTCAGGCCGCACCGGATCTCTAGGTTCAGATGACACATGGCGCAGGCGGTCACGATGCATTCGGCGCCGGCGTCCAAGGCTCCCTGGATGATCCGGTTGACCATGGGTTCGGCCACATCGGGGCGCGCCACGGAAAGGTAGGTGCCGCAACAGCGTGAATGGTAACTCCAAAGGACGGATTCGGCGCCGTAGGAATGCAACAGCTTTTCCATCAGGTCGCGATAACTTTTTTCGTGGCGCAGCTCAGGCGGTTGGGCCAGCATGCAGCCGTAGTAAGGCGCGAACCGGAGGCCGTTGAGGACGGCCGCGGGTTTTTGAACCGGATGCCCATTGGCATCCATCAGTTCGAAAAAATGAATGATGTTCAGGTCCGCATCAGGCGGCCGGCCCCAGCGCCGTTCGTAATCGACTTGCCTGGAGGTATCTTGTTTCAGGCGGTAGTGGGCGCTCCGCAGGCGGATGATGCAGCTCGGACAGGCCACCAGCAGGGGCCGGCCGGGAGGCGCCAGGGACAAATTGCGGCAGGCCAGATGAAATGCCAAATCCGCATTGATGCTGTGGGCCGAGGAACTGCCGCAGCAATTCCAATCCTCTATCTCCACCAGCCGGAAGCCGATTTGGGCGCACACCTTTCTCAGGGACTGATCGTTTTCCCTGGCGGTGGTCGCCAGCGAGCATCCCGGAAAGTAGGAGAGATCCACAAGGGCACCAGGCATAGGTCTAAAATCCAAATTCAGAGAACAGTTTCCCGACCACCTTGGGATCGGTGATTTTGGAAGGCAGCAGATCCAGTTTGCGTTTGGCCATCATCTTCAATCCAAGATCCATGTCCGAGAAAAGATCCCGCTGCCGCAATTTGTAGCGCAACATGATTTCCAATTTATGCGTGCGGCCATAGCGTTGAATCGAGCCCAGAACTTCGCGGTGAAAATTGAGGATGGCGGTTTCATTGATTCTGGCACCGGACTCAATCGCCATCTCGCGCAAGGCATCCATGAGCAGGGGCATGTCGATGGCCATGGGGCAGGCGATCGAGCACGTGTGGCATCCTACACACAGCCATATATCCGGGCTTTCCAAAACCTCCTGGCGAAATCCATACTGCACCAGCCGGATAATGCCATTCGGGCGATAGGTCATGGCTTCCACAAACGGGCATCCGCCGGCACAGCTCAAGCATTGCAGGCACCGCTGAAATTCCTCACCGCAGCGTCGGCTCACCGTTTGGCAAAAATCGTGTTCCATAGATGTCATGTCACCGCCTCATCTTCAAGGATGCTTTAACACCTCCACAGTAGCATGCCATTGACTTAAGTCAAGTGCCGGGGATCGTGCTCGGATCGTGCTCCGGTTGCAATGGCAATCCGGACCGCCGGCGCATCGATTCACCTGCACACTACCATCAACCCCTTAGTGGACCAAGGCGGGTCTCGGCAAAAGAGTGCAGCTCACCCATTAAGATATCTTCAATTTGCCATTATATCCCCAATTGACTTTGATGCTGCGACATATACAATTAAAACGCTGGTCTTTTGGGCGGGGTTTATCTATAAGAGCCTGCATTTTTGATTCATAGGCATGTTCTAAAATGGAAAAAGATCTTTTTCTTTCGGTTCTTTGGTCACTGGGCGTAGGGGTGGCGACCTTGTTTGGCTGGTTTTTTTTGGGCGCGGTGCTACGCCAGCTGAGCGAACACCAAGCGCGCAAACGTCGCGCGACACCCTTGGGGCTGATCGATACGGATGCGGAAAAACATCGCCAATCCGACGCTGCGGATACAGGGGTGCGCATCGCCTTGGGTTGCCTGATCGCCACCCCGGCTATATTCGCTTTTTCCTATGCCCTTTTGAACATGACCGGTGCCGTAAAGATGGGATCTACCATTTGGGGGGTCATCGTAGGGTGCCTGCTGTGCGGATATGCCTTTTCCCTGTACAAGGCCGCGCTTCGCAGGCGCCGCGAGATCGGATGGTATCATGAGGCCAAATCCATTGTGGATCGGGCCATCGCACCTCTCGTTCCACGGGGCTACATCGTCTTTCGGGACTTCAAAGACGACGATATCGCGATCGACCACCTGCTGGTCGGCCCCAAAGGTGTATTTGCCCTGCAGACACTTGTTCGACCGGCGAATCTGAAACAGGGTCAGCCTGCGGTGGCCACGGTCACCTACGACGGCAGGGCGCTTTTCTTCCCCCAAGGCGAAGAGCACGTCTTTATCGAACAGGCCGAAAAACACGCCGAAAATATTTCGGAATGGATATCCAAGCGGCTGGGCTTGCCCATTGCCGCACGCGGCATGGTGGCGCTGCCGGGATGGCAGGTCAAGCGCACCTCGGCCCATGGAATTTCGGTGATCAATCCGGCCCAGTTCGAGGCGCTCTTTCAATACATCAAGCCGTGGCCGCTTTCAGAAGATACCCTGCTTCAAATCGTGCGTTTGCTGGAAAATCATTATGGGAATGTCCCCGGCATTCCCATAGAAAGCGTGGCGGGGGAAGGATTGCCCGGCTGAAGATACGATTCAATCATCGTCCAGGGTGCCCGGGGGCGGTGGTTGCGCCCGGTCCAACCCGCCTGTAGCAAAGAAATCTAAAGCAGTGACTTCAAGCGGGTCCGAACAGATGGATCTTTCTCCCGTGCAGCCTTGCAGGCAGGCTCGCTTGGCCGCAAAAAAACACCCTTCAAAATACTTGACAATATAAAGCCGAAAGCTAAAATACACTTCAATCTTTAAGGGCCTGCCGTCCATTCGAGGCCGGTTTTAAGCTGAAGGTGTTCGATGCCTTGGTGGCTACCTGAAGTTTGGGACCAAGAGAATTTTATGAAAGGAGGACGCCACCATGGCCAACGGCACTGTTAAGTGGTTCAATGAAAAAAAAGGTTTTGGCTTCATTGAGCAGGAAGACGGGCCGGATGTATTCGTTCATCACACCGGCATTAACGCCAAGGGCTTTCGCACGCTTCACGAAGGCGATCGCGTGACCTTTACCGTGGAGCAGGGCAAAAAAGGTCCTGCAGCTGTAAACGTCACCATCGTCTGATTTCACCGGGTGATTAGAAAAGGGGCACATCCTTCATGGTTGTGCCCCTTTTTTATAGATGCAGCGCAATTCGGACGACGTGAGCGGTCCTGAGAAGCTGGCCGCCGGGCCCAAGCCCCCGACGATTACACCATGGTGTATCCAGGCCCTTCGCCGCCTTCCGGACAAGTCCAGACGATATTGCCGAAGGGATCCTTGATATCGCAGGTCTTGCAGTGAAAACAATTGGACGGATTCAACTTGATGCGGGCCTTGCCGCTGAGCTGGTCCAATTCCAGTTCATACACATTGCCCGGACAAAAACGCGTGCAGGGGCTGCGGAATTGGGGATAGCAGCGGCTGCTGCACACATCGGGTTCGGGGATGATCAGGTGCGACGGCTGATCTTCGCGATGCATGGTTTTGGATAGATAAACGCCGGTCAGTTTATCCACGTAAAGCTCGCCGTCATAATGGCTTTTGGTTTCTTCGATGCGGCCATTGGGCCTGAGAGGCTTCAGGGTATCGGCATCGGCCTCCATATCCAGGGGGTCCTTGAACCCGCGGCCGCGGCTGAAATACTGGGCGCCCAAATGGAAGAACTTGGCCAATCCTTTTTTGGCCAGGGCCTGGGCGAAATTGCGTCCCTCCCAAAGCTCGGTCTTGACCCAGCTTTGTTCGAAGGCCTGCGGGTAGGCGGCCAGGCCGGAGGCGCTCACATCGTCCGCGTCCAAAGCCTGCACAATGGCTTCGGCGGCCAGCAGGCCCGATTTCATGCCCACATGAATGCCCTTGATGGCGGGACCATTGTGGATCTCGGCTTCGCCGCCGACCAGAACGGCGCCGTTAACGGCCAGTTTGGGCATGCTGTAATAGCCGCCGGTGGCCACGGTGCGTGCGCCCTGTTCGATGACTTTGCCGCCCTTGATGATATCCGCCACGAAGGCGTGCCGTTTGAAGCGCATGAACATGTCATAGGGATCGAGCATGGCATCTTCATAACACAAGGCGGTCAAGTAGCCGATGCCGATGCGGTCTTCGGACATTTCATAGATAAAACCGCCGCCGGGTGTATCCAGTCCCAGTGGATAGCCCATCAGGTGCATGTCATTGACCGTGCTGCCGTTGAAACAGGAGCTGCCTGCGGGCAGTTGAATCACCTCCTTGATGCCGGTCTCATAGACCGCGGGCAAGCATTCTTCATACAGCCCCAAGCGGCCGGCCATGGTCTTGACCAGGCTGCCGCGGGCGCCTTCGGCAAAAACGGTCACCTTGGCCAAAAGATCGATGCCGGGCTCGAAATTGGATTTGGGGCTGCCGTCCTTACCCAAGCCCTTGTCGCCGGTGCGCACGCCGGTGACGCTGCGTCCGTCCTCTGCATAGAGCACCTCCTTGCCGGCAAATCCGGGGAACAGATTGACCCCCAGTTCCTCGGCCAAATGGCCCATCCAGCGGGTAAACCGCGACAGGCTGATGATATAGCAGCCCTCGTTGCGCATGGGGCGGGGCGTTAAAGGCAAGGCAATGGCTTTGTGCGCCGTCAGGCAGTACAGGGCATCGCCGCGCACGACACTTTCCACCGGACATCCTTTTTCCATGTGGTCGGGCAGAAGTTCGGCCAGCGCGTTGGGTTTCAATACCGCGCCGCTGATCGCATGCGCTCCGATCTCGGCACCCTTTTCGATCAGCGCCACTTCGATGGGCCGACCTTTTTCCCGGGCCAGTTGCATCAGTCGAACGGCGCAGGAGAGTCCTGCCGGACCCCCGCCGACGATCAGCACATCAAATTGAATCGATTCACGTTCAATGGTCATAAGCATCAATCCTTCTGGATAGTTATCCTTTACAGGTCAAGCGCGTCCAGCGATAGCATGAATCGGTAGGGTTGTAAACATAGCGGCCTATCTATGGCCACGGTGGCTTTCTTTTCACCAAGAACTGACCCCGCCGGCAATCCTTGACATATGCGACGCCCTTGCTTACTTACTTGGAACTTTGCCTTTACAAGACCGTTCAGAGGGATGCCGATTTACAATGACCTCTTCAACCGCTAAAACCATACGCGCCCTGGGCCTTTGTTCCGGAGGTCTGGACAGCATGCTGGCGGCCCTGGTGTTGCGCAAACAGGGCCTCAAGGTCGAATGGATCGTTTTTGAAACCCCCTTTTTTTCGTCGCGCAAAGCGCAGGCGGCCTCCCAGCGGACCGGCATTCCCTTGCATGTCATGGATATCACGCAAGACTACATCGCCATGCTTAAAAATCCGCCGCTCGGCTATGGCAAGAACATGAACCCATGCATGGACTGCCACGCCCTCATGTTCAACAAGGCGGGTCAATTCATGCAGGCGCAGGGATTTGATTTCCTGTTCAGCGGTGAGGTGCTGGGCCAACGCCCCATGTCCCAGACGGCTTCATCGTTGCGCTATGTGGCCAAACATTCCGGTTTCGACCGTTTGATTCTCAGGCCGTTGAGCGCCCTGCGGCTGCCCGCAACCGCCATGGAGGCACAAGGCCTGGTGGACCGCACCCAGCTGCTCGATTTGAGCGGCCGCTCGCGCAAGCCCCAGATGGCCCTGGCCGCAGCGTTCGGCATCGAATCGTATCCGACGCCGGCCGGCGGATGCCTGCTGACCGATCCGGGATACTCCCGGCGGCTGAAGGATCTGATGGCCCATGGGGATGCGCTTACCCCCAGCTCACTGAATCTGCTCAAACACGGCCGCCATATGCGTCTGGGGCCCGCCACCAAAATTGTCGTAGGCCGCACCCAGCAGGACAATGAAGCACTGCTGCAGGCATGTGATCCAGAGAAAGACACCGTCCTCAAAGTAAAAACCCGCCCCGGTCCCACGGTGATCATGCCCGGGGGCGGACCTCAGGGCATGGTCTACCTGGCGGCAGCCATCTGCGCCGGCTACAGCAAAGCCCCCGAAAGCTCACCCAGCAGCGTTGAGGTGACCACCGGCGGCAAACCGGACACGATCGCCGTCCTGCCCGTCACCCCCCAAGAGGCCAAACGGTTTCTAATTACCTGACGCGCAATTGATCGGTTATGGTTGATCGGGTCAGCATGCCACCGAAGTCTCCTGCAGCTGCCTGCATGCGCAGCCTTGCTTTTTCCTCACCTTTACAATTCGTAAAAATTCCAGACACCTTACCCCTCGGCTGCTGTGCGGCCGGCCGGGGCCGCCGGGCAATCCCGTTCTGAAATTACAAAGAGTTGGCGCACTGCTGGCTTTGAAGAGGGCGATGGCACATGGATTGCTCCTGAGCATTGGGGGGAAGCCATGACCGCTGCCGTACTCGTCGGCGCGGGGGAAAGACCTTCATCGCCGGAGATCAACAACCCATGTTCAACTCCATACGATCCAAACTGATTGTAAGCTTGCTGGGCGTAACGCTCTTTGTGGGAGCTGTTTCGTTGTTTGCCGGCGTGTACATGCTCAAAAAGCACGTGATCGGCGAGGCCGGCAACCGTGTCCGCCAGGATTTGAATGCCGCATCGGAAATGTATCGCACCCGCGCCGGTTTTATCCGCACCGCCCTGAGCATCACCAGTTTGGGCAGCGGTTTCATTCATGCGGTTTCCAGGGAAGACACAGCCGATTTGGCCTTTCGCCTCAACCGCATGGGCCACCATGCCGGACTCGATTTCGCCGGTATCGTGACCGAAAATGGGCGCATCCTTTGCCGTATCGGCAGCAATGCCATGGCCCAAAGCACAGCGGCATTGGAAAATCCGATCGCGCGCCTGGCCTTGGAGCGCCAGGCGCCGGTGGAAGGCAACGTGGTGCTGACGCGCGAAATGCTGGTCCAGGAAGATCCCGAACTGGCCGAGAGGGCCCGCATCACCCTGCGCACCGAAGGGGCCGGTGATGAAGCGGCCGTTGATGAAACCAGGGGTCTGGCGATGGCCGCCGCCGTTCCGATTTTCAATGGCAACTCCGTCGTTGCCGTGCTGTACGGCGGCCAATTGCTGAACCGCGCGGAGGCCATCGTGGATGCGGTGCGCGACACAATTTTCAGGGGAGAAGTGTACAAGGGGCGCACTGTCGGCACCGCCACTATTTTCCTGGGCGATATCCGCATCTCCACCAATGTGCTTGCACCCGATGGCAAGAGGGCGCTGGGCACGCGCGTCTCGCCGGACGTCAAGGACGCGGTTTTGAATCAGGGCCTGCGCTGGACCGGTCGCGCGTATGTGGTCAGCGACTGGTACATCAGCGCCTATGAAGCGATCGAAGATATTGCCGGGCATCGGGTCGGCATGCTCTATGTGGGTGCACTGGAAGAGAAGTATACCGATGTCCAGAAAAACGCGCTCACGGTATTTTTTCTGATCACGGCGATCGGCATGCTTTTGGCCGTGGGGTTCGGTTTTTTGCTGGCCGATCGCATCATGGACCCGGTCAATCGATTGATCAAGGCCAGCCGCGAAGTCAGCGAAGGCAGCCTGCAACCCGATATCGGCCCCATTTTGAACGGCGAGTTCGGTGTTTTGCAGAATACCTTCAAGGAAATGGTAGCTGCAATGGGGCGCAGGCGGGCCGCCAGCGAAAACAAAATCATGCAATCCGAAAGACAGGCCAGCATCGGCCGTCTGGCGGCCGGAGTGGCGCATGAAATCAACAATCCGCTGACCGGCGTGCTGACCTATACCCATATGCTGCTGCGGCGCAAGGATCTTGACCCCGAGGTGCGCGCGGATTTGGAAACCGTGGCCGCGGCCACCGACCGGGTCCGCAAAATCGTCAAGGGATTGCTTGATTTCTCGAGGCAGACCAAGCTCGACCCCGAACCAACGGAGATCAACCGGCTCGTGAGCAACACGATTGCACTTTTGGAAAACCAGGCCCTGGTCAAAGGCGTGGCGGTTAAATTCACACCCGGCGAAAACCTGCCCTTGGTTACGCTGGACCGCTCCCAGATGCAAAGCGTGCTGATGAACCTGATCATCAATGCCCTGGATGCGACCGCTCCGGGGGGCAGCATCAAGATCTACACGGCCGCCGGTTTGTCGGGGGCCGGGGCCGCCCAAAAGGGCGTCGAACTCACGGTGGCCGACACGGGGACGGGAATTCACCCCGACCATATGGACAAATTGTTCGACCCGTTCTTCACCACCAAAGCGGTCGGCCAGGGCACCGGTCTGGGGCTTTCGGTCTCCCAGGGCATCGTGCAGCGCCACGGGGGCCATATTCGCGTTCAAAGCGAGTTGGGCAAAGGCACCCGCTTTTTTGTGTGGTTGCCGGTCGATAAAAAAGGTGCGCTACCATGAAAATACTCGTAGTGGACGATGAAGGCATTGTGCTGAGCAGCTGCCGCCGGATTCTGGAGGCAGATGGCTTTGAGGTGGTGATGGCCGCCTCGGTGGACGAGGCGTTGCGTGTGCTGGGTGCCGGCGGCGACAACCTGCCTGCTTTGCTTCTGATAGACGTCAAAATGCCGGTTCACGACGGCATGTATCTGATGCAAAAAGTAAAAGCAAAGCACCCGCAGATGCCCGTTATCGTGATGAGCGGCTATCCGACAGAAGAAACCGTCCAAACCGCCGGGCATTTCGGCGCAGCCACGTTCATTGCCAAGCCGTTTACGCCCGAAGAACTTCTCGATACCGTCCGAACAGTGGCAGAAAAGGGGAAACGCCATGAATAAGAAAAAAGTACTGGTCATCGATGACGAACAAATCGTTTTGGACAGCGTAAGAAAAATCATGTGGGGAGAAGACTATGCGGTCGAGACAGCCCAAAACGGCCGCGAGGGCATACAGCGCGCGCTGAAGAACGCCTATGATATCGTTCTGACCGATGTGCGCATGCCCGATATCAGCGGCAAGATCGTCCTGCGCGAAATCAAGCGCGCCAAACCGGCCCTGCCGGTGGTGATCATCTCGGGATACGCCACAGTGCAGTCGGCCATCCAGTGCATGAAGCTGGGCGCGGCCAATGTGCTGGAAAAGCCGTTTACGCCCGATGAGCTGATCGGCGTGGTGGAAGAGGCCGTGGCGCAATCGGCCCAGGCGGTTCCGGATGAACAGGGATTGATCCATGAAAGAGAAATCCGCTCGATTTTGGAACGTGCCGCGACGGATGCCAGGTTCGCAGGGCAGCTGAATCAAAACGGCCCCGATGCACTTGAATGCTACCGTCTGACACAGGCGGAAAAACTGGCCTTGTTGACCGGCGATATCGAATGGCTCGAGCAGTATATGGGAATTCTCGCGCCTGAGTATAAAAATGTGCTGCTGCAAAAGTTGTAGCAGGCGGCTGTACATAGGATACGGCCCGAAGAAAAAGTGCCCTTAAAAGGCGAACCGGCAGGAAGGCTTTTCGCAAAGGAGAACGGGTATGGAGAAAATGAAAGCACTGATCATAGACGACGAGGAAATCGTCCTGGACAGCGTCCGCCGCATTTTGGAGGAAGACGATTTCAAAGTGGATACCTGCTTGAGCGGACTGGAAGGGATGCGGCAGGCCATCCAGAAAACCTATGACATCGTGCTCACCGATCTTCGCATGCCGGACGTGGGCGGTATGCGGGTGTTGCGGGATATCAAAAGGGCCAAGCCGGGTCTGCCTGTGGTGATGATTACCGGCTTCGGCAGCATCAAAACAGCGGTGCAGGCCATCAAACTCGGCGCGGCCGAATATATTCAAAAACCATTTTCGCCCGAGGAATTGTCGGCGGCGGTCAAAACGGCGCTGCAAATTGCCGCCATGCGCCCGCCCGAAGAACAAGGCATCATCCACAAGACCGAAGTCCTGCGGGTGCTGCAAAGGGCGAGCAGCGATCCGTTGTTGGTCTCCAACATGCTCTGCTACGGCGCCGACGCGCTGGACGAATTCAATCTGACCGGTCCGGAAAAACTGGCCATTCTCACCGGCGACATCCATTGGATCGAACAATATGTCGGCCCCTTGAGCAGTGTCCAGCGCAAGTGGCTGGAACAGCGCTTGAGTGCCGAAATATGGTAGGAGGTCTTCCATGACCGAAAGCATGCTGATCATCGACGATGACGTGATGGTGTTGGATTCATGTCGAAAAGTATTCGCTCCGGAAGGCTATGATGTGGTCGCCACCGCAAGCCCCCGGGAGGGTTTGGATCTGGCGGCCCGCAAAAGGTTCGATGTCATTTTATGCGATTGGCAGATGCCCGAGTTCGACGGCATGGATGTGATCGAACAACTGGATCGGATCTCTCCGCAATCCACCGTTGTCATGATCAGCGGATATCCGACCGTCGGCCGGGCCACGGACGCCATGCAGCGCGGCGCCATGGATTTTGTCTGCAAGCCGTTTACGCCCGAAGAGATCCTGGAGGCGGTCCGCAAAGCCGCCCGCAACAAGGTCAGGCAGGAAAAGAAATCGATCGGACGTTTTGAAAGCATGGTGCGATCATTTCAATTCCCCGTACCCAGCTTGGAAGATAAAGCGCCCAAAACCATCGCCGAAACCGTCGCCTCCACGATCGGGGTGGGCAAAGCCACTTCGCCCTGGTTCAGTGTCTTCGTGCTGGGCATTCTGGCCGGCGCCTACATCGGTTTCGGCGGCCTGCTCTCCACCAGCGTCACGTTCGATCTGGCCGCCCGGGCGGGCATCGGCATCCAGAAGATCGTCGCCGGCGGAGCGTTCAGCCTTGGACTGATGCTGGTGGTCATTGCCGGCGCCGAACTGTTTACCGGCAACAACTTGATGGTATCCAGCGTGATGTCCAGAGAGATTACCCTCAGAACCATGTGCCAGCGCTGGGCGTTGGTCTATGCGGCCAATTTCGCGGGATCGCTGCTTCTGGCGGCATTGTTCTATTTTTCCGGCCTATGGAAAGCCGGGGGTGGGGCCATGGGCGCCAGCGCGGTCGCCATCGGCTACGCCAAGGTGAACCTGGGCTTCGGCGAGGCCCTGGTGCGCGGCATCGGCTGCAACTGGCTGGTGTGTCTGGCCGTATGGATGGCCTTGGCCGCCCGCCAGACAGTCGGAAAGATCTTCGCCATTTTCTTCCCGATCATGGGATTTGTGGCCATCGGTTTCGAGCACTGCGTGGCCAACATGTACTTCATCCCGGCCGCCCTCCTGCTGAAAAGCTGGGCCGGTATTGCGGGCCCGGCCGGTATGGATCCCAACGCCCTGGGCTGGATCGCATTCCTGTGGAACAACCTGTTGCCGGTGACCATCGGCAATATTATCGGAGGGGCTGTGTTCGTGGGGATGAGTTACTGGGGCGCCTATCTTAGGCCTCTGCCGGAAATGAAGAAGAAAAGCGTGTAGAAGGGGCCCTAGTATTCACCTGCCTCTCCGCGTGACATGAAAAAAGAGATCTTTCAGGCGGTCACCCGCTGCCGAATTGAAACTGCCGTTGAAGCAACGCGCGTGTCCTGACATTGACCGGCAACGTTCGCAGGTCATCGGCCGCAACCCAGCGCGCCGCCGTTGCATCATCGCCCGCCAGCAATTCACCGCTCAGGTAGTCGGCGGCCAGATCGACGATGACATAATGAAAGCGCACCCGGCCATCGGCATCGCGGTCCACCACGTCGAAGGTTAGAACCGGTTCGCGAGCGTGGATGACGATACCGGTTTCCTCGAAAATCTCCCGTTCGGCCGCCTGCTGCAAGGTTTCCCCCAGGCGGACGCTGCCCCCCGGAATGGCCCACTGGCCTTGGCCGGGCGGGTTGCCGCGCTGCACCAGCAGGACCCGGTTATCCTTGAACACCACGGCTCCTACGGCCAGGCGCGGGTGATCCGGATAGGCCGGTTGGGGCAGGCTGTCCGAGGGCTTTACATCATTGCTCGTGTTCATCATGCACACAGGGCCGGAGGTACTTAGAAACTCCAAAAGTGCGGATCGTTCCAAACCTGTTCGCGGATATCGCGTTCCAGGCCGACCAAAAAGGTCAGATGACCATGTTCCCATTCGGCCAGCCAACGGAAAAGGGCTTTCTCCTTGGGCTCGGTGGTCTGCCGGGCCTGGTCGCTATAAAGGGTTACACTTTGCTCTTCGATGAGCAGGGCGGCCGAGATGGCCGCGGCCTCAAAACCGGCCGCGGCGATATGCGGCTTAATGACATATCTCAAAGCCCCATCCAGCGAAGTTTTGTGCCCGGCTGTTTGCGCTTCCATATCGGCCAGCCGGCGGTGGTCTGAAAAGGTTTTGAAGTGCTTTTCCAGGACCCGGCTGTGATGATCTTCTTCGTCGGCCAACATCTGAAAAAAATCACGCACCGCAGTGTTCTCAGAATGGTCGGCCGCTTTCTGATAAAGCGCGCGGCCGCGGCGTTCGAGCAGAATGGCTTCTTTCAAAATATCCACTATGGGTTGGGACATGAGGACCTTCATTCTTTTAAAGCTGAATAGACGGTTTCAAAAGGCCTATTTCTTTTTAAATCAAATGCGCGACATGCGATTTGGCGCGGTCGTTCAAAAAACAGGCCGCAAAGAGATGCCCGCGCGTTCGTATAATAGGTTTGTTTCGCGTACGGCTTTCAAAAAACGTTCGACCTTGCGCAGATCTTTTCGGCCGGGCGCGGCTTCCAAACCCGAGCTGGCATCCACAGCATTGGGCAGCGCGGCGGCAATGGCGGCAGCCACATTGTCCGGCGTTAAACCACCCGACAGCACCGTGGAGTGACTGCGGGCGAAAGCGGCGGCCGCACCCCAATCCCAGCTCAGCGCATTGCCGCCCGGTTGGGCGCCCCGGCCGCATTCCAGCAGGTACGCCGGCACTGAAAAACGGCCGGCATCCGCAAAGTAAGGCGGCCTTTCGGCAAAAAGGCCCTTGATCACCTTCACACCGAAATGTTCTTGGATCTGGTCGATGAGGGCTGGGGATTCATCACCGTGCAACTGGACGCCCCCCAATCGGCTACGCAGAATGATCTCGGACAGCATTTCCCAGGTCGGATTGACAAACACGCCCACGGCGCTGACATGCGACGGCAGCACCGCCGTTATTGCTGCGGCCCGGTCCGCTTCCAAATGCCGTGGGCTGGGCGGGTAGAACACCAGGCCGATGGCATCGGCGCCCATGGCGGCACAAGCCGCGGCTTCTTCGGGGACGGTCAGCCCGCAGACCTTGATCTGGGGCCCGGCTGTTTTTTGCAATGCAGACATCGTCAGCTTCCTGTGAGATTCGTTAAATAGTTGCGTAAAACTCAACTGCCGTTACACTTTGACGAATCGACGATTTAACGAATCAACGAATCTCCATAGATCAACCCCTGCAGAAAACCCGCCCGGTCATGCGCCCGCACCAGGCTCTCGCCGACCAGGAAATTGAATATGCCGCTTTGCAGATTGCGTTCGACATCGCTGCGGCGGCTGATGCCGCTGGCCGCTACAGGCACTTCCTCCGGTTGCAGCATGGCGGCAAGGTCCATGGCGGTCTTGAGGTCGGTGGCGAAGGTGGCCAGATTGCGATTGTTGATGCCGATCAGGCGGCTGCCGGCCGCGCGGGCCGATGCATAGTCCTGCGGGCTATGAATTTCAACCAGCGCATCCATGCCCAATTGCCGGCTCAGATCGAGCAGTTCTTTCAGCCGGGCGGGTGAAAGGATGCGCGCGATCAGCAAGACGGCATCCGCCCCGGCCGCGCGCGATTCGAACACCTGATACGGCGCGATGATGAATTCCTTGCGCAGCACCGGCAAAGTAATGGCCGCGCGTACCCCACGCAAGTCTTCCAGGCTGCCCTTGAAGTAAGGCGCATCGGTCAGCACCGAAACCGCAGCCGCACCGCCGGTCTCGTACTGCCGGGCGCATTCAACCGCATCCAAATCCTTGCAGATATCTCCCTTGGAAGGCGAGGCGCGTTTGACTTCGGCAATGACATTCACGCCGCCGGGTCCGGCACGCAACAGCCGGTTGGCAAAACCGCGCGCAGACCATGGGGTATCGGCGATGCGCGCCCGCAACTCGGCTTCAGGCATGCTGCGCCTGGCCCTTACCACTTCTGCTTGTTTATCCGCCACAATACGATCGAGAATCGTCATCTTCGCTGCTTATCGCTCTCAGGGGAACCCTGCTTCAGAGGCATGAGCAAGGAGCGTCCACTTCGTTCACCTGCGCCCATTTTCCATGCTCTTTAGCGGGCCACAGGCAAACTCCAAACGGGCCAACAAGCTTTACCCGTTCTCCCGGGTGTAGGCCGCCAGCGCCTCCAGTTTCGCCAAAGCCTTGCCCCCATCGATGGCCGCGGCGGCCATCTCGATGCCGTGTTGAAGCTTGTCGGCCCTGCCGGCCGCAACCAGAGCAGCCCCGGCGTTGATCAATACCACATCGCGTTTGGCGCTTTTTTCTCCGGACAGCACGGCGCGGGTGATGGCGGCATTCTCGGCGGGCGTCCCGCCGCCCATTTCGGTTGGTTGAGCCAGGCGGCCGAAGTACTGCTCGGGATGGATGTCATAGGTACGGATCGTTCCATTTTTCAGCTCGCTGACGCGCGTGGGCGCGCAGACGCTGATCTCATCCAGCCCATCATGGCCATGCACCACCATGGCCGATTGCCCCCCCAGCAGTTTGAGCGCCTGGGCGAACATTTCGGTCAGCTGGGGGGCGAAGACACCCAAGAGCTGGCAGTTGGCCGAAGCCGGATTGGTCAGCGGCCCCAGCATGTTGAAAATGGAGCGCACGCCCAGCTCCCGGCGCGGTTTGGCGGCATACTTCATGGCGCTGTGGTACAAAGGCGCGAAGAGAAATCCGATACCGATGGAATGCACGGCCTCTTCCACAATTTCCGGATCGGTGTCCAATTTGACTCCCAATGCTTCCAGCACATCGGCGCTGCCGCACTTGCTGGAGACCGAGCGATTGCCGTGCTTGGCGACCGTGACGCCGCATCCGGCCACAACAAAAGCCGTGGTGGTGGAGATGTTGAACGTCTGGGCGCCGTCGCCGCCCGTGCCGCAGGTATCCACCACCGGCGAGCCCATGGCCTGAATGCGGCGGGCATTACGTCGCATGGCCCTGGCCGCACCGGCCAATTCTTCAAAGGTTTCGCCCTTGGTGGCCAGGGCGGCCATCATGGCGCCGATCTGCGCCTCGCTGGCTTGGCCGGTGAGCACCGTGTTCATCATATCAGCCATATCGTCTTCGGTCAGATTCGTGCGTTGAATGATCCGCGTCAGGTAGTCTTTGAACATGCGAATTCCTTTCTTTTCTTCTGCTTTGTTCGCCTGCTGCAGCTATTCATTTGGATCGGCCATCATTTTGACAAAATTTCTCAGCAAGCGCTTCCCGATCGTCGTCATAATCGATTCCGGATGGAACTGAATGCCTTCGGTGGAGTGGGTTTCGTGGCGGATGCCCATGATCTCGCCGTCTTCGGATTGGGCGCTGATCTTCAGGCAGGCGGGCAGGCTTTCGCGTTCCACCGCCAGGGAGTGATAGCGCATGGCCTGAAACGGCTTGAGGACACCGCTGAAAATGCCTTCGCCATCGCAAGTGATGGTGGAGGTTTTGCCGTGCATCAGTCGCTTTGCGCCGATAATCTTTGCGCCGTACGCCGCGGCAATCGACTGGTGGCCCAGGCATACGCCCAGCACCGGCAGGCGGCCGGAGAAATGCCGGATCGCCGCCAGCGATACGCCGGCATCGCGCGGACCGCCGGGTCCCGGAGAGATCACGATGCCCGCCGGCTGCAGTGCTTCAATCTGGGGCACATCGATTTTATCATTGCGCGCCACGCGCACCGGAACGCCGATCTCTTCCAGGTACTGGACCAGGTTATAGGTAAATGAGTCGTAGTTATCGATCATCAGGATCATGGGCGGCTCTCCTTGTCATAGGCGATTTGAGCCAGGGCCAGGGCCTTTTGCACGGACATGGCCTTGTTGACGCTCTCCTGGCGTTCGCGTTCGGGATCGGAATCGGCCACGATTCCGGCGCCGGCCCGCACGGTCATCAAGCCGTCCTGCACACAGGCCGTGCGGATGGTGATGGCCATATCCATGTTGCCGTTGAAAGAGATGTACCCCACCGCACCGCCGTAAGTGCCTCGCGGGGCTTGTTCCATCTCGGCGATGATTTCCATGGCGCGCACCTTGGGAGCACCGCTCAGGGTGCCGGCGGGAAACGATGCCCGCAGCAGATCCCAAACATTACACTCGGGTTTCATTTCGCAGATGATGTTGGAAACCAGATGCATCACATGGGAGTAGCGTTCGACCACCATCAGATCGGTCACCTGCACCGTGCCGGTGCGGGCCACGCGGCCCAGGTCGTTGCGGCCCAGGTCGACCAACATCAGGTGCTCGGCCCGTTCTTTCTCATCCTGCAGCAGCTCGTCCGCCATCGCGCGGTCGGCCTGCTCTGTGTTGCCCCGCGGGCGGGTGCCGGCGATCGGCCGCAGCGTGGCCACCCGGTTCTCCAGGCGCACCATGGTTTCCGGCGACGAGCCGGCCAGCACCATTTCGCCGAGATGCATGAAGAAAAGATACGGCGATGGATTGATGTAACGCTGCGCCCTGTAAAGGGCCAGCATGTCATAAGGCGGCGGGCAGGTAAAGGGCTGGGAGATGACCGCCTGGATGATATCGCCGTTGCGGATATAATTCTTAACAGCGGCCACCTGTCCCCGGAACGTTTCTTCCGCGAGCACCGGCTGCAAAGAGAGTTGAAACGCCGACAGGTTCACCGGTTCGGCGGCCAGGGGCATATTGATCACCCGCAGCAATTGGTTCAACCGGTTGGCGGCCGACGCATAGACATGACCGGCCGTGTCGGGTCGCTCGATAAAGCTGACCGAAAGACACATCAGGGTATTGCGGATGTTGTCGAAAATCAGCAGCTCTTCGGGTAGCATGAAATGGGCCAAGGGCCGGTCGTGCGGCAGCCGGTTGGGCACGCGCGTCTCGAAAAAGGATACCATCTCGTAGGTCAGATAGCCGACCAAACCGCCCCAGAAACGCGGCAGTTCCGGCAAGGCAGCGGGCTTGAAACGGTCCAGGAAGGACTTGAGCACCTGTAGGGGATCGCCGCCGTGAGGGATGATTTCGGTTCCACCCCTGGTTGTCACCTGCACGGTATCGCGGAAAACCCGCACCTGCGCATGGGCCGAGGTGCCGATGAAGCTGTAACGGCCCCACTTTTCACCGCCCTCGACGCTCTCCAGCAAAAAGATGGGGCCTTGCTTGCGGTACAGTTTGGCCAGCAGCGATACCGGGGTCTCCATGTCGGCCAGGATTTCCACCCCAAGCGGAATCACGTTGTGGGTGCGCGCCAGCTCCTGAAACTGGGCATGGTCCGGAAATTTGCGCAGCAGCATAGGGTCTCCTTCCAAAAAATTCAATTGGGGCATCTATTATGCCCGGTGTTCAGGGCAGCGGCCGGAACCAAACACTTCGGGCGGTTGCTGAAGATCGATTAAAAAAGGTCGCGGGCTTTTGCGGCTCGCGACCTTTTTGGTAAAAAAAGGACCGTGAGCTTGGGGTGCGGCCCACGGTCCTTATGTTTGCCTATGATTGACTCAGACGGTCGGCAAGGCCCCGCAGCCGCGGACATGCCACAGACGCCACCACCATCCTCTGAACGCCCCGATTTTTTGTTTACTTGATGCCATGTCTGGTTTCTTCCTGTTGATGGTGCCTAGATAAAGAGGAAAGACTGCGGGTGTCAAGTGTTTTTTCGCGGACAAAATGCTTGATCGCCGACCCGACAGATGATTTTATGCAGTGAAAGGCTTAGCCAATCCAATCTGCCCATATGTATAAATTGGGTTGCCTGCATGAAGCCCTGCGTGTCTGTCACAAGTATCTTATGGCTCCAGGTTAACTTCTTGAATCAGACCGAGACTCGAATCAGTGGAGATAAGGGGAAAATGTCATGGAGAAGCCGTTCATTATCGAAAACGCCCGCGAACGCAATCGTTTGAAGGCCCTGGTGGACCGTATCAGCGATGAGCAGCTGGCAAGGACCTTTTCCAACGGGTGGACGGTTGCCACCGCGCTGGCGCACCTGGCTTTTTGGGATTACCGTTCATCTTTGGCGCTCAATAAGATCAAGGCCGGCGCCACGGCTGCGGCACCCGGGGATATCGACACGATCAACGATGCCCTGCTGCCCTTGTGTTTGGCCATACCGCCAAGGGCCGCTGCGACATTGGCGCTCTCGGCCGCAGAGATGGTGGATGGCGATCTGGAAACGGTTTCCGACGAGGTGATCGCCGCTGTGGAAAGATTGGGCGAACGCTTCCGCCTGTATCGGAGCGTTCACCGTAAAATGCATCTGGACGAAATCGCCGCCTTGCTCGGGTGAGGCCCGATCAACGTTATCGGCAGCAGTGCCTGCTGCCGCAAAGGATACCGCCTATGGCACCTTCCAGCTCTTCCGACTGGCGGCGCCGCGTGGTGGCGCCCGAAGTCGCCATGCGCCGAATCGAACCGGGCATGAACATCTTTCTTGGCACCGGTACGGCCGAACCGCGCACGCTGGTCAAACATCTGATGGCTTCCAAAGCCTACAACCTGCAAGACCTGACCCTGATCCAACTGGTCAGTTTCGGCGACGCCATTTCGTTGGAGGCCCTGCAGTCGCACAAGTATCGCTTGAAAACCTTCTTTTCCGGCTGGGTGGCCTCCGAGGCCATCAACGCCGGTTATGTCGATCTGATCCCCTCGCGGTTTTCCACCATTGCCCAATTGTTCCGTTCCGGCCAGATTCCCATCGACGTGGCCTTTATCCAGATTACACCGCCCAACGAGTCCGGCTATTGCAGCCTGGGTGTGGGCGTGGATGTGGCCCGCCGGGCCATGGATCAGGCGGCTCTGGTGGTGGGGGAGGTCAACGCGGAAGTGCCGTTCACCTATGGGGACACATTTGTTCCGGTGGAGCAATTCGATCTGCTGGTCCAATCGACCGACCCCCCGATTTACTTCGAGCGTTGGCCCGTGGACGAAGTGTTCGACAGGGTGGCGTCCGTGGTGGCCTCCGTCATCGAGGACGGCAGTTGCCTGTCGTACAGCATCGGCCCGCTGTTCGAGGCATTGCCCAAGTATTTGGCTCGCAAGCGCGATCTGGGCATTCATACGCCTTCCTTCACCGACGCCCTGATGGAGCTGGTGCAGAGCGGCGCCGTCAGCAACCGCCGCAAAGGCCTGTTTCGGGGCCGCTCGCTGACCGGATTTGCCCTGGGCAGCCCCAAGCTGATGCGCTGGCTCGATCACAATCCTCTCGTGGAATTCCAGAGCATCGACCGGGTTTTCAATGCCATGGATATCGGCCGCAACGACCGGTTTGTAGTGCTCATCCCCGCCCGCCGGGTGGACCTGACGGGTCGTGCGGCCATGAGCCTGGGCAAAGGCAATGTCACCACCGGCCCGGGGCAACTGGTCGACTTTTTCAACGGCGCGGAGATCAGCCGGGGCGGCTACTCGATCCTGGCCCTGCCCAGCCGCAATCGCAAGGGGGAGCCCAACGTGCGATTGTCGGTGGAAGATTTGCCCAACCTGATGAATCAACCCGAATCGATGGATATTGTGGCCACCGAATACGGCACTGCCCATCTGCGCGGGCGGACCCTGCGCGAACGCGCCCAGGCCCTGATCGAGATCGCCCATCCCGAAGACCGGCCGGCCTTGGTCAAAGCGGCCAAAGATGCGCACATTTTGTTTCAGGACCAAGTCTTTGTGGCCGACGGGGCCCATTTTTATCCCCAGGAGGTGGCCACCCAGGCGACCTTCAAAAACGGCCTTACGGTCCGCTTCAGGGCCATCAAGCCATCCGACGAAGAACAGATGCGGCGACTGTTCTACCGGTTCTCCAACGAGGCGATTTACTACCGCTATTTTGCCCCCATCAAAACCATGCGGCATACTGAAATGCAGGAATATGTGAATGTGAATTACCGCAACGTCCTGTCCATCGTAGGCCTGGTGGGCGAAACCGGCCAGGAACTGATCATCGCAGAAGGGCGCTATGTCAAACATGAAGATGCCCCCTATGCGGACGTGGCCTTTGTCGTGGACGAGGCCTATCAGGGCCGGGGCATCGCCACTTTTCTCTACCGTCTGCTGGTCCAGCATGCCCTTCAAAGAGGTTTGACAGGGTTTACGGCCGATGTGCTGGCTTCGAACAAATCCATGCTCAAGGTGTTCCAGAAAGGCGAGCATCAGATACAAACCAGACTGCAGGACGGCGCCTATGCGCTGACCATCCGTTTCGATCAGGCATCGGAACACGGCGATTGAAGGTATTCAGTGAGAAAGGAGCAGTACCATGGATTTGCAGCTCAGGGGCAAGACAGCCCTGGTTACCGGAGGCTCCAAGGGCATCGGACGCGCTTGTGCGGAAGTACTCGCTTCCGAAGGCTGTGCCTTGCATCTGGCGGCCCGCGGCGAGGAGGCCTTACGGCAGACCAAGGAGATGATCGCCGCCCGGTACGGGGTGGCGGTGACCATTCACCCGGTCGATCTGAGTCGCGGAGACGATGCGCGCGCCCTTGCGGCCCAATGCCTTGAGATCGACATCCTGGTCAACAATGCAGGCGCCATCCCCAGGGGTGATCTTTGGCGCGTGGAAGAGGCCCAGTGGCGCGAGGCCTGGGATCTGAAAGTGTTCGGGTACATCAATTTGAGCCGGGCCGTCTATGCCAACATGCGCTCCCGCGGCAAAGGGGTGATCGTTCACGTGATCGGGGCGGCCGGAGAGCGGCCCCTGGTGGATTATATCGCCGGCGGCGCCGGCAATGCCGCCTTGATGGCCTTTACCAAGGCCCTGGGCGGGCGCAGCCTGCGCGACGGCATCCGGGTCGTCGCGGTCAACCCGGGGTTGATCAAGACCGCGCGGCTCGAAAGCCTGCTGAAAAGCCTGGCGCAATCCCGGTTCGGCGATGCCGCCCGCTGGCCCGAACTGATGCCCAAGGAGCCTGCGCCGGGAGAGCCCGAGGATATCGCCCACTTTGTGGCCTTTCTGGCCTCCGAGCGCGCGCGTTTCGCCACGGGAACGGTCGTGACGGTGGACGGGGGATATACGGCGACTTGAGCTGCTCAAAAATATTTCAGGATTGAATCTGTTCCACGTCCGAAAAATGGTGGTCTCGTGTGAGCAGCGTTCCGCCCACGGACATGCAGCCGGCGGCAATGAATTTCATTCGGGGAGAATTACAGGCGCCATCACCCCGGTGGTCTTTGCGTCGGCACAGGTCTCCCCAGCAAACGCAGCAAGCCGTCCAGGATGGTCAGCGGATGCGGCGGGCAGCCGGGGATATACAGATCGACCGGCAGCTGCGAATCGGCGCCGTTATGGACCTCCGGATGATCGACAAACGGTCCGCCGTTCACGGCGCAGGCGCCGCACGCGATCACGATGCGCGGCTCGGGCACGGCCGCATAGGTCTTTTCCAGAGCCAGGCGCATATTTTCGGTCACCGGGCCGGTGATCAACAAACCGTCCGCATGCCGGGGCGAGGCCACAAACTGAATGCCGAAACGGCCCATGTCCCAGGCCGGCGTGCCCAAGACGTTGGCATCCGCTTCACAGGCATTGCAGCCGCCCGCCGAGACCTGGCGCAGTTTAAGCGATCGACGAAAGAACTTGTGTGCGATCATGGACAGGGCTTCGGTCCGCTCGGGCGAAGCGGCGCTCGCCACCAGATCCTCCCGCCGGGCTGCGGCGAGCTGGTGGCGGTGCGTGAAAACGATGTTGCCCTGCGGGCAGGCATCGGCACACGCCCTGCAAAACAGACAGCGCCCCATATCCAGGTGGATGAGGTCGGCATCCGGGTGTAGTGCATCCACCGGACACTCATCGCGGCAGGCGTGGCATCCCCGGGGACACTCTCCGCGGATCACCGGCCGGCCGGCAAAGCGGTCGGACAGGGCCGGCGCAGGGCCGCCCGGATAAGCCATGGTGCGGTGCTTCTGACGCCAGCGGGTTTTAAGAACGTTCAGCATGAGGCTTCTTTCATCTGCGTGGTAAAATCGTCATACGATCGTCGTTCCCACGCTGCATGAGAATGCGAGGGAACCGATTTGCGATATCTTTGGCAGGCTCTCCCTGACGCTATTTTCATCGTTCATCCGCTTCCTTCATCCTTATTGATCATGCCCGCAGTATGACAGGTTGAAGCTCTTGTTGCACAGCGGGAAATCCGATATCTGCTGCCCGCGCAGGGCCTGGGCCAAGCCGAACCAGTTGTGGAAAGAAGGATCGATCACCTTGTAAAATGCAAAACGGCCGTTCCGGTCGGTGGCCGCGACATGGCAGATCTCACCGCGAAAGCCCTCGGTCAGGGCCACCACCATGCGGTCGGGAAGCGGCGGCGGACAGGGTTTCAGGAGGCCATCCTCCAAACCGGGGGCGGCCAGTTGCCGGCGGATAAAGGCCAGCGACTGGTCCAGCTCCAGCCAGCGCACATAGGCCCGCGCAAAGCAGTCACCGCTCGGATAGGCGGCGGCCGGTACGATGTCGAAGCGATAGGCGCCATACGGCAGCTGGCTGCGCACATCATTGAGCAGGCCGCAGGCCCGCGCCGCCGGGCCGACCAGCCCGATGCGGCGCGCCAGATCCGTCGAAAGAACCCCGGTCCCTTCAAGGCGCGCCACGACCGAGGGGGTATCGAACATCAGGGCCAGGGCGCTGCCGAGGTCCTTTTGCACGGAAGCGAGCCCCTGCAGCAGTTTGCGGCGGCGTTCCTCGTCCAGGCCGAAGCGCACCCCGCCGGGTGAAAGCAGGCCGCGGCCGAAACGATTGCCGCAGATCAGGGCCGTGAGATTCAGAACATCGCCGCGGATACGGCCGCAGTAATTGAGCGTGGGCAGAAAGCCGACATCGCCGGCCATTGCACCCAGGTCGCCAATGTGATTGGCCATGCGCTCCAGTTCGGCCGCCGCGGCCCGCACCGTTTCGGCGGCGCGCGGGATCTGGATTTCGCCCAAGGCTTCCATCACGGCACAGTAAGCGCCGGAATGACCGATGGTGCTGTCGCCGGCCAGGGTCTGCATGTAGTGCAGGCTGCGCCGGTCAGGGCCGCCGGCCATGGCCCGCTCGATGCCGCGATGCTGGTAGCCCAGCGAAATTTCCAGGTGGTGAACCGTTTCACCATGGCATTGAAAACGGAAATGTCCCGGCTCGATCACGCCGGCATGCACCGGCCCTACAGCGACTTCGTGAACCTCAGCGCCCTGCATGCTGAAAAAATCGAGGTCGCCCACGGCCGCAACGGCCGCAACGGCCGCCCGGCGGCCTCGCGGCTGGAACCGGATCGGCTTGAGCCAGCGATGGGCCGTGGGCCGGATGCCGGTCTGTTCATAGATCTCCCTCTCGAACCAGTTGGCCGGCCAGCACTCCGGCGTCAGCGCCGGGTAATCCCCGCTCACGTCGGCGGCCAGCACGGCCAGCTGTTCGCGTTGCGGAACGCACACCACGGCGTGCATGCGGAAGCACTCTTCTGCGCCGACTGCGAAAAAGGCCGACAGGTGTCCGCCTCCGGCGACCAGTTCGATCACGCCTTGGCGCAGCTGGGCCATCGGCACGAGCGGCACATCCGCGGTAGCGATGGTCTGGCCGTTGAAGAGGTAGGCGATCGGTGCGTGCATCACAGGGTTCCTCCCCATAGCGCCGCCGCCTTATGGACAAGCCGCCAAAGCGGATCAGGCACCCAGAACCCCAGCAGCAGCACCGCGGCGGTCAGAAAAGCAGGCGAGGCCACAGAGAAAAAGGTGTCGCCCCTCGGTTTGTTGCCAGGCGCACCGGCCGGAACGGTTCCGTACACCATCTTCAGCGCAGCCCACAACAGGGCTCCGAAGGCGACCCCCAAGGCGGCCAGGTAACCGCCGGCCACCGCCCAGCGCTGATCGGCCAAGGCGCCTTGGAGAATCATCAGTTCGCTGGTGAAAAGACCAAAGGGCGGTGAACCGGCCACGGCCAGAATGCCGGCCAGCCAGAGCATGCCCGAAAGGGGCAGGATGTGACGCACGCCCCAGGTGGACAAGATATCCTTGGTCCGGTAAGCTGCCAGGATGTTGCCGGCCACAAGGAAAAGGGCTGCCTTGGCCAGGGAATGGTTCACGGCGTGCAGCATGGCGCCGGCGCCGGCGACCCCTCCCAGTCCGACCCCCACGGCCAGCACCCCCATGTGCTCCACGCTGGAATAGGCCAGCAGCCGCTTGTAGTCGGCCTGGGCGATCAGCAGCAGCGCCGCCCAGGCCATGGACAGGAGGCCGAACAACACCAGCAGGTCGCGCCCGAACGCGCCCATGCCGGCCGCCGCAAGGACGGCCTGCATGCGTAAAACCGCCAGGAAGGCGCAATTGAGCAAGGCGCCTGAAAGCAGGGCCGACACCAGTGAAGGCGCTTCGCTGTGGGCGTCCGGCAGCCAGGTATGCATGGGCGCGAGGCCCATTTTGGTGCCATAGCCGACCAGCATCAACAGGAAAGCCGCTTTGAGCCAGGTGGGCTGCAGAGCGGCGGCATGATCCATCAGCACCGGAATCAACAGGGTGATGTGCTGACCCTTGGCCGCGGTGGTCGCCACGGCCAGGAAAAAATTGCCCAACAGGGCCAGGGCGATGCCCACCGAACAGATCAGCAGATACTTCCAGGCCGCGCTCAGGCTGCGGTGGTGACGGTGGTAATAAATGAGCGGCGCGCTGGCCAGGGTGGTGGCCTCAACGGCCACCCACAGCAGTCCCAGGTGATGGGCCAGGGCAACGGCCGACATGGTCGCCAGAAACAGCAGCAGGCACCCGATGAAAACACCTTCCGGGCGGTTGCCGAAGTCGAAGCCTTCCAGATAATCGCGGATGGGTTCTTTGGTTTCACTCAAGTAACCAAGGGCATAGAGGGCTGCGGCCAGGAAAAGGGCGCTGCAGATGGTTAAAAACAGCAGTCCGGCCGCATCTACGGCCAGCCAGCCGCCGGCGGCGGTCAGCTCTCCCGGGACATACCAGGCCGCCAGCGACAGGACCAGATGAAGGGTTGCCGCCGATATCAGCAGCATGCGCGGCATCCGCTCGGGCAAGGGCAAAAAGGACAACGCCCCGGCGGCCGCCGGAACCAGAATGAGTGCCCAGATCATCGTCTCAATCCTTCGTGCTCGACAGCCGGTCCGTATCGATATGATCGAACTCCCGGTTGATCTGATGAATCGTGATGCCCATGACGAATACGGCTGCGAAAACATCCAGCAGCACACCTGTTTGGACCAGCCAGGGCTCGTGGACGGCAAAGGCCACGCCGAAAAGATAGATGCCGTTTTCCAAAACGAGAAAGCCCAGCACCTGGGTGATGGCCTTGCGCCGGGCCACGATAAGGAACAGACCGGTGAGCATGGTGAACAAGGTTCCGGGAACCAGCAGCTGGGCCGCACCGCCCATGGGCAGCTGCAGGGACCGGCCGGCCAGATAACTGAGCACCAGCAAACCGGTGCCGGTCAATATGGAAAAGGTGTAGCCCAACAAGGGTTCGAGCTCGCGGACCACGCCCGTCTCGCGCAGGGCCCTGCGGACCAGTGCCGGCAGCACAAGGCCTTTGACCACGGTGGCCGCGACCACCATGGCCACGATCCAGCGGTCCGGCCCGCCGGGAACCAGCAGCGGCAAAAGACCGATCACCGGAGCCTGCAGCGCCACCGTCTGAACGCAGGCGCCCAGGCGGCTGGTTCCCAACAGGCGGAAATTCAGTAGGATCAGTACAATCACCAGTATTTCCTGCAGCACCTGCATCGCTTTACCTCATGCCCACCATAACGGCCAGAAATGCAAGCATCCCGGCCGTAACCAGTAACTGCGGTACGCGCAGCAGCCTGAGCCGGGCCATGCTCGACTCGATCACCCCCACGATCACCGCCAGCGCAAGCAATCCGCCCAGCCCGGCGGCCAGGTTGACGGCGGGCAGCGCAGAACGCACGGGCAGGGCCATGGATACCAGCAGGGCGCCGGTCACCCAGAGTTTCAACGCCGCGGCATACTCGATCAAGGCCAGATCCACGCCGCCGTGATCCAGGATCATGACTTCATGGATCATGGTCAGTTCCAGATGGGTATTGGGATCGTCAAACGGCACACGGGCGTTTTCAGCCAGCAGCACCACCAGCCAGGAGGCCGACACCAGGAGCAAAATGGCATCCGCAGGCCAGCGCGTTTCACCGGACCACGCCTGGCGCGCCAGATCGCTCAAGGAAAACGAACCCACCTGGGCGGCGACGGCCAGCATGCCCAACAACAAGGCCACTTCCGCCAGGGCCGCAAATTGCACTTCACGGCTGGCGCCCATGCCTTCGAAGGCCGAACCCGTGTCCAGGGCGGCCAGGACGGTGAAAAAACGCATCAGCCCCAAGGCGTAGGCCAGCACCAGCAGGTCGCCGGGAAAAGCCATCAGGGCAGGAATTTTTCCAAGAGGGGTCAGGGTCAAGGCCGTGAAAACCGAGGCCAGTCCCACGGCCGGAGCGGCCTGAAAAACCCATGAGGTGGTGGGGCTGAAAACCGCGCCTTTGCGCAACAGCTTGAAAAGATCGAAATAAGGCTGCAACAGCGGCGGACCCTTGCGGCCGCCGAAGAAGGCTTTGACCTTGTTGATGAGTCCCGGCAACAGTGGGGCGAGCACCAGGGCCATCAAGACATGCAAGAGCGCGTACTGCATGATGTCGTCCTTTAGCTCAGGTTCCAGATCAGCAGGGCTAAAATGGTGATGACGATGAATAAGATGTACAAATGGGTTCGTCCTTGCTGAATCCGCCGGGAAAAAAAGGCCAGGCGCAGAAGCGCCCGCAGGGCGGGGCCATAAACGCAGCGCACGAACAACTCCGTCGTATGGGTGGACAGACGGGCGTAGGTGGGGAGCAATCCCTGCGGCGGATGCAGCTCCTGCCGGGGATGCAGAACAGTTGCGAACATGCCGATGATCGGCTGCGCAAATGAAGAGGCGGTATACTGCATGCGCGCCGAAGGCAGCAGATAACCACAGCCCCAGGTTTCCCCGCGCCGCACGGAACGGCGGCGCAGCAGCACGGTTCTGAGCCCGAGCAGGACGGCGGCCGATCCGATGAGCACCAGGGCCGGCGGGGTGATCCAGGCCAACAGGTTGATCAACGCGGCCGGCATGGCGGGATCGCTTGCCGGCATCAATTGAGCGGCCGCCGGCAGCAC